>NZ_UEXF01000019.1:203372-211681 GCF_900127505.1 thiotrophic endosymbiont of Bathymodiolus puteoserpentis (Logatchev) | reverse complement strand
AAAACAACACGCTCATCAGAGAGGTTTTCTAGTTGTTTAAGCAAAAGCAAACCTACCATCAGCCTGATGGGTTTTGAGGGTCTGCCATTGTTTTGAGAGTAATGTTGCTCAAAGGCATCATCAAAGACTGTCCAATTAATAGTGTTGGCTAGTTGTATTAAAGGGTCTTTGACATCTAATTGAGAAAAGAGCTCTGAATGAAAAAGATTTGATTGGGTGGATATTGGGCTGGATTTAGTTAACATTTTTTTAAGCAAAACGACCAAGAAATAAGAGGTATTTTAGCAAAAGTTGGTTGATTTGTCTAGGGTTATTGTTGGTTTTATTGTTATAAATCAATTTGTTGTGTGGTTTTTAAGGGTTGACTGTTTACTTTTGGCTTGTAATAAATCCCACTTCTGTTAACACCTAACAATTGACATTGATGATTAACTGACAAAGAATATGAGGCGTGCAATAGGGAAGGCTTGAGATCAACTAACTGTTTGCGGTTAGATGAGCCCAAGCTTTTTAGCTTTTTTGCTAACCACTCCTTCTCTACGGTTACCTTGCCTACTAGTGTAGTTAAACGCTCATTTCGCATTTGTGCTTTGATAAGTTCGTCTTTGTATTCTTTGACTGCCTTGGATGGCTCCATGGCAATCTCTGCGTTAGCAAGGAAAGTCTTCTTCCAATTTTGTAGATTCTGAGGCAAAATATTATGCTTGCTGGCAATCTGCACTATGGTGCTTTCATTTTGTAGTAATTCAAGTACTAATTTAGTCTTGAATGCTGAGGTATATTTTGTTCGTTTTTTACTCATTTTTTTACTCCGATTTTTTTGTTTAGTTTAACTCGTTCGAAATAAGAAAGTTTAAATTGTTGTCTGAAATTGTTGGGGTTTTATAGTTATTTAGTAAGAAAATTATTAGTAGAATTGGCTCAGTTTTGTTTACCGCAATTGCAATGAGTGCCTCTAGTATGTTTGTGTTGTTTTTTTATTTTTTATTGTTTGACTTCTCTCAGGTGTCAATTAGTCACAATGCATGGCTTTGGGTGTTTTTATTAGCGACAGTAAGTACTGTTATCCCTAGTTTCTTAATTAGTGAGGCAATTCATAGGATTTCACCTTTGCAAACAAGCATTGTGGGAATGTTAGGTCCTATCGTTACAATCATACTGGCAGTATTTATACTTTCTGAGCCATTTGGTATTCATAAAATTTTAGGCGTTAGTTTGGTTGTGTTGGGTGTAGGGTTTTTAACTTTTAGACGCTAGACAAAAAAGCAAACACTAGATTGATGCGTGTTTTTGTTTCCATTGGGTAAAGGAAACTAAGTTGTTATTTGAATCTTGGTTTAAAATTTCAGTCATACTCTTTGTTCCCATTGACAATAAATAATTAAGATTGTCGTTAAATTTTGCCCCTTCTATGACCAAAATATCATCTTGATGAGCTTCAAACATAAATCCACCATTGGGAATTGGACTCATTGAGAGTGTGACTGTGTAATGGTTTTTAATAATACTTTCTTTGGTGGAATACATGAGTCCAATGTTGTATCCCGATTGAGTGAAACCTTTAATTGCCACGACCAAAACTTCATTTTTACCTTTTTTTGAGGAATTAAAAATATCTACAATATCTTTAATGGTAGAATAAAATGGCACTTTTTTAATGAACAAATCAAAAGCAGAGGCGAGGCGTGTGGTGGCAATACTACCAATAATTGATAGGGCTAATACGATGATAATAACTCCTATCATTACCCACAAAAGAAGGTACTCTTCGGTATTGGCATTCGTTCTACTAAATAAAATATGTGTTAATATTGCGGCTTTTTCAAATAACCAATTTGCAATAAAAACAATTAATAGAATGGGTAGAATCCAAAAAAATCCTTGTAAGGCGGTATGAAATATTTTTTTAAACATTATAATGCCTCTATTTTTAATACAAAATATGCCACTTGCTCGTAAGGGTGGGAATGTTTCATTGCGTTTACCACTTGCTCAATATTCTCTTTTGCACACAGCATTTCAACTTTGAGCTCTTCAAGGGTCTCTACCTTGTTTAATTTCCCAATAGCAGGGCTGGCGTTATTTACTGGTTTGAATTGTCCAGTACCCACAGTTTGCCATGCACATTGTTCGTAATTATCAAATTGTCCTGCACCCGCATCAAACATCAAATTTTTAACAATTTGTGCGTGCTCTGTTGGTACATAAAAACTGATTTGATACATTAAAACTCCTTTTTTAAGTAACGCAGTCTTTCACTTTCTGGCATACGCTCAATTGCGTATCTTAAAGTAGTTCTAGGCAGTTGTGTATAATTTTCTCGTAAAAAATTTTTGCAAATATTAACATCTTTTTTATATACTTCTCTAAGCATCCAGCCAATAGCTTTGTGGATTAAATCATGTTTGTCGCCTAATAATAATTTAGCGATTTTAAGTGTTGGTGCGAATTCGTCATGCTTAATAAAAGTCCAAGTTGCCACAATAGCAATGCGTCGCTCCCATAAGTCAGATGAATGCAGATAATTAAATAGTAGAGGTAATTTTTCTTGATGTTGATATAGATAATCACCAACAATCTGTGGTGCGGTGGTATCAACCAAATCCCAATTATTAACCGCATGAATATTGTCTATGTAATAGTTAAATACAGCGTCCTGATTGTCAATTTGATATTGATTAACCAATATAATCAGCCCACAATGGCGTACCTCGTGAATGGGGTGATTAATGAGTTCATTAATTTCATTAAAAGTAAGTGATTTAAAATATTGCTTGGCTACTTGTCTAATTTGAGGCGTTCGTATACCTATAAATTTATCATGTTCTGAATATTCACCTTTGCCAGTTTTAAAAAACCACTCGTTAGTTTTCTTACGCTCAGGTGTTGCAAAAGACTTAAGTTTTTTGATTATTATTTTTGCATTCATAGACTATAATTTTAACTTATGGATAATCAAAATTTACTCAGATATTCTCGCCAAATTCTTTTGCCAGAAGTTGGCGAAGAAGGACAGCAAAAATTGTTAAATGCAACTGTGTTGTTAGTTGGTATAGGTGGTTTAGGTTCACCATCTGCAATGTATCTTGCCGCTGCTGGTATTGGGCATTTAATCATTGCAGATTTTGACCAAGTAGAATTATCCAACCTACAGCGACAAGTAATCCATCACACAGATGATATTGGTAGAGATAAAGTGCAATCTGCTAAAGTTAAGATGTTGGCGATTAATCCTAATGTTAAAATCACTACATTGACAAATTTAAATGAAGATAATATAAATAAATGGGTAAAGAAGTGCGATGTTGTACTAGATGGCACGGATAATTTTGATACACGCTTTAAAATCAATCAAGCCTGCGTTGCACAGCATATAGCTTTAGTGTCGGCTGCTGTTATTCGTTTTGAAGGGCAGTTGTCAGTGTTTAAAGGCTATGAAAAAGACCAGCCATGTTATCAATGCCTATACCCAAGTACTGGTAACAATGATGAGAATTGTGTTGATAATGGTATTCTTGCACCTGTTGCGGGTATGCTTGGCACCATGCAAGCGCTACAAGGTATCAAGGTAATTTTAAATTTAGGTGAACAACTAATAGGTAAATTAATGATAATAGATGCATTGGATTTAAATTTTAAAACAGTGCAACTCAACAAGGATAAACATTGCCCAATCTGCAATTATTTAAACATCTAATGAACAGTACTATTATTTACTACGACGAGTCTACTGAGTTTGCTAGTTTAGCACTTGATCAGTCTTATATCATTGCAATCGATTCACATTTGGTCTCAACACACCATATTGAAGTGCCAAAAATGAGTTTTTCTAAAGCTAAAAAAGCCATTCCTTTTTTACTAGAAGATGTTTTGTTAGATGACATTGAAACATTAGATTTTTTTTTGCAAAAGACAGCTAATGAGCAATATTATGATGTTGTTGTGATAAGCAAAAATATTATGAATGCGCTTCGAAAAAAGCTTGAAACTACAGGTTTGAAAATTGAGCAATGCGTGGTTGATTTTATGCTACTACCGATTGAAAAAGGCAAAGTGTATTGCACCAAAGTTGAACAAGATGTATTGTTTCGTTATGGTGATTTTTTGGGCGGAAAAACAAGCCAAGCGGTATTAGACGAGCTCTTTACAAATAATTATCAAATATTGAGTGAAAAACTAAATGTTAAATACACTCAGAAGATTAACCTTTTAAATGTTGATTGGAGTTCAAATTGGAAAGAAAAACTCTACAAATGGCGAGCGAGCATTATTATTT
This sequence comes from thiotrophic endosymbiont of Bathymodiolus puteoserpentis (Logatchev), assembly GCF_900127505.1. Classification (NCBI taxonomy): domain Bacteria; kingdom Pseudomonadati; phylum Pseudomonadota; class Gammaproteobacteria; species thiotrophic endosymbiont of Bathymodiolus puteoserpentis (Logatchev). The sequence continues at coordinate 207,405 of NZ_UEXF01000019.1, read as the reverse complement.
TACTATTATTAATGGTGCTTTCTCCAGTTCAATTAATGCTGGATAATCATAATTTAACAAAAAAAATTAACACGCAATCAAATATCAATGAAATTCATTTTAAAAAGCTATTTCCAGAGGTTAGGCGTATTATTGACTTGCGTGTACAAATTAAGCAAAAACTCAGCACATTGAGTATTAAAGAACAATTAGATAATGACCTGCTTGCCAAAATTCAATCAGATATTAAGATAAAAACAAAGATTAAACGATTACAATTTAACAAACAAACACTTAAGGTAGAACAATGAATTTTAGTTATTTTTCTGATAAACAAAAAGCGCTGATTTTGTTGTTTGGACTTGTTATTTTGCTGTTAATATTTGTACTGAGTATGGTTTCATTGAGTGATAAGGGCAGTGTCTTAAAAGCACAACTTGAACAAGAAAAAGTTATATATTCATCATTGCTGAAGTTGCAAAGCAAAGTGTTTTACCTTAAGCTTTCTAGTGCAAAATCCAAAAGCATTATTCAAGCAACTTACCGAAAAGCTAAAAACAAAAACATTCATATCCAAAGTAACAACCGTATTGTATTAAGCAGTTCTTCAATACGATTTTTTAATTTATTAAATGGGCTTAATACGCTAAAGAACAAGCATAATATTGTGGCAGTTGATGCAGATATTAAGAGTGTTGGGGATGGCGTAGTAGATGTTAAGATGACATTTGTACACCCATGAAATATTGAGTGAAGAACACAATGTCCTATAAAGATTATATTATGACTTTAAATATCAAATCATTTGTTGCTACTTTAAATCAAACTAAATATTTTAGCTTTCTGTTTAAGCACAAGGAAAAAGTTAGAAAAGGCATTATGTTATGTTTGTTTTTGTGTCTAGTTTATATTTGTGTACTGTTAGTATTGAGTGTGTTGGCGAGTATGCATAAGCCAATCATGGAAGAAACTAATATTACAATATTAAAGCCAGAATCTCAAGATGTGAGAGCTTATCGTAATTTGTTTGGAGAGTTTCAAGGTGTTGAGTTTAGAAAAAATTATAAAACAGTTAAACCAACACAACTCAATTTAACACTCATTGGAACTATTTTTAAAGAAAAAGGCGCTTTGGCAATTATTAAAAACGGAAATAGTAAGTCAAAAGCCTATCAAAAAGGTGATAATATTGCCTCTAGCGTGTTACTTAAAGATATTGCTAAAAATTATGTGGTGATTGAAACAGATGGGAGACTAGAAAAAATATTAATTAAGTTTGATTATATTGATGTAAAAAAACAACATAAAAACAAAACTGTCAATTTGAATGGTGGTTAAAAAAAACCGTAGAAAAATTGTCTAACTCTCAGAGGAAAAAATTAAATGGCTATTTTCAAAATATTTCTATAAGGTCATTACATTAAATCAACCGTATCCAAAGAGATTACTCGTAATTATAGGTAAGTGGCGTTCATGCTTGCTTGTGGTAGAGAGCGAATTTACCAATACATGTTGTGTTTTATAAATGTTGTTATTGTACTTGAACAACATTCAGTAACTTGTGTGTATGAATCTTGTAAAATCGTGCTATTTCAAAAATCATAAAAACTATTATGTCAAATTCTAACGAAACAGATGTCTTTGAGGCAGATTTAATCAGTGGCTTGGCTGCTTTTGATTCTAAGAACTTTTCAATGGCGTATCAATTATTAGCACCACTCGCTATGCAAGGCAATGCTGAGAGTCTGTGGCGTCTTGGAATGATGCAGATGAATGGCTTAGGTATGGTTGAGAATCAGCCTTTGGGGTTTGAGAATTTTGTCAAAGCTGCTGATCAGGGGCACGGTTTTGCACATCATATGATTGCGGTGGCTTACATGACTGGTGAAGGTGTTGAAAAGGACATCGGTAAAGCCATTGAGTGGTTTGAAAAGGCAGCTGAGTATGGCTTACAAGGGGCGATGTATGCACTGGGTATGTTGTATGAAGATGGCAAGGAAGTTGAAAAAGACCTTGAAAAAACACAGTATTGGTATGATCTAGCAGACAAAGCCAACGATTGATGAAATCAAGATTTGCACCATCTCCAACGGGTTATTTACACATCGGTGGTGCGCGTACCGCTTTGTTTGCTTGGGCTTGGGCGAAAAAACAACAGGGTGATTTTGTCTTGCGTATTGAAGATACGGATAGGGAGCGCTCTACACAGGTATCAGTTGATGCTATCTTAGATGGAATGAATTGGCTGGGGTTGGATTATGACGAAGGTCCATTTTATCAAACGCAGCGTTTTGAGCGCTATAAAGCAGTCATTCAGCAATTGTTAGATGAAGATAAGGCTTATTATTGCGAATGTTCAAAAGAGCGATTAGATAACTTGCGAGAAGCGCTAATGGTAAAAGGTGAGAAGGCTATGTATGATGGCTGTTGTCGTGATAAAGCACTCACATCAGGCCATCATAAGGTTGTGCGTTTTAAAAATCCAATGAATGACATGGTGATTTTTGAGGATTTGGTTAAAGGAAAAATCTCTATTGCTAATAAAGAATTAGATGATTTGATTGTTGCTCGTAGTGATGGCACACCGACTTATAATTTAACCGTTGTGGTGGATGACCATGATATGGATATTAGCCATGTTATTCGTGGTGATGACCATATCAACAACACCCCTAGACAAATTAATCTATATCAGGCACTTGAATGGGATTTGCCTGAGTTTGCACACCTGCCAATGATTTTGGGTAGTGATGGTGCTCGTTTGTCAAAGCGACATGGTGCAGTGAGTGTAATGGCATATCGGGATGCAGGTTTTTTACCTGAGGCATTGCTTAATTATTTGGTGCGCTTGGGTTGGTCACATGGTGACCAAGAGGTGTTCTCTTTGGCAGAAATTGTATCGTTGTTTGATTTAAAAGATATTAACAAAGCCCCAGCCAGTTTTAATGAAGAAAAACTATTGTGGCTCAATCAAGAATATATTAAAAATGCCACGCCTAAATATTTGGTGAAACATTTACAGTGGTACTTACAACATCAAAAAATCAATACCGATAATGGCGTGGATTTGGCATTGGTTGTTGCGTCATTACAGCAACGCTCAAAAACATTGCTAGAGATGGTTGAAGGGTTAAAGATGTTTTACCAAGATTTTGATGTATTTGACGAAAAACTTGCTGATAAACAGTTTAAAGATAAAGCACCACTTGAGGCTTTGATGAAAAAGTTAAGTCAGTTAGAAGTTTGGAAGGCCGATGAAATTAAAGGCATTATTAAACAAGTGTGTGATGAATTAGCGCTTGGTTTTGGCAAGGTGGGACAACCATTTAGATTGGCACTAAGTGGTAATGGCAATGCAGGTAGTATTGATTTGGTCGCTGAGTTGATTGGTAAAGCAACCACACTCAAGCGCCTAAAGAAAGCTGTTGATTTTTAAAGATAATATAATAAATTAAGGGTTATGACAACTTAAGCATGTTTAAAAACCTATTAAAGTATCGTCATGAAAGTAAAAAACAAGTATGTAACTCGTTCTCGTATTTCAGAGGCTAAATTTAGACAAATAATTTTGTTATTTTCTGAGGATTTGAGTGCAACTCAAATATCTCATTTAACAAAATTAAGCAGATAAACAATTAACAAATATTTGAGCGCTATTAGACTTAGAATTTTAAAGTTGACGAATCTTATTTTGGCGCTCAGCGCGTCTGCGGAAAACGCGACCGAGGCGCCAGGGGTAAAACGATAGTGTTTGGCTTATTAAAACGAGGAGGCAAGGTTTATACTGAAATCGTCCCAGATTGTAAGAGTGCTACTCTACAAAGGATTATCAAGGGTAAGACTAGTGTAGAAAGTGTTATTCATTCAGATGGATGGCGTGGGTATAATGGGCTTGTAGATTTTGGCTATAAAAAGCATTTTAGAGTGCATCATAGTAAGAATGAATTTGCCAGAGGCAACTCTCATATTAATGGCATTGAATCATTTTGGGGTTATGCTAAAAATAGACTGGTAAAGTTTAAAGGAATGAATAAAAGTATGTTTAATTTGCACC
>NZ_UEXF01000019.1:166520-202555 GCF_900127505.1 thiotrophic endosymbiont of Bathymodiolus puteoserpentis (Logatchev) | reverse complement strand
AACTTAAAAAAATAATGACCACTCAAACAGAAATCATCAACCTAGAAGACTTAGTTCCAACCAACCACCTCTATCGTAAATTCACCAAACTTATTGATTTAGACAAAATAACCAATAAGCACTTAACCACAATTGCTGGTAATAGTAATTACAAAGGCTACGGTATCAACACCCTATTTAAAACATTGTTATTACAACATCTAGAAGATATTAGCGACAGAGAGTTAGAAAGATTCTTACAAGAAAATACCGCTGCCAAATGGTTTTGTAATTTCGCTTTAAGCGATAAAACGCCAACTTATAGTATCTTTTCAAAGATGCGAACAAAAATAGGCACACATCTTTTATCCAAAATTTTTAACGAAGTTAAAAATATACTTAAATCCAAAGGCTATCTAAATGAAGTCTTTACCTTTATTGACGCTTCTCATTTAGTCGCAAAAGCCAACCTTTGGCAAGCGCGAGATTTAGCCATTGCTAATATTAGAAAAGGGTCATGACAACTTAAGTATGTTTAAAAACCTGTTAAAACATCGTCATGAAAGTAAAAAACAAGTATGTAACTCGTTCTCGTATTTCAGAAGCTAAATTTAGACAAATAATTTTGTTATTTTCTGAGGATTTGAGTGCAACTCAAATATCTCATTTAACAAAATTAAGCAGATAAACAATTAACAAATATTTGAGCGCTATTAGACTTAGAATTTTAAAGTTGACGAATCTTATTTTGGCGCTCAGCGCGTCTGCGGAAAACGCGACCGAGGCGCCAGGGGTAAAACGATAGTGTTTGGCTTATTAAAACGAGGAGGCAAGGTTTATACTGAAATCGTCCCAGATTGTAAGAGTGCTACTCTACAAAGGATTATCAAGGGTAAGACTAGTGTAGAAAGTGTTATTCATTCAGATGGATGGCGTGGGTATAATGGGCTTGTAGATTTTGGCTATAAAAAGCATTTTAGAGTGCATCATAGTAAGAATGAATTTGCCAGAGGCAACTCTCATATTAATGGCATTGAATCATTTTGGGGTTATGCTAAAAATAGACTGGTAAAGTTTAAAGGAATGAATAAAAGTATGTTTAATTTAGACCTTAAAGAATGCGAATTTAGATTCAATAATCTCAAGCAAAATATTTATAAAATTTTGCTTGGAATGTTTAGAAAAGAGTCGCTTAAGTTGTCATGACCCAAAAAATATATTGTGTGATTAAGTCCTTATATAAATATAAATAGCCATTAAAATACGAGATTTCTAATCATTTTTATTTATACAAAACTTTTATGACTATTGATTTAATTAAGTTAAGGCGCGAACTTACCAGTAACGGCATTTCTAATGCTGATTTAGACAGTGATCCTTTTGTGCAGTTTAAAATTTGGATGAATCAAGCGGTTGATGCTGGGCTCACTTTGCCAAATGCGATGAGTCTAGCCACCAGTGATGAAAGTGGGGTGGGTATTAGAACAGTTTTATTGAAAACCTTTAATGAGCAGGGGTTTGTATTTTTTACCAATTATAATTCTAAAAAATCTAAGCAAATCTCTAGCAACCCTAAAGTGGCACTATTGTTTCCTTGGTTGGATTTGGAGCGTCAGGTAAAGATTTCTGGTACGGTAGAAAAAATATCAACTTTAGAATCCATTAAGTATTTTGCTTCTCGCCCTAAAGATTCTCAACTGGGTGCTTGGGCATCAAAGCAATCATCGATTTTGAATTCAAGACAAGTTTTGCTTTCTGAGTTTGATGTAATGAAGCGAAAATTTAGCGAAGGCGAAGTGCCTTTGCCAGATTTTTGGGGTGGTTATCGTGTGGTGCCATCTACGATTGAGTTTTGGCAAGGTAGAGAAAATCGCTTGCATGATAGATTTGTTTATGCGCGTAAAGATGATGTATGGGAGATTAATCGTTTAGCGCCCTGATTGCCTCAATCACTGTCTGAGTTTTAGGCTGTTTACCCGTCCAAAATTCAAATGCGCTAGCTGCTTGCTCAACCAACATGCCCAGACCATCAACAACCATTGATGCGTTATTATTCTGTGCCCAGTCCATGAAAGGGGTTTGCTTGCCATACATTAAATCATAACAAATTGCATTATTGGCTACGCCAGCGGTAATATTTGGCATCTGTTTCTCTAATGAAGCGCTGGTGGCGTTGATAATAATATCAACAGGGTCATCTTTGATTTTTTCTAAACCAAAGCCACAAGTTTCGCCATAAGACTCAAAGTCTTTGGCGAGTTGAGTGGCTTTTGACGCAGTACGATTGGCAATCATTACCTGTGCAGGTCGTTGTTGCAATAAAGGCAATAAGATGCCACGAGTTGCACCACCTGCCCCTAAAATTAACACAATTTTATTTTGTAAATCAATGCCAAGATTTTTAGTTAAGTCATTGAGTAGTCCAATGCCATCAGTATTTTCACCTATCAAGGTATTACCATCAACTTTAATGGTATTAACTGCGCCTGCAGTTTGCGCGTTGATTGAGTGCTTTGTTGCTAAGTTAAAAGCGTCAACTTTAAAGGGTACAGTAATATTAAATCCCTTGCCTCCTTGAGCGATAAAGTCTTGTGTTGTCTCTGCAAAGGCGTTAACTGGCGCTAATATCTTATTGTATTCAATTTGTACACCAGTCTGCTGTGCAAATAGTGTATGAATACTGGGAGATAGACTGTGTTCAATAGGGTTGCCAAAAACTGCTAATTTCATATTTACTCAGCTTTATTACCATCAACCTCAACCTTAAGTTCAGTCTTGTTGACGGCATCAGCCTTGACTTTTTTTGCAACTTTAGCCACCTTTTGCTTTTCTGATTTTGCTTGAGGTTTTTCTTTAACTTGTCCTTGCGCCTTGGGTGTTAAGTTATTAGACTTTGTTTGAGGTTTTGTCTGTTCTTTAGGGTTGCCTCTAGATTGAGCTTGTGGCTTAGCATTCTCATTTTTAGATTTCCTCTGAGTCTTGTTCTGATTCTGAGGTTTGTTTTGTTGTTTATTGTTTTGCTTATTTTGCTGTTTGTTCTGCTGGTCATTCTGTGTTTTGTTTTGGTTACGATTGTTTTTATTGCGACTCTTGTTGCGGTTACGATTGTTTTTATTGTTGTGCTTTTTATTTGGTTTATTTTTCTTTTTATTAGAGTCAAAAATCGACTTAATCTTTCCCCAGAAAGACAATGAAGGTTTAGTTTTATTTTGATTGGGAACGCGTGTTGTTGGATGATTAGTATTAATAGCTGCTGCTTCTTTAGTGCTACTTAAACCGTTCTCTGCAATATTTTGCTGTGGCTTAGAAATACCTTGGTAACTCTTGTGATGTGATTTCTTATCGCCTTTTTGCTTGTTGATATTAAAGTTTGGAAATTGCATATAAGGATTAGGCAATAGCGTGATTTTTATCTCATGCTTATCTTCTAATTTACCAATATCGGCACGTTTTTCATTAAGTAAGTAGGTAATAACATCAACGCTAGACTGAATAGTCAGTTTTTGTGTTTGGCTAGAGGCATTACAACCATCTTCAAGCTGCCTTAAAATATTTAATGCTAAGCTTGGGACGGTTGGCGTGGTGCCACGACCTTCACAAGAAGAGCAGGTTCTCTCTACTGATTCTGTCACTGAACTCATTAAACGCTGTCTTGACATTTCTAACAGTCCAAAGCGTGAAATCGTGCCAATCTGAATGCGAGCACGGTCTGAACTAGTGGCTTTTTCCATGGCTTTTTCAATGGATTTTTTGTGTTCCTCAGATGTCATATCGATAAAGTCAACCACCACCAAGCCACCAATATCACGCAGTTGCAACTGTGCAGCGATTTCTTTGGCGGCTTCTAAGTTTGTATTGTAAGCTGTCTCTTCAATATCAAAACCTTTGGTAGCGCGTGCAGAGTTAATGTCAACGGCAGTCAGCGCTTCAGTTGGGTCAAAGACAATGGTTGCGCCTGTACATAGGGATACTTCACGCTCGAAAACACTTTTTACCTGTGATTCAATACCCATATGATTAAACAAAGAATGCTCGGAGGCATCGAACTGTTTAATACGGTCTAAATGGTGCGGTAGAACGAAGCTAACGAATTCTTTGGCATTTTGAAAAGTTGCTAAATCGTCAATAATGACACTATCAGTATCTTCTCTTAGGTAGTCACGCAGTGTGCGAATGACGATATCGCTTTCTTGATAGATTAAGAAAGGTGCTGAGCGTTTTTCTGCTGCGGTATTGATTGAACTCCACAACTCTGATAAGTAGTCAACTTCCCATTGTAGCTCTTCCAAAGTCTTACCTGCACCAGCTGTACGAATAATTAAACCTGAGTGCTCAGGCATGGTGATTTTTCCAATAACTTCTTTTAGTGACTGTCTATCTGATGAAGTGATTTGTCTAGAGATGCCATTGCTTTTCGCATTGTTTGGTGTCAATATCATGTAGGCACCAGCCAAGTTGATATAAGTACTTAGTGCAGCACCTTTGTTGCCACGCTCTTCTTTTTCAACTTGAACAATAATTTCTTGTCCTTCCTTTAAAACATCAGAAATAGTGAGTTTTTCACCTGAGGATTTTGCATTTTCTTTTAGTGCTTCAGTAACTTCTTTGAATGGCAAAAATCCTTGTCTTTCCTTGCCATAATCGACAAAAGCAGCTTCTAAGGATTGTTCAACTCGCGATATTTTCCCTTTGTAAATATTGCCTTTATTTTTCTGATTAAGGCTGGTTTCTATATTGAGAGAGGTGAGTTTTTTATTTCTTACAATGGCAACTCGAATCTCTTCCGAGTGCGTTGCGTTGATTAATATGTGGTTCATAATTTAGTCCTGATAATAGACTTCCTTCCACACACAGAGACTCAACACTTGCATGTTGAGTTGAATTTAGCATCATTATTTTGAGTTGCAAATGTTTCAAAATTTTATTCTAATTGTTATATATTGGGGTTGTCAGCCCTTTTTGGTTTATTGCTAATGATAAGTCTTGGTTAAAAGCTAATAAACGATTATATTCTCTATGTATGGCAAAAAAAAGCCAAATGTTTATAGTTTGTTTTGATGTTTGTCATTACAGTCAAAACTTTTAAAAAATTCTTTGTTCACTTTGTTCAATGTGTTCTGTTCCTCACATTAACGCAGTTTGTATTATAACATAAAAGCTATTGATTTAATGTGCGTCCACCATCAACGCTGATAATTTGACCGGTGATATAAGGTGAGGTTGCTAAAAACAAAACTGTGTTAGCAATATCTTCTGCGCTACCTTGTTTGTTCAAAGGTATTTTATTTAGCATCTTGTCTTTTTGTTCATCGTTGAGTTTGGCTTGGTTTTCTGGCCATAGAATTGATCCTGGTGCAACACCACAAACACGAATTTCTGGCGCCAGTTCCTTTGCTAAGGTTTGTGTCATCATTGCCACACCTGCTTTGGAAATGTTATAAATTGCATGGTTTTTTAATGGGCGCTGGGCATGAATGTCAATAATGTTGATAATGCAACCCTTATTTTTTGATAAAGCTGCTAATAAAGATTGAGATAGAAAAAAAGGTGCCATTAGATTGGTATTGATGATTGTATTCCAGTCATTTTTATTAGCATTTTGCATTGAGGTTGGGTAAAAGACCGAGGCATTGTTGACTAATACATCTAATTGTTTAATAGTGTTGGCAAGTGTTTTTAGTGCTTGTAAGTCAGATAGCTCAGCTTGAATTAGTGTGGCAGAATTAGCACGCAGTTGATTAAGCTCATTAGCCAAAGTTTGTGCTTCTTTGTTAGAATTTCGATAATGAATAATGATATTGTAATCGTGTGCGTGTAGTGTTTTGGTGATTTGTGCACCAATGCGTTGTGCGCCACCTGTGATGAGTGCTGTTTTCATATAAAATAACTTTCGTGAATTTAGAACAAATAATCAAAAACACTATTATACAAAAAGCCGAGCCTATCGGGTTTGATGAATTTATGAATTTAGCGTTGTATTATCCAGCCAAAGGATATTACAGTGGTGGTGCTCAGAAATTCGGCGAAAAAGGGGATTTTATTACTGCGCCTGAAACTTCGGATTTATTTGGCTTTTGTCTTGCTAGACAGTGTGCACAAGTGTCAGAGAGTAGGGATGGTATTTTAGAATTTGGCGCAGGTAGCGGGATATTGGCGGCACAAATCTTATTTGAATTAGGACGATTGGGGAAACTACCAAAAAACTATTACATCTTAGAGTTAAGCGCTGAATTGCAGCAACGACAAAAAGACACAATTAACAAAGCCCTGCCAGAATTAATAGATAGGGTGGTTTGGTTAAATAGGCTGCCAAAGGATTTTTCAGGTGTGGTGATTGCCAATGAGGTGTTGGATGCTATGCCGGCGAAACGATTGATTAATCAAACCGATGGCTTTAAAGAATTAGGTGTGGACTGTCAAGATGATAAATTGGTATGGCAAGTGCTAAAACACCCTTATACCAATGATAAAATATCTATACCTGTTGAAGTTTCACATGGCTATATCACCGAAGTTAATGACAGAGCAAGGGCGTGGATTGAAAGTCTGAGCGAGATAATGAATAAGGGTGTGGTATTGCTCATTGATTATGGCATGGGGCGAGATGAGTATTTCCACCCTCAGCGTAATGAAGGTACACTAAGGTGCTATTATCAACATAAGGCGAATGATAATCCATTTGAGCATATCGGTGAGCAGGATATTACCACCTCGGTTAATTTTTCTGATATTGCTGAGCAAGCGTTTGAGTGTGGCTTTACACTTTCTGGTTACGCCACACAGGCGCTATTTTTAATTTCTTTGGGTATTGACGAATATTTGCTAAATGAAAAAGACGAAAACAAACGCATTAGTTTGGCGCAACAAATCAAGCAATTAGTATTACCAAACGCAATGGGGGAGAGTTTTAAAGTATTGGCATTAAGTAAAAATACGCAAGTAAAATTAAAAGGCTTTAAAGAGCAAGATTTAACTTATAAACTATAAAGAGCAGTGGACTTTATTCAAACAATTGTTTTGGCATTAATACAGGGGATTAGCGAATTTTTGCCGATATCCTCTTCTGCACATTTGATTTTAGTGCCTAAGTTAAGTGACTGGCCTGATCAAGGATTGGCATTTGATGTAGTAGTGCATATGGGCACATTGGTTGCTGTGATTTATTATTACAAACATATAATCTCTCAATTATTTAGTGATTTTTATCTCTGTATTATTGAGAGAAAAGTTGTTGGTGAGTCAAAATTGGCTTGGGGTGTATTATTGAGTACGATTCCTGTGGGTATTTTTGGGTTTCTCTTTGAAGATTTTATTGCCAACGATTTGCGTTCTGTTGAAATTATTACCTATACGACCATTGTATTTGGTATTTTATTGGGTGTTGCAGTTTTGCTAGACACTAAGAGTCCACGTGCTAGAGAGTTATTGGCTTGGAGGGATGTTGTTTTTATTGGTGTGATGCAGACACTAGCACTGGTGCCAGGTGTTTCGCGCTCGGGTATTACTATTACCGCAGGACTGCTGATAGGGCTTTCAAGAAAAGCAACGGTTCAATTTTCCTTTTTATTATCTATTCCAGTTATTACACTTTCTGTTTTGTTAATACTGATTGATATTTATCAACAACAGCAAGTGGTTAATTTAACTTTATTAGTGGTGGGTTTTGTGGTCTCTAGTATCAGTGCGTATTTAACCATCATTTTTTTCATTAGAGCGTTAAATACAATGAGTATGATGCCATTTGTGGTATATCGTTTATTTTTAGGGGTATTTTTGTTAATGTTATGAATAATATATTTTCTTTTAGGTTTAACGCTTTTGTTACACTCAACATTGTTTCTTTATTGTTGATTTTTAGTTGGAGTTATGGTGCGACTAGAGAGTATTGGGATTTGTTAGACCAATGGGTGTTTGACACAACCAACCCTTTATTAAATGAGTTAGGGGGGGCGTGGAGTTGGTTCTGGGCGGTGTTGAGTATTCGTATTGCAGATTTGATTCCATTTTTTTTTATTTTGTGGTTTTTCTATGCCAAAGGTGTGATTTTTGAGAGCAAAGACAGATTTTCTGGGTTTATTGGTTTTGCTTTGTTAGGCGTTGTGATGTTGTTTGTGCGTGAGTTGCTGGATTTTTATGTTGAATATGATAATTTAAACAGAGCTAGCCCAACGGTGTTGATTGGTGACGCCGTGCGTTTGTCATTAATGTATCCTGATTTTGGCTTAAAAGATTTTTCTGGCGATAGCTTCCCAGGTGACCATGCTGCTGTGTTATTTACTTGGCTGGGTTACTGTTTATTCTTTGCGCGTAATAAATGGACTCCGTGGATATTATTCGTTGTGATATTGTTTATAATGCCAAGATTAATGGCGGGTGCACATTGGATGAGTGATATCATGGTTGGCGGACTAGGCACAGCTTTAACGACACTGGCATTTGGTTTGTATACACCACTATTAAATACACCACAAAAAATACTCAACAAAATTATCAACAGGATTTTAAGAAAATGACACAACCACAAGCTATTTATCGCAAAGACTACACAGTAAGCCCGTATTTAATTCATGCAACTGAGTTAAGTTTTCGTTTAGGTGAAAATGAAACAATTGTCTCATCAAAGATCGATTTTTATCAAAACTCTTTAAGCGCCGATAAAAGTGGTAATTTGTTTTTAAACGGCATTGATTTAGAATTGATTTCTATCTTAGTTGATGGCGTTGATCCTGAATACACTCTAGTGGAAGACGGCTTGGAACTAAGAAAGATGTCACAGCGTTTTACTTTGGAAATACAAACCAAAATCCACCCAGAAACCAACACCAGTTTAAACGGATTGTATCAATCAAGTGGCAATTTTTGCACCCAATGTGAAGCGCATGGCTTTCGTCAAATCACTTATTATTTAGACCGCCCTGATGTATTAAGTGTGTTCACCACACACATTGAAGCGGCGTTTGACAAGTATCCTGTGCTGCTGAGTAATGGTAATTTGACTGAATGTTCAAATGGCGTGGCGACTTGGCACGACCCAGTGCCTAAGCCTTGTTATTTATTTGCTTTAGTGGCAGGTGATTTTGCTGTTTTAGAAGACACTTACACAACATTATCGGGCACAGAAGTGGCACTTAAAATTTACACAGAAGCGCACAATATACATAAAACCCAGTTTGCTATGGGTGCTCTTAAACGCGCATTCAAATGGGACGAGGAGCGTTTTGGATTAGAATACGATTTAGACATTTATATGATTGTGGCAGTTGATGATTTTAATATGGGCGCTATGGAGAACAAGGGTTTGAATGTGTTTAATTCTGCCTGCGTATTAGCAGATAACAAAACTGCAACTGATGGTGATTTTATTAATATTGAAGCCATTATCGGGCACGAGTATTTCCATAATTGGACAGGCAACCGCGTGACTTGTAGGGACTGGTTTCAGTTAAGTTTAAAAGAAGGTTTGACGGTTTTTAGAGACCAAGAATTTACTTCTGATTTACATTCGCGTTCAATTAAGCGTATTGACGATGTGGATATGTTGCGTACATACCAATTTGCCGAAGATGCAGGGCCAATGTCACATCCTGTACGCCCTGAAAGCTATATCGAAATGAATAATTTTTATACGCTGACTGTTTATGAAAAAGGTGCAGAAGTGATTCGTATGATTCACACCCTCCTTGGTGAAGCAGGTTTCCAAAAAGGCATGAAGTTGTATTTTGAGCGCCATGACTCTCAAGCGGTGACCATTGATGATTTTATTAGCAGCATGAGTGATGCTAATGGGTTTGATTTCACCCAATTTAAACATTGGTATTCACAATCTGGCACACCTGAGGTGAGTATTTCAACGCATTATGACGAAGTCAAGAACACCTACACAGCAACGGTTGAACAACAATATGAGTATTTTTTCCCACTGTCATTTGCGTTACTTGACGGTTTAGGTAATGAATTAGAAAAAGGCGTGTTAACCATTAAGGACAAAGTCCAAATTTTTGTATTTGAAAATATAAAATCAGCGCCAACCCCTTCTTGGTTGCGTGGGTTTTCAGCGCCAATCAAACTTGAGTGTGACTTGAGTTTTGAGCAAAGGATATTTTTGGTTAAGCATGACAAAGACAGTTTTGTTAAATGGGACAACGCACAAAAGCTTTGGTTGTCTTTGATAATGGATGCCGACACAATAGATGAAGTTGCATTTTTTGATGCGATTGAATTTATGATTAAAAATACCAAAGATAGCTCATTGGTTTGTGAGTTGTTAATGTTGCCATCTGAGCGTGCTCTACATAATCATCAAACGGTTATTGATGTGTTTGATATTCACAATAAGCGTGAAATCACTATTCAAAAAATTATCACCAGATTTAAACCGTTATTACTTGAAGTATATAAATCACTAGCGTCACACAGCAGCCTTCAAGGAGAGTTAAATACTCAACAAGTTTACGAATTCACATCAGAAGCTGTTGGGCAAAGAGCACTAAAAAATAGATGCTTATTCTATCTAACAAAAGATGGCGAGTTGGATTTGGCAAAGTCACAATTCAATGAGGCTAATTGTATGAGTGATAAATTCTGTGCATTTCATTTGCTGTTAAATAGCGATAATGAGTATCGCCAACAAATATTGGCAGATTTCTACCAAGAATTCAAAGACGATACGCAAGTAATGGATAAGTATTTTTCTGCGTTAGCATCCAGCAATGTGTGCGATGTTGACGGCGTTAAAGCATTGATGGAGCATGAATTATTCTCTTTTAACACACCGAATCGTTTGCGTAGTGTGGTTAGTGGTTTTGCTCGCAACTATACAAATTTTCACAAGCAAGCAAGTTACGAATTTTTTACCGATGTGATACTCAAACTAAACACCAGCAACCCACAAATTGGCGCAAGACTGGTGGCAACCTACAATCATTGGAAGCGCTTTACCCCTGAGTTAAAGGCTTTGCAAAAACAACAGCTAGAAAGAATTGCCAACACTGAAAATCTATCTAAAGATATTTTTGAAATTGTTCAAGTTGCACTTAAATGAGCCAACTAACTGAATTATTAAAACAAAAATTACTTACCATCGCCGTAGCAGAGTCTTGTACGGGTGGTAACCTATCTGTATTACTTACCGAAGAGAGTGGCTCTTCTGATTATTTTGATAGAGGTTTTATCACTTATAGCGATCAAGCAAAAATAGAACTACTTGGCGTGAAAAGATCTACTTTAGATGCTTATGGTGCAGTTAGTGAGCAAACTGCCCTGGAAATGGTAGAGGGGGTTATTCAGAACTCTAATGCTAATATTGGGGTATCTATCACCGGTATTGCTGGACCAACAGGCGGCACAAAGAACAAGCCTGTAGGCACTGTGTGTTTTGGCTTTTGTATCTTGGGTGAGTGTACCACCATTAGAAAATATTTTGATGGCGAGCGTCAACAAGTCATGCAAAAAAGTGTAGGCTTTGTGGTTGATACTTTGAAAGGGTTGTTATAACTCAATGCATATTAATGCATAAATTTTCAGTAGCACCGATGATGGATTGGACTGATAGGCATTGTCGGTATTTTCACAGATTGTTGTCAAAAGAGACGCAGTTGTGGAGTGAAATGGTAACGACCAAGGCCATTCTTAATGGGGATAAAAATCGTCTGTTGGATTTTGATGCAGCAGAGCATCCATTGGTATTGCAACTAGGTGGTAGCGAGTCAGGTGAGATGGCGCAGTGTGCTAAGATTGCCCAAGATTGGGGCTATGATGAGGTAAACATTAATGTTGGTTGTCCATCGGATAGAGTGCAATCGGGCAGTTTTGGCGCGTGTTTAATGCAAACCCCAGAGGTGGTAGCGCAGTGTGTGGATGCGATGCGCCAAGCAAGCGATATATCAGTGAGTGTGAAGTCACGCATTGGTGTGGATGATATGGAAAGTTATAAGGAGTTGTCAAACTTTGTCATGCAAGTGGAAAACGCAGGCTGTGATGTGTTTGTAATTCACGCTAGAAAAGCTTGGTTAAAAGGATTAAGTCCAAAAGAAAATCGTACAGTACCACCACTAAATTATGAATGGGTATATAGAATTAAAAAAGATTTCCCGCATCTTGCTATTGCTATTAACGGAGGTATTATGAGTGTTGATGAGGCTACTGTGCACTTGCAATCCGTTGATAGTGTGATGTTGGGCAGAGTGGCGTATCACCAGCCATATTTACTTAGTGAGGTGGACAACAAGATTTATCATAAAATTCTGGATGCGCCGTCGCGTGAACAAGTATTATTGGATTTTATTGAATATATAAAGAAACAGAATGACCAAGGGGTGTCAATTCGCTCAATGACTCGGCATATTTTAGGTTTGTATCACGCTCAGCCGAGTGCTAAAAAATTTAGACAATTACTCAGTGGCAAGGTGGTTGAATTGGAGCATTTGTATCAATGGTTGGACTTTACGGGTTAAAAAATGGTTGATGGTAATTTCATTGCAAGCGTTGATATTGGCAGCAGTAAGATTGTTGTTCTTCTTGCGGAATTAAAAAATAATAGAGTAGAAGTTTTTGGCTATGCACAAGCTAGTTCTGATGGTGTTCGGTGTGGTGTTGTTGAAAATGCTAAAAAAGTGGCAAAAGTGATTGAAAAGATTAAAGAAGAAATTGTTGAAAATTATGGCACAGATTTTCAACATGTTAGTGTTAATATTTCAGAGCCAAATCTTAAAGTATTGAATCAAAGCGCTTATACGCATGTGCCTTCTGGCAGGGTTAGAGATTCAGAGTTAGATACGGTTTTTAAGATTATTGAGTCAATGGCAAAGACAAAGATGCCAGACAATCATCAGACTGTTAACAACATAATACACCACTATACTTTGGATGCAAATCCTGAGCCTGTTAATCAACCCCTTGGGAAAAAAGCGGATAATTTAGGCGTTAGTATACATACTGTTAGCGCATCTAATCATCATGTGGAAGCGGTTGAAAACAGTATTTACTGGAGTGATTTGGGTTTGTCTAGTATTGTGCCAAATTCAATGGCGAGTAGCGAGCCTTGTTTGACACAAGATGAAAAAGACAAAGGGGTTTGTTTGGTTGATATTGGTTCCGGTGTGACGGATTTGTCTGTATTTAAGCAGGGCGGTGTTTTTTATAGCAGCAGTATTCAATTTGGCGTAGAGCAGGTGACTCAAGATATCTCTGAGGCGTTTAACACTTCTTTTCAAGAAGCAGAGCGTTTAAAAATAGAATATGGACAAACACAAGTTAAATTGGGCGCTGATACACTCATTAAGTTTCAACAAATAGATGATTCAAATTATTATTATTTGTCGCATGAATCACTCATTGAAGTGATTAGACAGTCTTACTTGGAGTTGTTTAAGATGATTAGAACAAAACTCAACAACCAAAATTTATATCGCTCGCTTAAATCAGGCTTGGTTTTGGTGGGCGGTGGTGCAAAAATGACAGATTGTGATAAGTTAATGCACAGTCTTTATAAAAAGAAAGTCAAAGTAGGGCGTATTAACACTGAGCTCATTAGCGCAAAGTATGAGTGGTTGGGCCCAGAGTATGCGTGTGCTTTGGGTTTATTGTTGTTCGGTCTTGACGATTCTAAGTCTGAGCAACAATCGAGTGGTAAAAACAGTTTTTTAGGTAAAATGGGCTTCATTAAAGGGTTTAAATTTTTATAAATATGATTAAGCAAAGAACAATAAAAAAAGCAGTTAAAGCGCGTGGCATTGGTATTCATAGTGGCGCTATGATTAATATGACGCTTATTCCCGCAGAGATTGACCATGGCGTGGTGTTTAGGAGATTGGATGTGGGTGGCAAGTTGATTCGAGCGCATAATGCCTTTGTAAACGAGGTGATTCTATCAACCAGTATTGAAAATCAAGGTGTTAAGATTTCAACCGTTGAGCATTTAATGAGTGCATTTTCAGCGCTGGGTATTGACAATGTATTAGTAGAATTAGACTCATTTGAAGTGCCTATTATGGATGGCTCATCAGCGCCCTTTATTTTCTTGGTGCAATCAGCAGGTATTGAAGATCAGGATGCACATAAGAAATTTTTTGTGATTAAAGATACTATTCGCGTAGAAAACAATGATTCTTGGGCGCAAGTAACACCTTACGAAGGTTTTAAAGTAACGCTTGAGATTGATTTTAATCATAAAAAAGTTAAGGAAAGCGGGCAAAATCTTAGCATTGATTTCGCACAGAAGTCTTATCTTAAAGAAATATCTAGAGCCAGAACTTTCGGTTATATGCGTGATGTAAAAAGTATGCAAGAGAGGAATTTGGCACTCGGTGCGAGTATGGATAATGCGATTGCACTCAGTGATGATGATGTCTTAAATGAAGATGGTATGCGCTATGAGAATGAATTTGTAAAACATAAAATTTTGGATATTGTTGGTGACTTGTACTTGTTAGGTGCTAACCTAATTGGACACTACGAGGGTTACAAAACTGGGCACTTGTTGAATGATCAGTTGTTATCTGCCATTCTTAAACAACCAGATACTTGGTCAATTGAGACTTTTGAGAGTGAAAATTCTCCGATTCAATTCTATTCAGAGGATTGGCAAAACTCCCTATAATGACATTCGTCTTAGGTATAATCCTAGGGTTTTTTCTATCAAATAAGTAATGAAATTGAACGGCGCTCAAATATTGGTTAATTGCCTTCAAAATGAAGGTGTAGAGCATATCTTTGGATATCCAGGGGGCGCTGTATTGCATATTTACGATGCGCTTGATGCCTGTGATAATATTGCCCATATTTTAGTTCGTCATGAACAGGGCGCTGTGCACGGTGCAGATGGCTATGCACGCGTTAGTGGTAAGTGTGGTGTAGCGCTCGTTACTTCTGGTCCTGGGCTTACTAATGCAGTAACAGGCATTGCTACAGCGCATATGGATTCTATTCCAATGGTGGTTATTTCGGGTCAAGTGTCCTCTGCAGTGATTGGTAATGACGCATTCCAAGAGGTGGATGCTGTTGGCATTACCCGTTCATGTGTTAAGCATAATTTCTTGGTAAAAGACATTAACGATTTGGCAAATGTTGTTAAGAAGGCATTTCATATTGCCACCACAGGTCGCCCAGGCCCAGTATTGATTGATATCACTAAAGATACTACCATCGCTGAGATTGAATTTGATGGTTATCCTAAGTCAATTAATATGCGCTCATACCAACCTGAGATAAAAGTTGACGCAGGGCAAATTGATAAAGCAGTTGCGTTAATCATGCAAGCAAAGAAACCTATTGTCTACTCAGGTGGTGGTAGTGTGATTGGCAATGCCAGTGAGGTGCTACGCTCGTTTACACGCAATACTAATTTTCCAATTACCCAAACCTTAATGGGCTTGGGCGCATACCCTGCAACAGATGCTCAGTCATTAGGTATGTTAGGCATGCATGGCACTTATGAAGCTAACATGGCAATGCACGATTCAGATTGTATTATTGCTGTGGGCGCACGCTTTGATGACCGTATTACGGGTAATTTAGATAAGTTTTGCCCTTATGCAAAAATCATTCATATTGATATTGATCCATCTTCGGTGGGCAAGACGGTAGCTATTGATGTGGCAATTATCGGACAAGTCAACGATGCTTTGAATGCACTTATACAAGCACTTAAAGATAAAAAATTAGCCAATATTGATGCGTGGTGGAAGCAAATCGAAGAGTGGCGTAGTGTTGATTCAATGGCGTATCAGACTAAGTCGGGTGTCATTAAACCACAAAGCGTGATTGAAGCTTTGTATGAAGTAACTCAGGGTGAGGCGATTGTTACCAGTGATGTGGGTCAGCACCAAATGTGGGCGGCGCAATACTACCCATTTGATAAACCACGCCGTTGGATTAACTCTGGTGGCTTAGGTACAATGGGCTTTGGATTGCCTGCGGCAATGGGTGCAAAATTAGCCGACCCAAAAGCAGATGTGGCTTGTGTAACTGGCGAAGGCAGTATTCAAATGATGCTACAAGAGCTTTCGACCATGTTGCAATACAATACCCCTGTTAAAATTATTAATTTAAATAATGGCTATTTGGGCATGGTTAGACAATGGCAAGAGTTTTTTTATGAAAAACGCTATGCAATGTCGTACATGGATGCACTACCAGATTTTGTTAAATTGGCAGAAAGTTACGGGCATATGGGTATTAAAGTTGAGAAAGAGCAAGATTTAAAGCCAGCTTTGATTGAGGCATTCAAACAAAAAGACCGTACCGTGTTTGTTGATATTTTGACTGACCCAAGTGAAAATGTATTTCCAATGATTCCATCGGGGGCAGGACATCATGAGATGTTGCTAGCAGGTCGTGACGAAATGGCATCCACTAACGATGAAGGATTACATTTAGTATAAAAGACCATGAGACATATTATTTCACTACAATTAGAAAACGAATCTGGTGCACTATCAAGGGTGGCAGGCTTGTTTTCAGCGCGTGGCTTTAACATTGAGTCATTAACGGTAGCACCGACTAATGATGAGACGCTGTCGCGTATGACCATTGTCAGTATTGGCGATGATAATATTATTGAGCAAATTGTTAAGCAGCTGGATAAACTCATTGATGTGGTAACGGTAACTAACTTGACCGCTACAGAACACATTGAACGCGAATTAGTATTGGTTAAAATTGATGTTGACTCAGGCTCTCAAGCTGAAATAGACAAACATATTGATGAATATGGCGGCAAGATAGTAGATGTGAGTGAAGACACTTATACAGTTGAAGTGGCAGGAAAAAGTCAACGAGTCAATGATTTTTTAGAGGCAATTGATGCACTCAAAATTTTAGAAGTTTCTAGAACAGGCGTAACTGGCGTTTGTCAGAAAAGAGAATATTAATTAAACAGAGGTTTTTGTATTGATGCAAAAATCTCACAATCAAAAGAGGAAAAAAATGAACAGATATTACGATAAAGATGCTGATTTAAATATTATAAAAGGCATGAAAGTAGCCATCGTTGGTTATGGCTCACAAGGTTATGCGCACGCAAACAACCTGAAAGATTCAGGTATTGATGTTGTTGTTGCACTTAGAGAAGGCTCAATATCAGCGGCAAAAGCAGAAAGATCCGGTTTGAGCGTCAAATCAGTTGAAGATGCAACGGCGTGGGCAGATTTAGTTATGGTATTAGCACCAGATGAGTTTCAGGCAAAAATTTATGTAGATAATATTGAGCCAAACCTCAAGCAAGGTGCAACACTTGCATTTGCACATGGTTTAAATATTCACTTTGAAATGATTAAGCCAAGAGCTGACCTTAATGTTATTATGATTGCCCCTAAGGCGCCAGGTCATACTGTGCGTAGTGAATTTGTTAAGGGTGGTGGTATTCCTGACTTGATTGCTGTTGCTCAAGATGTATCTGGCAATGCGAAAGACATTGCCCTATCTTACGCATCAGCTATTGGTGGTGGTCGTACAGGCATCTTAGAGACAACTTTCAGAGAAGAAACAGAAACAGATTTGTTTGGTGAGCAAGCGGTATTATGTGGTGGCACAACGGCATTAGTTCAAGCAGGGTTTGAGACATTGGTTGAAGCAGGTTACGAGCCAGAAATGGCATACTTTGAGTGTTTGCATGAATTAAAACTCATTGTTGATTTGATGTATGAAGGTGGTATTGCCAATATGCGTTATTCAATCTCAAATACAGCTGAATACGGTGATGTAACTCGGGGTCCTCGTATTATCACCAATGAAACCAAATTAGAGATGAAGAAAATCTTAGCTGAAATCCAAGATGGTTCGTTTGCTAAAGAGTTTGTGGCTAATGTGGGCGAGCTTCCTGCGCGTCGTGAAGTTCAACGCGCACATCAAATTGAACAAGTAGGTGAGTCACTTCGTTCAATGATGCCGTGGATTGCTAAGAACAAAATTATTGATCAGAGTAAAAACTAAAAATTAGATTGAACGCCCAGCTAAGTTGGGCGTTTTTTTGTTTCTAAGAGAGATTATGGCAGAAAAAAAAACAAAAAAAGGTGTTTACTTATTGCCCAATGTTCTAACAACATTTGGATTGTTCTCAGGTTTCTTAGCGATTGTTCTAGCCACTAAAGGTCAATATCTAGAATCTGCTATTGCTATCTTTGTGGCAATGTTGTGGGATACTCTAGATGGTCGTGTTGCACGACTGACCAATACTCAAAGTGCATTTGGTGAGCAATATGATTCGATGGCAGATATGTTGTCATTTTGTGTTGCGCCTGCACTATTGATGTATTTTTGGCAGTTTGAGCAGATGGGTAAAATTGGCTGGATAGGCGCATTTATTTATGTAGCCGCTGGCGCATTGCGTTTGGCACGCTTTAATACGCAAATAGGTATTGAGGATAAGCGTTATTTTCAAGGCCTACCTTCGCCAGCTGCTGCTGCGCTTATTGCAGGTTTGGTATGGACTAAGGAGTTTATCGGCACAACGCCGTATGACCAATATCTTGCTATGACAAGTTGGATTATCTTAGTGAGTGCTGGCGTATTGATGGTGAGTAATATTCGTTATTATAGCTTTAAGGAAATTAACCTCAAGGGTAGGGCGTCATTCAAATTACTGTTAATCGCTATATTAATTATTATTGTAGTGACGCTATGGCCAAGTGCGATTCTGTTTACCTTCTTTTTTGTTTATGCGCTATCTGGCTTAATTATTACCATAATTGATGTGCGTAAAAAACGTGTGTTGAAAAAAAACAGGTAGGCAGTTTATATTTAAGTTATAATTTAGCTATGAAAAATCAGATTAAAACTTCTTTCTATAAGCAACCCACTCTCTTGGCTTTGTTACGATTGTTACCGTAAGGTAATTTACTATCTCGACTGGCTGAAAAGCTAGCACATCTTAAAAATACAACGTAACAAACACAGGAGACAAAAAATGTCTGACAAACTAATTATTTTCGATACGACGCTAAGAGATGGTGAGCAATCACCTGGTGCGTCAATGACCAAAGACGAAAAAATACGCATTGCCAAAGTGTTGGAAAAAATGCATGTTGATGTCATTGAGGCAGGCTTTGCTATTGCTTCGCCTGGTGACTTTGAAGCGGTTCAAGCGGTTGCCAATACTATTCAAGATTCTACTATTTGCTCGCTTGCAAGAGCATTAGATAAAGATATTGATCGTGCTGGAGAAGCATTAAAGGGTGCGAATTCATCTCGTATTCATACCTTTATTGCTACCAGCGATATTCACATGAAGATGAAGCTGAATATGACACCTGAGCAAGTAGTAAAGCAGGCTGTTCATGCAGTAAAGCGCGCCAAAAATTGGACAGATAATGTTGAATTTTCACCCGAGGATGCAGGGCGTAGTGACGAAGACTTTCTTTGTCGTATCATTGAAGCAGCAATTGAGGCAGGTGCGACTACCATTAATATTCCTGATACGGTAGGTTATAACATTCCTCATCAGTTTGGTGAGACGATAAAATCACTGATTGAGCGCGTGCCAAATTCTGATAAAGCAATCTTCTCAGCGCATTGTCATAATGACTTGGGTTTGGCAGTGGCAAATTCTCTGTCTGCCGTTCTTAATGGCGCACGCCAAGTGGAGTGTACGATTAACGGCTTAGGTGAGCGTGCAGGCAACACCTCTTTGGAGGAGTTGGTCATGGCAGTGCGAACGCGTCAAGATATTTTTGCCTGCGATACAGGCATTGATGCCACACATATTCTTTCCGCATCGCGCTTGGTTTCAAGCGTGACAGGCTTTATCGTGCAACCAAACAAAGCAATTGTTGGCGCAAATGCCTTTGCTCATGAGGCAGGCATTCATCAAGATGGCGTACTTAAACACCGTGAGACTTACGAAATCATGCGTGCTGAAGATGTTGGTTGGAATGCCAATTCATTGGTAATGGGTAAGCATTCAGGTCGTAATGCCTTTAAAGTTAGAATGCAAGAACTTGGTGTTGAGTTTGACAGCGATGATGCGCTAAATAGTACCTTTAAGAGTTTTAAAGAATTGGCAGATAAGAAACATGAAATTTTTGATGAAGACTTGCAAGCATTGGTTTCGGAATCTCAGAACGAAGAACATGAGAGTATTCAATTGGTAGCGCTTAAAGTTTCTAGTCAAACAGGTGAACAAAATTCAGCGCGGGTTGTGCTTTCTATTGATGCTAAAGAAGTATCGGCTACTGCCAATACTTCGGGTGCAGTAGATGCTACTTTTAGTGCGATTAATTCATTGGTTGATGTTGAGGTGAATTTGCAACTGTATTCAGTATCAAATGTTACCCAAGGTACTGATGCACTAGGCGAAGTCAATGTGCGCCTTGAAAGTGATGGGCGTATTGTTAATGGGCAAGGTGCGGATACCGATATTATTATTGCCAGCGCTAAAGCTTATGTCAATGCCTTGAATAAAATTTTAGTGATAACCGATAGGGCGCATCCACAAGTATGAGTCAATTAGAGCGTAGTGATTATTTAGAAGCATTTGATGTGCCAGCATTTTTATATGCTGAATCTGCTGATGCAATAGAAGTCAGTATTCAAAAAATTTGCACGCCATGTTTGGTGATTGAAACGCAAAATGCACATTCTTTTTGTCAAACTGGTAAGATTCAAGATTTTTTATTTAAAATGTTGGGTGCTATTGGGCTTGAAAAAGCCAATGTTAAATGCATCGCTATTGATGCCGTTGATTTGGAGCACACGCTTGGACAATACGACGCTAAAACGGTATTATTAATGAGCAAGAGTCTGTCATCCGATGTGCAAGCGCATTTTTCCACGCATCATCCAAGTGAAATTTTAGTTAATGAAACTTTTAAGCGCGAAGCGTGGGAAGTATTAAAGCAATTACAGCAATGTCTAAAGTAGATTACTCTCTTGCGGGTTATGAGCGTCCCAAATTACAAACACCCAATGGTGAGAAAAAGCTACTCATGCATTCTTGCTGCGCCCCTTGTGCCGGTGAAATTATGGAGGCTTTAGCGGTCTCAGAGATTGACACCACCATTTTTTTTTACAATCCAAATATTCATCCACAAGAAGAATATGAGCTGCGAAAAGAAGAAAATATTCGTTTTGCAGAAAAACTGGGCATGCCGTTTATTGATGCAGATTATGAAAAGGAACTGTGGTTTGAGCGTGTCAAAGGACAAGAAGATGAGCCAGAGCGTGGTCTGCGCTGCACCACTTGTTTTGATATGCGTTTTGAAGTCACTGCTAAGTATGCCAAAGCACATGATTTTGATTTGATATCTTCCACATTAGGTATTTCTCGTTGGAAAGATATGAATCAAATCAATGGCTGTGGTGCACGCGCCACTGATTCATTTAATGGTATTACTTATTGGGATTTTAACTGGCGTAAGCAAGGTGGCTCATCTCGAATGCTGGAGTTATCAAAACAAGAAGAATTCTATCAACAAGAATACTGTGGTTGTGTCTATTCTCTACGAGACACAAACCGCTGGCGTGTATCACGCGGTAGGGAAAAAGTTGAGCGTGGTGTTAAGTTTTATGCTGAGGCAATGGATAGTTTAACTAAGCAAGTAAAGTAATAACGCTTTTTGTGCATGTAAACGGTTTTCAGCTTCATCCCACACTAAACTTTGCATGCCGTCAATCACATCGCTGCTTACTTCTTCCTCGCGGTGTGCTGGCAGGCAATGCATAAAGCTAGCATCAGCGTTAGCTTGTTGCATTAAATCGCTATTTATCTGGAAATCTTTAAAAGCAAACTCACGCTTTGCTTGCTCATCTTCCTGACCCATGCTCGCCCAAACATCGGTCACAACCAAATCTGAATTTTTACAAGCCTCTTTTGCATTATCACATAGCTTAATGTAGTCTTGATATTGCGTAATGAAAGAAGACTCTGGCTCGTAGCCTTTAGGCGTGGCAATGTTGAGTTTGAAGTCAAATACACTTGCAGCTTGCATATAAGTTTGACACATATTGTTACCGTCGCCAATCCAGGTAACTGTTTTTCCTTGAATGTTGCCTTTATGTTCTTTGTAGGTCATCATATCTGCCAATAACTGACAAGGGTGAGATTCATCAGATAAGGCGTTGATAATTGGCACATTAGCATTTTGTGCAAAAGTATTGATGTCATTATGTGAAGACACACGCATCATAATGCCGTCGACCATTGAGCCAATTACAATTGCACTGTCAACAATTGACTCGCCTCGACCTAATTGAATATCACGCTCGGATAAAAATAGTGCGTGACCGCCTAGCTGTGCCATGCCTGCTTCAAATGACACACGCGTGCGCGTGGAAGACTTGTCAAAAATCATTGCCAATGTTTTGCTCTCTAGTGCTTTGTTGATTTGACCCGTTTTATGCTCTTTTTTTAAGGTAATGGCAGTATCAATAATTTGGTTTAAGTCATGGGTTGATAAATCTTCAAGGTTGATAAAATGTTTCATTGTTATAATTCTCC
The DNA here is from genome assembly GCF_900127505.1 of thiotrophic endosymbiont of Bathymodiolus puteoserpentis (Logatchev). NCBI lineage: Bacteria > Pseudomonadati > Pseudomonadota > Gammaproteobacteria > thiotrophic endosymbiont of Bathymodiolus puteoserpentis (Logatchev). The sequence goes on along the minus strand of NZ_UEXF01000019.1, from coordinate 180,147 downwards.
TATCAAGTCGCAAACAGTATCAATAATAATATCTGCCTCAGTTTGATTGATAATCAGTGGTGGCAACAGTCGTATAGAACGACCAGTAATATTAATAAGTAAGCGTTTATCTAGCGCTGCATTTAGTAGGCGTGTGCAATCTTGATTAAGCTCAATGGCAATCATTAAGCCTTTAGCGCGTATCTGGGTAATTTTGTTTGAGTTGGATAATTTTTCTTGAAAGTTTGATGCTAAGTATTCCCCCATCTTTGTGGCATTGTCAAGAAGATTATCTTTTTCAATGACTTCCAATACGCTGAGTGCTGTTTTGCAGACTAAAGGATTGCCACCAAAAGTTGAGCCATGTGTACCAGGGGTGAAAAGTATTGCCGCCTTGCCTTTTGCTAAGCAAGTACCAATCGGCACACCATTGCCCAAACCTTTGGCTAAAGTCAGTATATCAGGGGTGATATTGTTATATTGATGTGCAAACATTTTTCCTGTACGCCCAATACCTGTTTGCACCTCGTCCAAAATAAGCAACCAGTTATTGGCTTGACAGATGGCTTGCACTTGGTTTAAGTAATCACTCTTTGGTACAATCACACCACTCTCGCCTTGAATAGGCTCTAGCATTATAGCCACAATATTACGATTGCTTGTGTGTGCTTTTATTGCATCTATATCATTAAAATCAATATGAATAAATTCGCTTACTAGCGGCGCAAAGCCCGACTGTACTTTGTCATTACCTGTAGCAGAAAGTGTCGCCATGGTGCGACCATGAAAACTTTGATTGGCTGTCAAAATAGCGGGGTTATCAATATTATTGACATAACCATGTAAGCGTGCAATTTTAATGGCAGCTTCATTAGCTTCTGCACCAGAATTACCAAAGAAAGCATTATCCATATTAGATAATTTGCAGAGCTTTTCAGCTAAGGCTTCTTGGTGGGCAATATGATACCAATTGCTGGTGTGTAAAAGTTCACCAGCTTGTGCTTGTATAGTAGCAGTAATATCTTTATGACAATGACCTAAACCAACTACACCAACGCCTGATAGGGCGTCCAAATAGGTATTGCCTTTGGTGTCGATCAGATAACAACCTTCACCTTTGGCAAAGGTAACTGCAAGCGGTGCATAGTTTGACATTAAATAAGACATTGTGTGTTGTTGGTTGACTAACCACTAAACAAAAAAGCCCCAAAACGGGGCTTTTTTGTTGCCAATTAAGTATTGATTATGACTGGTATTGTAAAGGCGGCGCCATTTGATTATTGATTTCATCTAAATCTTTCTTGTAACCTTCGTAGAAATGACCTGCAGGTGGGTTTACCCATTCTTCATATGAAAAACCATTCTTTTCGTTATATTCTTTGAAAGAGTTTTGCAATGCAATTCTCTTTATACTTAACTCGTTACTTTCCTTGCTAACTGCATCCATCTTGATACTCCTTTGTTTGTATTGGTAGAAAGGTTAAAATGCATAATTATACCGAAAATTAATTTTTTGTGGTGTTTATTATTTATCATAAATGCAATAAATACTTTAATATTTACTTTACTTTGTGGCACAATTCAATTGCATTTTTAATAATAACGAGGAGAATATATGCAATTAAGTATTTCTGGTCACCATCTTGATGTTACCGAGGCAATTAAACAACACGCAGAAGAAAAATTATCTAAAATCAAACAACATTTTGATCATTTGATTAATATTAATATGATCTTAGAAGTCGAAAAGGGTGTACAAAAAGCCGAGGCAACTGTCCATGTTAGCGGTGCAGATTTATTCGCAAAATCCGAAAGTGATGATATGTATGTTTCAATTGACCAGCTGGTTAATAAATTAGATGCACAAGTTAGAAAACACAAAGAGAAACTCAACAACCATAGAAAAAACTAAGCCCAATGTTTAGAAAGTTCACTATATTAGAGTAATAACACTAATTTTAGATAAAATAATTTAGTCCAATGTCAGAAGTTAAAAACACTTCTTTCGAAGATTGCCTACAGAAACTCATGGAGTCTCTGGAGGTATCTTTGTATGAAGAAGCCACTACACAACTTGCCAATTTGCATTCGGCAGAAATCGCTCGCCTATTAGAAGCTATCCCACCTAAGGAAAGGGTTATTCTTTGGTCTAATATTGATACTGGCACACAAGGTGATATTCTTAAAGACTTGAGCGAAAATGTGCGCACGCAACTATTCAGCGAAATGAGTGTTGATTCAATCGTTGAGGCTACCGAAGGCTTGGATATGGACGATTTGGCAGATATTGTGCCTGATTTACCTGAGTCAGCACTACACAATTTATTATTAACGCTGGACCATAAGCACCGAGATCATTTAAAGCGTGTTTTGTCTTATCCTGAGGATTCTGCAGGTGGTTTGATGAATATTGATATTATTACCGTGCGTGATGATATTACCGTACGCACTGTCATTCGTTATCTGCGTTTGTTAAAAGAAATGCCAATTGACACTGACCAAGTATTTGTTGTTGATAGAGCGTACAAATATTTAGGTGCAATTCACATATCTACTTTGCTAACGAACGAAGCACAGCAAAATATTGAGCCGTTGATTAATAAAACGCTTAAGCCAATTATTGCACAAACACCTGAAAAAGAAGTGGCTCATTTGTTTGAACAGCGTGATTTGATTTCTGCGCCAGTGGTTGATGAAAACAATCAGTTAATTGGGCGTATTACTATTGATGATGTGGTTGATGTCATTCGTGATGAGGCTGAACATTCGGTAATGTCAATGGCAGGCTTGGACGAAGAGGATGATGTTTTTGCTCCTGTTATGCAAAGCTCTAAACGCCGTAGTATTTGGCTGGGTGTGAATTTGGTTACTGTTTTTATTGCGGTGTTTTTTATTAGTCTTTTTGAAGCCACTTTGCAAGAAAAAATTGCCCTTGCCATTTTGATGCCAGTGGTTGCATCAATGGGTGGTATTGCTGGTACACAAACACTGATTTTAGTCACCCGCGGTATTGCCACTGGTAGAATAACAAATTCCAACCTTAAGGTGTTAATGAATAAAGAAGTAGCCATTGGCTTATTAAATGGTTTGATTTGGGCGTTAGTGATTGGTGTGGCGACACATTTATGGTTTGCCGACATATTGCTTAGTATGGTCATTGCTTTGGCTATTGTTGTCAATCTAATTTTTGCCGCCTTTTCAGGTGTGATTTTGCCATCATTACTCATCAAATTTAAAATTGACCCTGCACTCGCTGGTGGTGTTATTCTCACTACTATTACTGATGTTATTGGTTTTGTGGCGTTTCTAGGTTTAGCAAGTTTGGTTGTTTAATAAAAATTATTCCACCGTTTAATCTTTCCATTTTTGATTGCATTGTTGACAGGTGTGTAAGGTTCTTTTTGACAGAAGGACAACGCCAATAGCTAGAGATACCAATGTAAAAAAGATTCGATGCAATGGAAATTTACTAACATAACTATTGGCGTTACAATTGGGGCAATTTTTTGTATCAATTTCTAGAAAAATTTCATTTAATAGATGTTCGTACTCTCCTTGGTTATGCATTTTTAGAATTTTCTGTGCATCAGTAAAATGTTGCGGGCTAACTTTTAATTGCATGCCTCCCAATGCTTGTGCATAACTCCAGTTCATCCACACATGGTGTTCATTTGCTAAAAATACCGGTACACCTTCAACCTCTAGCCGCCCCTTAGCCAGATAAGCATCAATAGGATGGTTGTAACTTTCAACTGCCACTAATTCCATTTGTCAAAAATTTTGAGTAGAAATATTATTGGCATCCAGCCAAATTCTGAATTTATCTTGAATTTGGCTTAAGGTTTTTTTGTTATTTGCCTCAAAGCGCAGCACCAAACATGGTGTGGTGTTAGAAGGGCGTACAAGTCCCCAGCCATCAGGATAATCAACACGCACACCGTCGATAGTGGTAATTTGCGCACTATCATCTTTAATGAAATCAATGTTACTTGTTAGTTTTTTCATCGCATCAAACTGCTGAGCTTGCTTATCAAAGTAAATATTAATCTCTGGCGTATTGATACTATCAGGTAAATTAGCAAAAACCTGTTCACAAGTTTTGTGGGTTTTGGATAGGATTTCTAACAATCTAGCACCTGTATAAAGCGCATCATCAAAGCCATACCAGCGTTCTTTAAAGAAAATATGACCACTCATCTCACCACCGAGTAGCGCGCCTGTTTCTTTAAGTTTGGCTTTGATAAAACTGTGTCCTGTGCGTGACATAATCGCATTACCCCCGTGCTGGGTAATGTCTTTTGGTAGATTTGAGCTACATTTAACATCAAACACAATTTTGGCACCTTGATTACGACTGAGAATATCGCGTGCATACAATATCATTTGTCTATCCGCCCAAATCACATTACCTTTATTGTCAATTAAACCCAGTCTGTCACCATCGCCATCAAAGGCAAAGCCCATATCAGCATTGGTGCTCTTGACTTCTTGAATAATATCTTCAAGATTGGCAAGTTTTGATGGGTCGGGATGATGGTTGGGGAAATTCCCATCTACTAAGCAGAATAATTTTGTGACTTTTGCACCTAATCGTTCAAACAATTTTGGTGCAATATTGCCTGCAATACCGTTACCTGCATCAATAACAATATTAAGAGGCTTATCTAATTTAATATCAGAGACAACACGCTCTATATAGTCCTGCTCAATATCAACTTTGGTTGAAGTGCCATGACCTTTAGAAAATTTTTGCGCTTGGATGCGCTGATAAAGTTCTTGTATTTTATCGCCCGAGAGTGTTTCACCTGCAATCACAATCTTAAGTCCATTGTACTCAGGTGGATTATGAGAGCCAGTAATCATCACCCCAGAAGTGGCCGCTTTGCTATAAGTAGCGTAATACACTAATGGCGTGGGTACCATGCCGATATCTACCACATGACAGCCAGTTGACTTAAGGCCATCTTTTAAAGCGCTCATCAGCTCAACGCCACTTAGACGGCCATCGCGACCAACCACCACGCCGCGTTCACCTTTGGCAATAGACTCACTGCCAATTGCCTGAGCGATGAGTTTAACTACATCAGGCGTGAGTTCATTTTCCACGATACCACGGATATCGTAGGCTTTAAAAATAGATTGTGAGAGTGACATGCTGATAAAATATGATAAAAAATAAACACTTATTTTAATGAAAGAAAAGTTTGAAGTTATTGAGATTGAGAATCAAATGATGAAACTTAAAGTCAATCGTTCATCAGGGTGTCACAGTTGCTCAGCCAGTGGTGGCTGCGGTACAGGCATATTGGCAAAATATTTTGACCATTATTCAGTGTTCAATAAGCCCCTACAAAATGGCGTGTCGATTGGTGATTTGGTAACCTTGGAAATCTCATCAAAAGAATTGTTTTATCGTGCCTTTCAACTCTATATGTTGCCACTACTTGCATTATTTGCAGGTGGGTTGTTAGGTGATGTAGTATATCCTGAACACGAAGCAGGGCAAATTGCCCTTGCTTTCATTGGTTTTTCTGCTTCAATTTTATTGGTAAAATATTTTGTAAAGTGAGCCTACAAATTTGGGATAATTACTGCTTTATTCTAAAAGAAAAAAATACATTATGTCAGCTCAAGACCTTGACCCTTTAGAAACCCAAGAATGGCTAGAAGCCTTTAAATCCGTTGCTAGAGTGGAAGGTGATGACCGTGCAAAGTTTTTGCTAAACCAACTAATGGATATGGCGCACAAAGAAGGCATGGATTTACCAACAGGCGTAAATACCTCTTACCTAAACTCTATTGCCAAAGAAAAAGAGGTAGCAACAGATATTAGCATCGATATTGAAGAAAGAATTTCAGCTATTATCCGTTGGAATGCTATGGTGATGGTGGTCAAGGCTAATCAATTACCATATGATTTAGGTGGACACATTGCTTCGTTCGCCTCAAGTGCTACTTTGTACGAAGTGGGTTTTAATCACTTTTATCGTGGTCCTGATGCCGAGCAGGGTGCAGACTTAATCTTTTTTCAAGGGCATATTTCACCAGGTATTTACTCGCGTGCTTTTTTAGAAGGGCGCATCACTGAAGCGCAAATGTTGCTATTCCGCCAGGAGGCAGGCAAAGATGGACTCAGTTCTTATCCACACCCGTGGTTGATGCCTGATTTTTGGCAGTTCCCGACCGTGTCAATGGGGCTGGGTCCAATTATGGCGATTTACCAAGCACGCTTTATGAAATATTTGCATCATCGTGAGATTAAGCAAACGCACAAACGCACAGTTTGGGCGTATTTGGGTGACGGGGAAATGGATGAGCCTGAGTCACTTGGTGCTATTTCAGTAGCCGGTCGTGAAAAACTTGATAATTTGATTTTTGTGATTAATTGCAACTTACAGCGTTTGGATGGTCCAGTACGCGGTAATGGCAAAATTATTCAAGAGCTTGAGGGTATGTTCCGTGGTGCAGGCTGGAATGTACTTAAAGTAATTTGGGGCGGTGAATGGGATAAACTGCTTGAAAAAGACACTACTGGGCTACTGAAGAAACGCATGGAAGAAGTGGTGGATGGAGAATACCAAGCTTATAAAGCTAAAGACGGTGCTTATGTGCGACAACATTTCTTCGGTAAATACCCAGAATTATTAGCGATGGTTCAGCATCTTAGTGATGATGAGATTTATGCACTGAATCGTGGCGGACATGACCCGTTTAAAGTATTTCAAGCTTATCGTGCTGCCAAAGAATGTAGTGATAAACCAACGGTCATCTTGGCTAAGACGGTTAAAGGTTATGGCATGGGTGAGGCAGGTGAAGGTCAAAATACGACGCACTCGCAGAAAAAATTAGGCCTTGAGCAGGTTGCAAAATTCGCCAAGCGTTTTGATATTCCAGTGACTGAAGAAGATGTTAAACAACTTAACTTTTACAAGCCAGCACAAGACAGCGAAGAGATGACATATATAAACACTCAACGCCAAAAACTAGGTGGTTCATTGCCAGTGCGTTCGTTTGAATTAGAAAACTTACAAGCGCCAGAATTAAACACTTTCAGTGCTTTATTAAAATCCAGTGGTGAGCGTGAAATGTCAACTACCATGGCGCTTAACCGCATTATGGCTTTATTAGTACGCGACAAGCAACTTGGATCTAAAGTAGTGCCAATCATCCCTGATGAAGCGCGTACCTTTGGCATGGAAAGCTTGTTCAGGCAGCTCGGTATTTACTCGGCTTCAGGCCAACTTTATCAACCAGAAGACTCTGATAAAGTCATGTGGTATAAGGAAGATAAAAAGGGGCAGGTGTTGCAAGAAGGCATTAATGAAGCCGGTGCGATTTCTGATTGGATTGCTGCTGCAACATCGTATGCGACGCATAATGTCACCATGATTCCGTTTTATATTTATTATTCTAAATTTGGTTTTCAGCGTGTTGGTGACCTAATTTGGGCCGCAGGTGATATGCAAGCTAAGGGCTTCTTAATTGGCGGCACGGCAGGGCGTACTACACTGAATGGAGAGGGCTTACAGCATGAAGATGGTGATTCGCATATTGTTGCCAACACCATTCCAAATTGTATTTCTTATGACCCAACTTATGCGTATGAGTTAGCAGTGATTGTTCAAAGTGGACTACGCAGAATGTATGAAAAACATGAGAATATTTTTTACTACATTACTGTTATGAATGAAATTTACACGCACCCAGAAATACCAGCAGGCACGCAAGAAGGTATTATCAAAGGTATTTACCCATTAAAAAAAGTAGGTACTGGTGATAAGCAAGTGCAATTGTTAGGTTCTGGCACCATTCTTAGAGAAGTTGAAAAAGCTGCACAAATGCTTGCTGATGATTGGGGTGTGAAGTCTAATATCTGGTCAGTGACCAGTTTCAATGAATTAACGCGTGAAGCTCAAGCTATTGATAGAGAGAATAGATTTAGTGTAGGGCCGCCAAAGGTGCCTTATATTACCCAATGCTTAGCCAATGCAAAGGGCCCTGTTATTGCTACCACTGACTATATGCGTAATTACGCTGAACAAGTGCGTAAGTATATTCCAGCTCGTTATGAAGTGTTGGGTACAGATGGGTTTGGTCGCTCAGATTCACGCGCTGCACTTAGAGATTTCTTTGAAGTAGATGCAAATTATGTAACGATTGCTGCGCTTAAAGCCTTGGTTGATGAAGGTGAAATAGCAGCATCAGTCGTTACTGATGCTATTAAAAAATATGGTGTTGACATAGGAAAGCCAAACCCAATGACGGTATAAAGGCGGTATTATTAAAGATATTAGGAGGATTGGTATGACACAAGAAGGATATTTAGAAGAGCTTAGGTCAGGTGCACAAATGAATTTTGGTGATCTGATTGAGCTTATTGACGAGAACTACAACCACACCCCAGCATCATTTATAAATGGTGATTTACAAAATACTGCTATTGAAAATCAAGGTAGTGCTAAATTATTCTATTTTGGTGTTATTCATCAATTAACACAACTTGAAGTCTTGCATTGTTTTGGTGAACACTACCAAACTGTTCTTAATGATCCTAACGGTGATTCGCACCAAAATATCCGCAATTTCATTATCTATGGTTGGGAAGGCTTGAAGTTTGATTCTCCAGTGCTGATTGAAACCAACAATCCCAAATATCCTTTACAAGCGGATTCTAAACAAAATTTTGGAACTACTCTTATGCGACCAATCAAGCAATTATTAAAAAAATATGGTTTTATGGGTATGTTAAGAAAAATTTTTATTTATATAATTATTGCAAGTGGAGGTGGGTATTTTTTATGTCAATTCGAAACAGTAAACAATATAATTAATGGTAATCGCAATAATATAAATATGAGTGCCAATAATAAGGGCGTGATAAACAATACAAATACAACTATGGGTGCCAATAAGGGCGTGATAAACAACATAAACAACAATTACTACTACAACACAGGTACAACTAAGCGTAAGCGAGGCTAAAAACTTATTACAAGATTTTAAGCATATTCTAAGGGAGCAATGATTATTAGAAGTTATTGGCAAAGAGCGTGGTAAATAAGGGTTTATCCCTTGTTCTTATCCTAGAAAAGTTTAATTCTCCGGTACTTGTTAAGAAATAACACAATTCTATTTAGTTTTTCTTTGTACCGTATTCGTAATACCCTAAACCAATCAATACAAGTGCAATGCCATAAAATTGTATAAGCGCAAGGGTTTCATTGTTAAGCGCTGAACCTAATAGCAAAGCAAAAACAGGCGTTATTAGTGGCACGATGCCGACTGCTTTCACACTAGCGTGTTTGATTAAATAGTAATAAGACATAAATCCAATGACTGAGCCAAATATGGACAGATAGCCAATAGAGAGTGCGGCTTTCATGGTAATAGCAGGGATCGTACCTTCGCTTAAAAGCCAGATAATAATAAACAAAGGGGTGCTAAATAGTAGAGCACCTGTCGTGGTTTCCAGTGCTGAAACTTGCGTGTTGATTTGTTTGAGCTTGACGGATATAAACGCCTGAAAAGTCATACCTAAGGTGACCGCTAAAAGTCCACGAACAAGGTCTCTTGACTCTGTCAAGGAATGAGAAAAAATAACAACCAATCCACTCAAACCTAACAATAAACCAATTATTTTATTAACACTAAAAAATTTATCTTTGAGCAGTATCAATGCGAATACACCAGTCATAATGGGTGTTAAGCCAAATACAATAGAGACAATGCCAGAGGCTAGATTTTGCGAGGCGTAATAAACCAAACTCATCGTTATAAATACACCTAAACCTGCATAGAAATAATTCCACAGGCTTAACGGCGTTAATGTGAGTTTCTGTCTTTTTATCAGTAGTAGCAATAAACAGACACCAAGCCCAATCAGCATTCTTGAAGCGACACCAAAACTATGACTGGTGCCGAGTGTTGACCAAACAATCGCAAGCGGGGTGGTTGACCAAATGGCAACGACAGATAAAAAAACAAGTATGACCGGCATCGCTAAATTAAAAGTATTAGATTTTGTGCAAACAGTTGTTTGGCAAGCTCTAGCTGGTTCAATGAATTAACCTTTCGTTTGTTGCAAAAATCCATTAACGCCTTGTTATTAATACCATTAAATTTAATTTCTTCGCCATTGACAAACACCTGAACGGAATTATTTTTTTGCAGGTAGGCAACCTTGCACACAGAATGGAGTTGGTAATTGCCGTGTGAGTTGAAGTCTTCATTTTGATTATAATATTCAAACAGTTGTAAGTTTTGCCTGTCCATCGTGTCTAGCTTTGTCACAAATTTAGCAACAGACACAGCGTCAATCTCTAACAAAGTTTGTGCTTGTTGAATGGCACTATTAGGAATTAGTGCAGGCTGCTTAGTGTTACGCCACTGTGGGTCTTGGTAATAAGATTGGCTGAGATGCTTAGGGCAAGGTTTGTTGATAAACTCGAACAACTCTTGCGCGCTATATGCACGATAACCAAAAGACAGTGTAATGCAGTCATCATCTAAGCTTACACCGTGATGCGCCACTTTAGGCGGTATATACAGTATATCACCTGGTTCAACATCAAACACCTGCTCGGCGTTGAATTTATTCATAATCCTAAGGGGCGCATCCTCTAAGTAATTACTCAGTTCACAATCTTGCCTACTAAGATGCCAGCGACGCTTACCTTTGCCTTGTAATAAAAATACATCATAATAATCAAAGTGTGGCCCAACACTACCGCCTGTAGCAGCGTAGGAAATCATCACATCGTCAAAACGCCAACGAGGTATAAAATCAAATTCTGTAATGAGATTATGCACCGCATTAATATGCCTATCAACACCTTGTACTAGTAGTGTCCAGTTTTTCTGGGGCAAGCTAGGATGTCTGTGTGTCGCTAAAAAATCTTGTCCGACAAAAGGTCCGTTGCGTAGCGACCACTTTTTAGAGTTTATAGAGCCTGTGATTAGGCGCGATTCAAACTCTTTTTCAAGCGACAAACCAGCTAATTCATCAGGGGTAATCGGTGATATAAAATCAGGTAAAGCTTGTTTGATTAGCAAGGGTTTTTTCTGCCAATACTCATTTAAGAATTGTTGTTGGGATATTTTTCTAAAATGTATCATAATTATTGTAATTTTAGTGCAACGCGTTATTCAAAATGGTTAAAATTCAAGTTTATAATCTAAATAATACAAGGAAAAACCATGTTCAATAAATCTCAAACTCTAGCCAAGGTAGATAGCGATATTGCAAATGCAATTACAAAAGAAGAGGCGCGTCAAGAAACACATATTGAACTCATTGCCAGTGAAAATTATACTTCACCTGCAGTCATGGAAGCGCAAGGTTCACAACTCACTAATAAATACGCTGAAGGCTATCCAAATAAGCGTTATTACGGTGGCTGTGAACATGTAGATGTTGTAGAGCAATTAGCGATTGAGCGTGCTAAGGCGTTATTTGGCGCAGATTATGCTAATGTGCAACCGCACTCTGGTAGTCAAGCAAATGCAGCGGTTTATCAGGCGTTATTAACACCAGGTGATACAGTTTTAGGTATGAGTTTGGCGCATGGTGGGCATTTAACGCACGGTGCAGCGCCATCATTCTCAGGTAAAAACTTTAACGCCATTCAGTATGGACTAAATCTTAAAACAGGAGAAATTGATTACGATGAAGTTGAGTGTCTTGCTAAAGAACACAAGCCTAAAATGATTATTGCAGGCTTCTCAGCATATTCTCGCGTGGTAGATTGGCAACGCTTTAGAGATATTGCTGATGGTATTGGTGCTTATTTAATGGTAGATATGGCGCATGTGGCTGGATTAATTGCAGCAGGTGAATACCCATCACCAGTTGGTATTGCTGATGTTACGACTACAACAACGCACAAGACTTTACGTGGTCCGCGTGGAGGATTGATTTTGGCTAAGGCTAATGCGGAAATTGAGAAAAAGCTTAATTCTGCGATTTTCCCTGGTATTCAAGGTGGTCCACTCATGCATGTTGTTGCCGCTAAAGCAGTAAGTTTTAAAGAGGCAATGACCGATGATTACAAGGCCTATCAAAAGCAAGTTAAAGTCAATGCGCAAGCGATGGCAGAGATTTTTATTGAGCGAGGTTTTGATGTGGTTTCGGGCGGCACTGATGACCATCTGTTCTTAGTTAGTTTTATTGAGCAAGGACTAACAGGTAAAGCGGTAGACGCTGCTTTGGGTAATGCACACATTACTGTGAATATGAATGCTGTACCAAATGACCCACAATCCCCGTTTATTACTAGTGGCATTCGTATTGGTACACCAGCAGTAACAACGCGTGGTTTTGGTGAAAAAGAGTGTAGAGAATTAGCCTCAATGATGTGTGATATTTGTGATGAGCTTGATAATCAATCAGTGATTGATAGTGTTAGAACCAAGGTTGCCATGCTTTGCGCTAGACACCCAGTTTATAAGTAGAATAATCAATGCGTTGTCCATTTTGTCAATCTGATGAAACCAAAGTTTTAGAAACTCGTTTGGTTGCTGATGGTGCACAGGTGCGTAGAAGACGCGAATGTAGTGCTTGTAATGAGCGCTATTTAACACGGGAAACCGTTGATTTAAACCTACCAAGACTAATTAAAAGAGATGGTGCTCGTGAGTCTTTTGATGAAGATAAGCTGCGTTATGGGCTACTCAAAGCTTTAGAAAAGCGTCCAATTAATGCCACACAAATTGAAACTTCAGTGCATAATATTATGCGTAAGCTTAGAACGCAATCTGAGCATGAGGTGTCTTCTAATAAAATTGGAGAATGGGTTATGACAGAGTTAAAGGCACTTGATGAGGTGGCTTACATTCGTTTTGCTTCAGTGTATCGTCAATTTCAAGACATTGAAGCTTTTAGAGAAGAAATTGACAAACTCATGAAATAAAAACCTCTATACAACCTCTTTTCAAGCTTGGTTTTTTATTATTAGAAATCTTTACATAAATAGGGGTGATTGGCAAAAGCCAATTTTTGCCCAATTGGTGATTTCTTTAAACCTTTGTCCTAGCGGGACTAATTGAGTCTGCACAAAATTTAACCACTCAGTGGTTATGGATTGATAATCATAAACGAGCACATTTTTCCCTAGGCGGAATACTACCAAGGGCAAAGATGGCGTGATAAGATGACTGCCTCTACTTTAGTAGCGGCACGAAAGAATAGGGCTTGAATTCACATCATAAGTGCAACACTCAATTAGTCGGTCAAAGGGTATATTAACCACCCTTAATCCGACAAGAAAAAGGAGTGAAACATGCAAAAATATACACAATTGACCTACGAACAAAGATACCATATTTACCTGCTAAATAAACAAGGATACAACCAAACCTTTATTGCCAAATCAATGGGCAGAAACAAATCAACTATTTCTAGAGAATTATCTCGCAATACTGGCAAAAGAGGCTATCGCCATAAGCAAGCCAACAGGCTTGCTGACGAACGACATCAAAAGAAAAATAAAGCCATTAAACTCACAGATTGTGTTAAAAATTACATTAGTGAAAAGCTAAAAGAATATTGGAGTCCTGAACAAATCATGGGACGCTTGGAATTAGATAAAAAGATTAAAATTAGCACTGAAACCGCCTACCGCTTTGTCTTGCAAGACAAAGCGGTAGGCGG
>NZ_UEXF01000019.1:136431-164728 GCF_900127505.1 thiotrophic endosymbiont of Bathymodiolus puteoserpentis (Logatchev) | reverse complement strand
CCCCAGTATTGTTGATGCTCGCACTCGCATTGGCGACTGGGAAGTTGACTTGGTTATTGGTAAAGGACACAAAGGTGGCTTTGCCACTCTTGCTGAGCGTAAGAGTAGGCTATATCTTGCACTACCCATTGTCAACAAAACCGCACAAAATGCAAATGACGCTATCAATAAACGACTCACTCCACTTAAACATTGGGTCAAAACCTTGACTTTTGACAATGGCAGGGAGTTTAGTTGGCATGAAAAGCTAGCAGAAAATCTTGACTGTAACACTTACTTTGCCAAGCCGTATCATAGTTGGGAAAGGGGCTTAAACGAGAATCACAATGGACTGTTAAGGCAATTCTTCCCTAAGCGAATGGCTTTGGATAATGTGAGTGAGAAAGAAGCATTTAGGGCAACAGATTTAATGAATAATAGACCTAGGAAATGCTTGGGGTACAAGACCCCATTTGAGGTCTTTGCCAAGATGACTGGCAAGGACTATTTTTTAAATGAAAGTGTTGCACTTATGGGTTGAATTCGCCGGGTATCATTTCTTGCTTAGGTTGATTAACGGCTTTTTGTGCTTTAGTTTGACTAGTTTTTGTTTGCATGGTTGGTTTCCTCAATATTGATTTAAATTAGATTAATTGTGGATAATACCATGATACTTTTAACTGCGTTTTTAAAATAAAAAATTCAAATTTCGATAAGTCTAAATCTTTAAAAACACCATGAGACCTTTGCATAAATAGAGAGGATTGGCAAAATTCAATTTTTGCCCAATTGGTGATTTACTTAAACCTTATCCTAGCAGGGCTGTTGCCGGGTGTCACTGGAAAAATCGCCAAGTGGGTGAAAAGTAGATTTCTGATGATTATTCCTATTTATGTAAAGGTCTCACTTAAATAGAATATGGATAAAGTGATTTTCTATTCAGGATATAATACCTTCTAAAATTTATTATTTTGAGCGAGTTAAACTTAACCTAACAATTCTAAGTAAAAATAAAATAAGGAGTGCCACACTTTTATTTAAAAATAACTCGCTTAATTAGTCAAAAACCCTTATGTATAAACTATTATTTTCTTTAAAAGCCATTTTTTATAAAGATAACAGAGAAATAAAGGGTATTTGGATTCTAAATGGTATTAAAAAAAAGGGGGCTTTGCAAATTACCCCAATCCAATAGAACAACAACCCTCTAATCAACCAACAAAAAACCTACAATGCCTTGGAAGAACACCCAACAACCCTCTCTTGAAGATGCGCCATAAATCCCTATCAGAACTGAATAATGTGGTCTTACTAAAGTATTATTAGATAAAAGTGTATTGGAATAATGTCAAAAACTAAACTAGAATTTGTTTGTAGAGAGTGTGGTGCAACGCATCCTCAATGGGCAGGGCAGTGCTTAGAATGTCAGGCTTGGAATACCTTGGAAGAAGTGATTATATCTAGGGATAACGCTTCAAAACCAGAAATCTTGCAAGACTTGCCACCGTCAAAAGTACAAAAATTATCAGACATTAGATCTGAAAGCAAAGCTAGATTAACAACAGGATTAAGCGAGCTTGACCGTACTTTGGGTGGTGGTTTAGTAGATGGCTCTGTGGTACTCATCGGTGGTGATCCAGGCATCGGAAAATCCACTCTTATTCTGCAAGCAATGGCAGTAATTAATAAAGAACACACTGCCTTATATGTCAGTGGCGAGGAATCTGCGCAACAAGTTAGCGACCGTGCTGTGCGTTTGGGTATCAAAGAAGATGTGCTGTTACTTAACGAAACACATTTAGAAAAAATCATCAAACTCGCCAAAGAAATTAAACCAAAAGTTATTGTCATTGACTCTATTCAAACCATGGTGACAGACGGTTCAACTTCAGCACCTGGCTCAGTAACGCAAGTGCGAGATTGTGCTGCGCAACTCACGCAATACGCCAAGCAAACCAACACCATTTTACTGATGATTGGACATGTAACCAAAGGTGGTGCGCTCGCAGGGCCGAGAATTTTAGAACATATGGTGGATTGTGTTTTGTATTTTGAAGGCGATGCAGGCGGGCGTTATCGTATCATTCGTGCGGTAAAAAATCGTTTTGGCGCAGTCAATGAAATTAGCGTATTTGCAATGAGCGAGACTGGACTTAAGCAAGTAGAAAATCCATCAGCAATATTTTTGTCTAATCAATCTACACCATTACCGGGTTCGATGGTGATGGTAACGCGTGAGGCAACCAGACCACTAATGATTGAGCTTCAAGCCTTGGTTGACCAGTCCAGTGGCAACCCTAAGCGTGTTAGTGTGGGTTTAGACCAAAATCGTCTTGCCTTGCAATTGGCTATATTGCACAAACACGGCGGTATTGCAACTTTTGACCAAGATGTGTTTATGAATGTTGTGGGCGGTGTTAAGGTTAATGAAACTGCCTCAGATTTGGTGGTGATGCTTACTATTATGTCGAGCCTAAGAAACAAAGTTATCCCTAAAGATTGGATTGCCTTTGGCGAAGTTGGTTTAACGGGGGAAGTGCGGCCTGTTTATAATGCTGGTGAGCGTTTGGCAGAGGCACAAAAACACGGCTTTAAAATTGCCATTATTCCTAAGGCAAATACCCCTAAAAAACCCATCAAGGGTTTGAAAGTTGTTCCTGTGGAATATCTCTATCAAGCACTACAATATATGTCAGAAAATACCTAGTATAATCCTTAACTTTATAGCAATTTAGCCCCAGAATGAGCGACAATAATCCCACGGAAAAACCGACTAATTTTATTCGTCATCAAATTAACGAAGACTTAGATTCTGGTCTACATAGCACAATTCAAACACGCTTTCCACCTGAACCAAATGGCTATTTGCATATTGGACATGCCAAATCAATTTGCCTAAATTTTGGTTTAGTGCAAGACTATAAGGGTAGGTGCAATCTACGCTTTGATGATACAAACCCTGCTAAAGAAGATGTGGAGTTTATTGAATCTATTAAAAATGATGTTAAATGGCTGGGTTTTGAATGGGATGGCGAGATTCAATACAGCTCTAATTATTTTGCAAAGTTTTATGAATATGCGATTGAGCTGATCAATAAAGAATTGGCGTATGTTTGTTTTTTAAATGCAGAACAAACTCGTGAATATCGTGGTACTTTAAAACAAGCAGGTAAAAATAGCCCTTATCGCAATACATCAGTTACACAAAATTTAGAACTGCTTGTTAAAATGAAAGAAGGAAAATTCTCAGAGGGTGAGTGTGTGTTGCGCGCCAAAATAGACATGGCAAGTCCGTTTATGTGTATGCGTGACCCAACACTATATCGTATTCGTTTTGAAAAGCACCATCAGACAGGCAACGAATGGCGTATCTATCCAATGTATGATTTTGCCCACTGTATTAGTGATGCGATTGAAGGTGTTACACATTCGCTTTGCACGCTTGAATTTCAAGACAATCGTCGTTTGTATGATTGGATATTAGAGCATTTAGAGGATTTCAATAAACCTAATCGCCCGCATCAATATGAGTTTTCACGCTTGAATTTAGAATACACAGTAATGTCAAAACGCAAATTACAACAATTGGTAGAAGATGAGTTGGTGTTGGGTTGGAATGACCCACGACTACCTACCATTTCTGGGCTTCGTCGTCGTGGTTATACGCCCGCTAGTATTCGTGATTTTGTTGAACGCATTGGTGTTTCTAAGGTTGACAGTATGACCGATATAAAAATCCTAGAAGACGCTGTACGCGATGATTTAAATGTTGTTGCGCCACGCACGATGGGTGTTATTGACCCTATTAAAGTTATTATTGAAAATTACCCTGAAAAACAAGTTGAGACTCTCAAAGCGCCTATCCATCCGCAAAATGAAGATAGGGGTAAGCGTGATATTTTCTTTTCTCAAGAGTTGTATATCGATAGAGCAGATTTTAAAGAAGTGGCACCGAACAAAAAGTTTAAACGCTTGGCCATTGGTAAGGAAGTACGCTTGCGTAATGCTTATGTGATTAATGCCACTTCATTTGACACTGATTTTGATGGCAATGTGACCACTGTGTATGCGACTTATAATGCAGACACTTTAGGTAAAAACCCCACAGATGGCAGAAAAGTTAAAGGCGTCATTCACTTCGTTGAAGCCAGTACTGCTCTTAAAGCAGAATTCAGACTATACGATCGACTATTCACACTTGAAAACCCCGGGAAAAATGATCACTTTGAACAATTGCTCAACCCAAAATCCTTAGTGGTAACTTACGGCGTAGTGGAGTCAAGCATGAAAGACGCTAAGGCTGAATTAGCCTACCAATTTGAGAGAGAAGGGTATTTTTGTCGTGACAGTGAAGCGAGTGACAGCTTGGTCTTTAATAAAACAGTTGCTTTAAGGGACACCTGGGGTAATTAAGCATTTAAGAGTGTGTTTTGATTTATCTCTAGGTTCAGTAGTTAGCTCTACATGAGAAAATCAGCCAAGTTACGAAGAAACAAAATGATTGTCTTGCCTTGAAGAGGGCGCAACAATTTATAATGATTAATAATTTAACATAATATAAATTATGCGAAGTTATTCTAGATGTTTGGAGATGATATTAGAGAGTGCTTTAATATGGTCTTTACGGTCATTTAATGCCGGTATGTAACTAAAAGTTTTACCACCCGCCTGTATAAAGTAACCCCTGTTTTCTTCGTTAATTTCTTCCAAGGTTTCTAAGCAGTCTGCAGAGAAACCAGGGCAGATGACTTGTATGTGCTCAACACCATCTTGTGCCAGAGATTCTAAACTGAGTTTTGTCTGTGGCTTGATCCACTCTTCACGACCAAATATTGATTGAAAACACAACTGATAGTCTTTATCTTGTAGATTAAGCGCTTCAGTAAGTAATACACTTGTATTGACGCAATGCTCGTAATAAATATCGCCATTATCTACAAAACGCTGTGGTATACCATGAAATGAGATCATTAACTTATCTGGCTTGCCGTGTTGTTCTTGGTGCTCAATCACTGAGAGGGCTAAAGATTGAATGTAACCTTTGTCCGTATAATAATTATCAATAAAGTCTAGTTTTGGTTTATTATCCCAATTTCCAAGTGCTTTATTAACGGTATCTAGTGTTGATGCTGTTGTGGTATCTGAATATTGTGGGTAAAGTGGTAAAACTACGATTTTCTCGCAACCTTGAGCTTGTAATTTTTCAAGTGCAGAATCAATCGATGGATTGCCGTAACGCATACCCATTTCAAGTGCCAAATCATCAAATTTATTTGTCAGGATTTTTTCAACACCTTGCGCCTGTAATAGAGTAATGTTTAATAGTGGTGAGCCCTTGCCAAAACTGTCCCAAATTTTGACATAATTTTGCGCAGATTTTACAGGTCTAATATTTAAAATAACCACATTCAATGCCAACCACCAGATTAATTTATTTTTTGGCTGAATAACGCGATCATCTGAGAGAAATTCTTTTAAGTATCGTTTTAAAGCAGCCTTTGTTGGTGCATCGGGTGTTCCAAGATTGGTAAGCAAAATACCAGTTTTCATTTAAACTCCTGTAAATTTTTATCAATAAACTCGCGTATAAAATCATGCGTTTGCACAGAGTGAAAACGCATGACTTCCTTGCCTCGGATAAAGGCAATAACTGCGGGAAACCCACGCACTGAAAATTGTCCAGCAATTTTCATATTTTCATCTTCTGCCTCAAGTTTTGTTAGTGAAAATTCATCGTTATTATACTCTGCTGCAACACTGCTGAGAATAGGCTCTAAAATTCTGCATGGAGTACACCATTGTGCAGAAATATCCAAAATTACCAGTTGTTTGTGTGATTTTTTAATCACTAATTCTTGGAAAGAATCAATTGAAACTTCAATTGGATAAATGCTAGACATAAAATATATATTGGGTAATTAGCAAAAAATGATTGGATAGTATACTGAAAAACCTAAAAATAACACTAAATAGTTAAAATTTAATTAAAAATCAATAACTTAATAGTGTTTATAAGGATTTATTTATTGCAACGATTATTGCCTTAGTCAACTACTGACTTAACTTTTATAAAAAAATACCTTAAATCGTAAATTTAGAGTTTTCTTCAAAAAAAGGACGGAAAGCACTAATTTTTTTGAATTTTGCGAACAAATTTTCCTGTAAGACGATATTTTTGATTTGGGCTCCTTGGTGAATTTGGAACAGTCAACTCAAAAAAACCGAAATGAATTAATGGATCTAAAACATTTTCTTTGAATTTTGATTTGTTGGTTCTTTTTGAAATTTTTCTTAATTCTGAGGCTGTGTTTTCTGACTTGCAATTCTTTAAAATTTTGATTTGTTCTTGGGTGATTTCTTTGTTATTTTTACTTAGTCCCTTCTTAGTCCCATTACTTGTTTTTATTACTGATATATCAATGTTTTTTGAAAAATTAAAGTATTCTTGTGTCTTGCCAGTTTTGTTGATATTGTTGCGCTTAAAATCTTTGGCAGATTCACTTAGTTCTTTTAGATTCTTGACTTGTTCTTTGGTGGTTTTTAACTGTTTGTTTTTTGCTTTAATAGCTTTCAAGGATTCTAATGCTTTATTTTTCCGTGTCTTGTTATTCAACCCCTCGCTTTGAGTGTCGTCAAAACCAAATAAATCGCCATTAAGGTCGTTTTTAGCTTTATTTACAGGGGGTTTTTTGCCTTTAAGCCACCTCATAACACTTTACTCACTTAGTATTTGCTTTAAAAACAGTTGTAGGCGTTCAGATTCAGGTTTGTCAAAGAAGGCTTTTGGGTGGTTTTCTTCAATAATTTGCCCTTCATCCATAAAGATAACACGGTCTGCAACCTTCTTAGCAAAACCCATTTCATGTGTCACACATAGCATAGTAATGCCTTCTTTGGCTAACTCCACCATAACATCAAGCACTTCTGCAATCATTTCAGGATCAAGTGCAGAAGTCGGCTCATCAAACAACATAATCTTTGGCGAAGTGCATAATGCTCTCGCAATTGCAACCCGCTGTTGTTGTCCACCACTCAGTTGATTTGGGTACTTCTCAGCTTGGTCCCTAATGCCAACTCTATCAAGTAACTGCAAGGCTTTATTCCTTGCCACTTGTTTGCTTTTATTGTGTACCCAGATTGGCGCTAAAGTCAAATTATCAATAATACTAAGATGTGGAAAAAGGTTAAAGTGCTGAAACACCATGGAGACCTCTGACCTAATCTGTCTAATCTTTTTTATATCATCACTAAGCACAGTGCCATCAACGGTAATAGAGCCTTCTTGAAACTTTTCTAGAAAGTTAACGCAGCGTATCAATGTGGATTTACCACTGCCTGATGGTCCACAAATAACGACAATTTCGCTTTCTTTAACCTTAAAATTAATATTCTTAAGTGCGTGAAACTCGCCGTACCACTTATTCAAGCTGTTAATTTTAATAATATTTGTACTCATAACTCTATACCTGCCTTTTAGTTTCTGTGATCTGTGCTATATCTAAGCTCTAACACCTTTGAATAACGGCTCATTGAATACAAGATAATCCACATGACAACCATAACAAAGACATAACCTTCGGTGCTTCTACCGAGCCAGTTTTCATCGCTACTGGTCAGATGCACCATAGACAAAATATCAAACAAACCAATAATCAATAGCAAGGTTGTATCTTTAAATAATGCGATAAACGATCCAACAATGTTTGGAATGGATATCTTTAGCGCTTGTGGCAAGATAATTAACCCAGTTTTCTGCACAAAACTCAAGCCTATAGCATCTGCTGCTTCGTATTGCCCCTTAGGAATGGCTTGCAAGCCACCACGGATAACCTCAGCAATATAGACTGATTGAAATAGAATAATGCCGATTAAAGCGCGTAGCAACTTGTCCATATCCATGCCTTCGTTAAAAAATAGTGGCAAAACAACGGATGCCATAAATAAGATGGTAATCAGTGGTACACCACGGATAAACTCAATATACACCACCGATAAGAACCTAATAATAGGCATCTTTGATTGGCGTCCTAATGCTAGTAACACACCCATTGGGAATGAGGCAACAATACCCACTGTTGCTGCAACGATGGTTAACATTAAACCACCCCATTTATGCGTTTCTATAATTTCTAAGCTTAGTCCCCCATATAGTAGAAATGACGCTATTATCGGGTAAATTATGATTAGGGCTGTGACAATTTTTGTCTTGTATTTGTGTTGCTTTAGCGACTTGGCAATCCAAACAAAGGTCAGTGCCAATATCACTACCCACTGCGGACGCCAATAGGCTTCTGGTGGGTAAAAACCATAAATAAATAAATCAAGTTTTTCAATAATATAACGCCAACAAGCGCCTTCTCTACCGCATTGCTCGTTAGTGACTGGTGCAAAAGTTGCATCAAACAATGCCCAATTGGCCACGGTTGGCACGATTAAATAAATGAGATACAGTGCCAGTAAAGTTAAAACGCTATTAACAGCGTTAGAGAATAGATTTTCCCTTAGCCAGCGAATCACGCCTATTTTTAAATTTGGCACCTTTTTTGATGCTTGTTGTTTGAATACAGCCATACTATCGCTCGTTAATACTCATTTTGTGGTTTACAATATTCAAAACCAAGGAAACCACCAAAGATATGGTTAGATAAACCATCATCGTCATAAAAATAATCTCAAGTGCTTGCCCTACTTGATTAAGTACTGTGCCTGCAAATACACTGACAATCTCAGAATAGCCGATAGCAGCCGCTAATGATGAATTCTTAGTCAGATTAAGATATTGGTTAATAATCGGCGGAATAGCTACTTTAAGTGCTTGTGGCAGTACTACCAGCTTCAATGATTGTCTTTGCGTTAAGCCCATTGCCAATGCCGCCTCCTTTTGTCCTTTAGATACTGATTCAATGCCAGAACGAATAGCTTCAGCGATATAGGTAGCGGTATAAACACTTAAAGCAAAGGCTAAAGACAGGAATTCTGGCGATAAACTCATGCCACCTTTAAAATTAAAACCTTTTAGCGTTGGATAGTCAAAGGCCATTGGTGAACCTAGCGCAAAGTACACCATCATAGGTAAAACAAGCAATAACAACAAGGAATAAGCCAAAGTATTGGTTTTGACCCCTGATTTGTCATGTGCTTTATTAAAGTGGCGTTTAACCAGCACTCTTAACACAATGCCCACTACTAAAGCAACAAACACCCAGACAAAGCCTTCCGTTGCAATTGGTTTTGGTAGGTAAATACCGCGTAGATTAACAAACACAGAGTCAAATAACTCAAAACTCTGCTTAGGGGATGGAAAACTTACCAGTGCAAGGTTGTACCAAAATAAAATCTGCAATAGAATAGGAATATTTCTAAACAATTCAATATAGCCCCCTGCTAGTTTAGCAATCAACCAGTTGTTGGATAATCTCGCAATGCCAACGACCAATCCAATAATACTTGCAAAGATAATGCTAACTACGGATACGACAATGGTGTTTATTAGCCCAACATAGAAAACTCTAAGGTTACTAGAGGTTGAAGAATAATCTATTAAATGTTCGGCAATATCAAAGCCCGACTCCACTCCCAAGAAGTCAAACCCAGTGTGTATGCCTCGACTTTCAATGTTGCTAAGGAGATTGTCAGCTGCGTTGTAAAAGAAATATACAATAGCCACTAAGGTAATAACTTGAAATAAAAAAGCCCTTATCTGGTTATTGTAAAGAAATGAAAGAGGTGACTTAATTTTTCCCATATAGATATAGATTTATAATAAAAAAGGCAGTCCTGAACGAGTGACTGCCTTTTAAGGCTGGTTGTTGGTTTATCTAAACGGTGGTGAATATAAAATACCACCATCACGCCAAAGTGCATTAAGCCCTCTAGAGATTTTTAAAGGCGTGTCTTTACCGATATTTCTATCAAAACTTTGTGCATAATTACCCACTTGAGAGATGATATTAAAAGCCCATTTCTTGTTCAGGCCCAAGTGCTTGTGTAGATTACCAGAACGCCCTAACAGGCGCAAAGCCTCAGGGTTTTTAAACTTGGTATTTACATTATTTGAATTAATACCGAACTCTTCAGCGGCAATCATTGTGTTTAACGACCATTTGACAATGTTAAACCATTTGTCATCGCCTTGACGCACCACAGGACCGAGCGGTTCTTTAGAGATAATATCTTTCAAAATAATAGCAGACGACGGGTCTTTAAGTGTGGTTTTTAAGGCGTATAACTGCGATTGGTCTGAGGTTAATGCATCACAACGCCCTGTTGCAAAACCTTTCTTGGATTGTGCTGAGGTATCGGACGGCGATGATTTGTAACTCATTCCGTTTGATATAAAGTAATCTGCTAACGTTAATTCAGTAGTTGTGCCTGCCTGCAAGCAAAAAGTAGCACCATCTAACTCTTTAGCGCTAGTAACCCCCAGTGATTTTTTAACCATAAAACCTTGACCATCATAGTAATTAACACCTGCAAAGTTAAACCCTAATGAGGTATCACGCGTGGTTGTCCAAGTGGTATTTCTGACAAGTAGGTCAATCTCACCCGATTGTAGTGCAGTAAAGCGTTCTTTTGCAGTCAATGGTACAAATTTGACCTTATTTGCATCACCTAAAGTAGCCGCTGCTACAGCGCGACATACATCAACATCAAGACCTTTCCACCTGCCCACAGAGTCTGTGGATGAGAAACCGACCAAGCCAGAAGATACACCACAACTTAGGCTACCTTTGGCTTGAACATCGCCTAATGTGTCTGCTTGGGCATAGAGCCCACTAGTAAGTACTAACAGTGACAGAATAATATTTTTTGATGTTGTATTCATACTATTTAATTTATTGATTAATTAAGCAACTTAAAAGTATACATAAATTCGCTTTGCTATGCGAATCAAATTGCTGAAAAAACCTTGTTTAAGGTGTGGCTTATCATTTTTATACTATTGCCATAAATTAATAAAATTTAATTTAATATCAATAACTTATGAATTAATTATGCATATTTTACCACTACTGGTAATTTTTAACTAAATAATCTCTTTTTATGGGAGGTAAAACTTAACTATAATGCCTAACAATAGTTAAAAAATACAACTAAATATTATGCCAATAAAAACTAAAGACTATCTCGCTAAAGTCCGTCATAAGACTGGGTTTACAGACTATAAGATAGCGAAAGAATACGATATCAATCAATCAAATTTAAGTAAATATAAATCAGGAAAACTAGCGCTATCAGAAACCCATGCTTGGCTGTTTGCAGGCATTTTGGGTATTAACCCTGCCGAAGTGGTGGCGAACACCAAGCTTGAACAGGCAAAAATCAGCAATAATGAAATGAAGGTTAAATTTTGGCAAGAACAGCTAGAAAACCTTAAAGATGGCTCAGAATCTCTAAAAATAGAAATCGCGCAAATTAACCCTATTGTTGGTGACTTAAGTAATAACGCTGAACAAATTATTGATTTGTCGCGTAAAACCTTTGAATCAGGTGTGCATTTACTGGTTTTTCCAGAATTAGCACTCTGTGGTTATCCGCCAGAAGATCTACTCTTACGCGAGGGATTTATCACTCAGGTAGAAACCGAAATTGAGCGTATACGCAAACAATTACCCGAAGCCATGAGTGTTATATTTGGCTCTCCTACTCGCATTGACGAATGCTTATACAATAGTGCTATCTTAATACAGCATGGTAAAGTTCGTAGCTACCACAAGCAATATTTGCCAAATTACGGCGTATTTGATGAAAAACGCTACTTTGCCTCTGGCCAAACGCCACTGGTGTTTGAATGTCAAAGACAACGCATTGGTGTCGTGGTTTGCGAAGATGCTTGGGACGAGACACCTGTTAGTAATGCAGTTAATCAAGGCGCACAAACCATTATTAGTATTAACGCTTCCCCTTTTCAAGTGGATAAGCATAATCAGCGTTTACAAGTTGTTCGCCAGCGCGTTCTAGAAAACCAAATAGACTTTATTTATGTCAATGCAGTTGGCGGACAAGATGAATTGATATTTGATGGTGGTTCGTTTGCAATGAACAACAAGGGTGAAGTAACTCACCAACTACCCTTCTTTCAAGCAACAACACAGACTCTGGATGCATCTATTATGGCAAGTAGCATAGAATCAATAGAAAAGACTATTTATGACGCCTTGGTGCTAGCCACTAAAGACTATGTGCAAAAGAATGGCGTATTTAATGGTGCGCTCATTGGTTTATCAGGTGGCATTGACTCTGCCTTGACACTGGCAATTGCTGTTGATGCGCTGGGTAGTGAGAATGTTCAAGCTGTTATGATGCCTTATGAATACACTTCTGCCATGAGTATAGAAGACGCCAAAGCACAAGCCAGTAGTATGGATGTTGATTATCACGAAGTGAATATTTTTCCAATGATGAGTAGTTTCAATATGCAACTCGCCCCTTTATTTGTAGGCTTGCAAGCTGATGCCACCGAAGAAAACCTACAAGCACGCATTCGTGGCACCCTACTAATGGCAATATCTAACAAATCTGGCAAAATATTACTTACCACAAGTAATAAATCTGAGATGGCGGTTGGTTACGCTACACTGTATGGCGATATGTCAGGTGGCTTTGCGCCTCTTAAAGATATCGCTAAAACCATGGTATATCGTTTGGCTAAATACCGTAACACCATTAACTATATCATCCCTGGTCGCGTAATAGACCGTGCGCCATCAGCAGAACTAGCACCCAATCAAGTCGATCAGGACTCATTGCCTGAATACGACGAACTTGATGCTATTTTGGAATTATTTATTGAGAAAAAATATTCTGTTGAGTATATTGTGCAGCAAGGGCATGATGAAAATACTGTAAAACGAGTTGCTAAAATGGTGTTTAACAATGAATACAAACGCCGACAAAGTGCCCCAGGGCCGAAAATCAGCCAAAATGCCTTTGGCAAAGAGCGCCGTTATCCGATAACCTCTAAGTTTCAAGCTTGATTGAATAAAAATTTATCCTATGTATTGGTATTGTCAAAATCATTAGAAAGATATTAAGCAAATAATTCTTGTTAATTTTATCCGTAAGCTTTTCTCTGCTTATCTTTAGGGAATATTTTAAGCACACCTTTGGCTTTATACTTAGTTTCTTCTAATTCACACTGGGCAATAGAATCAAATACAATACCAGCACCTGCTCTAAAGGTTAAAATCTTATCTTGCTTGCTGATAGTTCGGATTAGAATATTAAAATCCATTTTACCGTTACTGCTAATATAACCCAATGAACCCGTATAAGCTTGGCGTGGCATTTGCTCTAATTCAGCGATAATCTGCATACAACGCACTTTTGGGCAGCCAGTAATAGTGCCACCAGGAAATAAAGCGCTGATTATGTCTTTAATGGTAATGCCCTGCTTGAGTTTGCCCTTGATGTTGGAAACAATATGATGCACGAAAGGATAAGTTTCCAACCCCATCACTTCGTTGACATTGAGCGAACCATACTCACACACTCTGCCTAAGTCATTACGCTCTAAATCAAGCAACATAATATGCTCTGCTTGTTCTTTAGGGTGATTCACTAATTGCTGTTTAAGGAGTTCATCTTCCTCACCACTACCGCGTGGATGTGTGCCAGCGATCGGCCGAGTCTCTATTTGAGAGCCATCAACGCTAAATAGACGCTCAGGGGAGGAGGAAATAATGCTAAAGTTCTCAAAGTTTGCTAAAGCAGCAAAAGGCGCTGGATTGGAGTGTTTTAACGCTTGATACACTTGTGTTGACTTAATATCGCTTGTGAGTTTGTATTGCCACTGGCGTGATAGGTTCACTTGAAACACATCGCCTGCAACAATATAGTCACGACTACGCTTAACACCCTTGGTAAACTTAGCCTCTTTTTCCCAAGATAACTCCCCCTGGATAGATGTCGTTGGAATATCTTGCAATTGTGCTATATCTGATAGTACTTGACCTATGCGCTGTTGGTTGTCAAACTGGTCTAAGAGATAGGTTTTTTTATGTAGATGATCAACTACAATTGCTGTGGGTATTTTAACGGCAATCGCTACTGCTTGGCTGCTTGGTAGCAAATCATTTCTTAATATTGGCTCAATCTGTCCAATCAATTCATACGATAAATAGACGAACCAACCCCCTGTAAAAGGTAGATCACTGTTTACAGTAGGCATGTTAGTCTTTGATTCCAATTCAGAAAGGAAATCAAAATCATCTAAACTATTTAAAATAATTTGCTCACTAGGGTAAGCAAATAAAATCGAATAACGATTGTTCTGATTGTGATTAACGCTTTCTAATAGAAAAGGATAACGCTCAGAATTTAGATGACATAAGGCGTCTAAAGCTACTTTGGGTATTTCTAAAGACTTCACTGCTAAGTTATAGGTGTGTCTCTATTTGTAGATAAACTCAACACGACGATTTTTATCATGTTCACTACTCTGTAGCTTTTCTTCGCCATAACTCACCACTTCAATCCTATTGTCAAAGTCCAATATTTGCTTAACGCTTAAAGCACGATTTTCACCTAAAGCCAAGTTGTATTCACGCGTGCCACGCTCGTCTGCGTGCCCTTCTAGGCGCAATCTAATTTTTGGGTTATTCTGCATAAAGGCAATATGTTGCATGATTTCTTGATTGGCTTCTGGGTTGATAACAGCAGTATCGTAATCAAAATATAACACAAGCTTGCCACCATTGGCTTTTAGTGCTGCAACCGCGTTTTCTCTTTCTTCTTTTGGCATCGCATCGGTATTTGCAACTTGCTCGTTACCATTCCACTCAAAAGTCCCTTGTTCATACGCAATCGCATCAACCTCACCCGTACCTCTGTCTTCAATAACAACTTTGTTAGATTTTTCTTTTGAATTACCTGTTATTGAGCAAGCACTTAATAGGGCTATAAGTGGTAATATTGCTATAATTTTCGTTTTCATTGTTGTCTCCTTTTTATTAATTTTCTAAACTACTTGACCAATTCGGTGCTCTTACTTCTGCATCATGTGCAGACAATTCATAGGAGCGATTGCCTTCCACGGATACCACTGATAACAAACCTTTTCCATTACGACGACTGGAAAAGATAATCATATCACCGTTTGGTGAAAAATACGGCGACTCATCTAATGTTCCATCGCTCATCATACTTAATTCTTGGCTTTCAATGTTTAACATTGCAATACGGTAATCATTATCAACACGGTGTACCAAAGCCAAATGCTTGCCATTTGGGGAAAATACAGCCTTTGCATTATAGCGTCCCGTGAATGTAGCACGATTAATATGCCCGCTTTTTAAGTTTTTAATGTAAATCTGTGCTTGACCAGAGCGATTAGAGGTAAACACAAGATTTTTCCCATCAGGGGAATAACTTGCCTCGGTATCAATGTCCTTATGTTGCGTTAATCGACTTAACTTGTTATTGGTTAAATCATAAGAATAAATATCTTTGTTGCCTTTTTTAGATAGGGTTAACACAAGGCTTTTGCCATTTGGGTGCCAACTGGGTGATGAGGCAATACCATCAAAACGAGGTAGTTTTTTAATCTTTTTACGCAAGAATGGATGCCAAATAAACACTTCTGAACGCCCATTTTGAAAGGAAACATAGGCGATTTTCTTGTTTTTATATTTATGCTCTGGCGACCAAACTGGAGAAAGGATCGGGCTGTCTAATCTGATGCGACTTTTGGCATTCATTGCATCAGAGTCAGAAATATTAAGACTGTATTGCTTTATTCCTTTTGCATTTTCTTTTACTGTGATATAGGTTAATAGCGTGTTAAATGAGCCGTTTTCACCCAATAACGCCTCGTAAATATAATCACTGAGTTGGTGTGCTGCTTTTCTAAAGCCACTAACATGGACTCGCGTTGAGCGAGTAAACAACTGTGTATCACTATAAATATCAAATAAATTGACAGAAAGTCGATAAATATCATCACTTTCCTGCACAATACTGCCAGTAACAAGTGCCTCTATGTTTTTTTCTTTCCAGTATTTTGTATTAATTTTATCCACAACGGCGATGGGAATAAGCGCATCAAAACGCCCTGAACGCTCTAAATTGTCGTGAATAATTTTGGAGATATCTTTGTCTTTAGACTTATTGCCAATCAGTTTGAATGGACTAATGGCAATTGGAAAAGCGTTTTCGTCTTTTTTAATGACAGTTACCTTTAATACTGCATGTGTATTGCCAATAGCAAATATTAAAATTAGCATTAACCACTTGCTTAATTTCATTCTTTTTCTTCAATCCAGTGCATCTGAATGGCTTCTAAGATTTTCTCACCCGATTTATCCTTGTCATCGTCAAATTCTTCTAAGTTAATCACCATCTGTCTTAAATCTACAAAATTAATTATAGTGGGGTCAATTTCAGAGTGTGCCTCGTCTAATGCGATAGCAATATCTAGGGAATCAGTCCAAATCATAAAGTTTCTCCTTAAATCTAATAATAGTTAATTTTAATCCAAACCATGGGGCCTTTGCATAAAATATGAATGATTAGAAAATTTAACTTTTTTAAACCTTATCCTAGCAGGACCAAGACTGGGTTTAAAAAATCGTCAAGTGGGTGAAAAGTGGGTTTATGATTATTATTCCTACTTTATCTACTAATCTCTACTCACTGAATATACAAATTTTAGACTTTTAATAGCGCATATGGCTTCGTCTAATTGTGAAAGACCCGATACGCTAATCAATAATTTTAACGCCCTCATTGAGCCATTATTCTCTTCTACTTCTAAGTTCTCAATATTAACATTGGCCTTGGCAATAGCACTGGCAATAGAGGCTAACATGCCACGACGGTTTTCGTTTTGTATGCGAATTAGTACTTCAAATTCTTCATCGTCATCCGCCTGCCAGTCTACTTCTAACCATTGTTCATTTTTTTGCTTGGCACGAAGTAGATTGCCACAATCAAACCTATGCAGCACCAACCCTTTACTATTGGTCAATATGCCAGCCACTTTGTCACCTGGGATTGGATAACAACAACGCGCACAGCTGATAGAGTTATCTTTGGTGCTCTTGATGCTAACACGGTTATTTGGCTCATCACCCTCTTTACCTTGAATTTTGTTAAGCACAAAAGACACTAAAATTTCTGATAAAGCAATTTTCATATACAAATCTTGTTTAGAGTTGCACTTTAAGTTTTGTAAACAAGCCTGCCATTTTTCTTTACTAATAGGCGTACCATCACCTTGATAATCTAAGGCGTTGGTTAATAAATGTTCACCCAGTCGTATTAATTTAGAGGCTGATTCTTCTTGTAAATTGTCTTTAATTGAAGTTTTTGCCTTCGTTGTAGCTACAATTTTTAACCAAGATGGGCGTGGTCTAGCATTTTCATCGGTAATAATTTCAATCGTTTGTCCTGATTTTAGTTCAGCGTCAAGCCCAACATTCGTTTGGTTGACCTGAGCCCCAAGTGTTCTATTACCAACATTGGTGTGAATAGCATAAGCAAAATCTAGCACTGTGGACTTATAGGGTAACTGGATAATTTGACCTTTAGGTGTGAAAACAAATACCTCTGAGGGGGATAAATCAGTTTTAGCACCCTCCAAAAATTCAATGGAAGTGTCTGAATTTTTCTGAATATCTAATAATGAAGCTATCCAATTGCCAGCCAATGCTGAAGTATTAACACTTTTGCTCTTGTAATGCCAATGCGCTGCAATACCATATTCAGAGATAAAGTGCATCTCTTTTGTACGAATTTGTACTTCAATATAAACTTTACTTGGTCCAAATAATACTGTGTGTAGGGACTGATAGCCATTAGTCTTTGGCAGGGCAATATAATCTTTAAATTTACCAGGTACAGGTTTGTATAGATTGTGAATAATACCCAATGCTTGGTAACACTGAGCCATATCGCCTACAACTACCCTAAATGCGTACATGTCAAGTACTCCAGAGAATTTAAGATGACAGCCTTTCATCTTCTTATAGATGCTAGATGTTGTTTTCCTGCGCCCACTGGTTTTAATATTAGCCAATCCTTCTTGTCCTAAGCGAAATTTAATCTCATCTTGAATTTTTTCAATAATGGCTTTTAAATTGCCGTAGCGTTTGTTAATTTTATGATTTAATACCTGATAGCGATAAGGATGAGCATACTCAAAACACAATTCTTCCAACTCTTTGTTGATATTATTTAAGCCTAAACGGCGTGCGATTGGCGCGTGAATTTCAGTGGTTTCTTTGGCAATTCTTTGTTGCTTCTCACGCGTCATTGATTGTAGTGTACGCATATTGTGTAGGCGATCAGCAAGTTTAATCATCATGACTCGCATATCTGTAGCCATTGCCAAAAACAACTTTCTAAAGTTTTGTGCTTGTTGTTCAATATTTGAGCGAAATTCTAAACCCGTTAATTTTGAAACTCCGTCTACGATATGTGCCACTTCTTCATTAAAATCTCGGACAATGTCTTCTCGTGTAAGTGTGGTGTCTTCAATACAATCGTGCAGTAACGCTGCAACAATGCAATGATAATCCAATTTTAATTTTGCTAAAATCATTGCCACACTAATTGGGTGGAACACATAGGCCTCGCCTGATTTACGATACTGTCCGTCGTGCGCTGTTGCTGCTAGTATATAAGCCTTATAAACACCTTCAACCTGTTCTTTTGACATATAGGTATCTAACACCTTACATAGGTCACTAATTAGAATTCTTTGTTCGGATAAAGGCATTTGAATATTATCAAGTTGATATTGCGTATTATAATACAAGTGTCACAGTATAATACTTGCGCATATTCATAAATAACTATCTTTAAAATAATGAAAAATACAATCAAACTAACTATAATACTATCACTATCAACCTTGTCACTTAGCGGTTGCTTTTGGAGTGATAAGGAAAAAAGAGAATCTATTACAAAGGGTTGGTCGCCTAAAACTTTTTTTCAACAAGCAAAAAATTCCGACTCAACAGAAGAATCTATTGAATTATTTGAACAACTACAAGCCGCCTACCCTGGTTCTAAGTATGCATTGCAGTCTAAATTAGAGGTTGCTTACCGACTTTATAAAAATGAAGATTATAATGCAGCAATTTTACGCCTTAATGACTATATTAAGCTTTATCCTGAGCACTTTTCAACGCCATATGCTTATTACCTTCGTGGTGTTATTTCAGAAGATAAATCTCGCTCTATCTTAGATAATTACCTGACTGACAACGCTCAGCGTGATGTGAAATCAGTGCGCAATGCATTCAACTACTACATGGCTTTAATTGACAAATTCCCTAACACTGAATACACCGAAGAAGCAAAAACACGGCTAATTATTTTGAGAAATATTCTTGCTAGACATGAGTTGTTCGTTGCTATTTATTACACCAAAAGAGAGGCGAATATTGCCGCTATTAACCGTGCCAAATTCATTATTGAAAAATATCCAAATACACCGTCAGTCCCTGCGGCATTGCATTTGATGGCACGCAACTATGATAGTGTTGGTATGGATAGGTTAGCAAAAGATACGCGCCGTGTCTTAAAGAAAAGCTACCCCCTATATGAGCCACATTACACTTTAGATGGTTAATGTGGGTACTTTTCATATATTTAGATTAAGTTAAGGTTGGATTTGGCATGACTAAACAAGAGCGCTTCTTTGCGCTTAAAATCTCATCCATTATGGCAACTCGGCTATTTGGGTTATTTATGATATTTCCGGTATTCTCAGTGTATGCCGTGCAATATGAGAACACTACGCCTTATTTGATTGGCCTGGCAATTGGCATTTACGGCTTAACACAAGCACTGTTACAAATTCCATTTGGTTATCTATCTGATCAGTTTGGTCGTAAGCCATTACTTGTTGTCGGATTGGTTTTTTTCTTTATCGGTAGCGTGGTGGCCGCCAACTCTACCGATATTATTCATGTAGTGATTGGTAGAGCATTGCAAGGTAGTGGTGCTATTTCTGCAGTATTGATGGCTTTCTTGGCGGATTTTGTTGCTGAAGACCAACGCTCTAAAGCAAATGCCTTTGTAGGAATGCAAATTGGACTGGCATTTATGCTTTCACTACTGATTGGACCACTAATCACGATAAATTTAGGCATTTCAGGGCTTTTTTGGGTAATTGCTGGCTTGTCTATCGTCGCATTGATAATCGTTACCACATTGCCATATGTTAAGCCACATGCACAATACTCACTGTCCATACCCAACATTAAGCAAGTATTAACCGCTAAATTGCTTAAATTAGATTTTAGTATCTTTACGCTACACTTAATTCTTACTTGTACTTTTATCGTCATGCCAGTGTTGCTAGTGGAAAACAACATTGTTGCCACTGACTTGAAAGACAATTGGAGTATCTATTTACCAGTAATGCTGTTATCTTTTGTTGGTATGTTGCCAATCATTATCTTGGCTGAAAAATTTAAAAAACATAAGATCATGATTCTTACTGCGATTACGATAATGGCTGTTAGCCAAATCCTGTTTTATCAAACCACATTAACTTATACCACATTCTTGGTTTTGCTAACGCTGTTTTTTATTGCCTTTAATGCGATGGAAGCAATGTTACCCTCACTTATATCCAAAATTGCAACAAAGGATAAGCGTGGCTTAGCAATGGGGTTGTACTCCACTTCACAGTTTTTAGGTGCGTTCGTTGGCGGTGTATTTGGCGGGTGGATTTACAACATATATGATTTAAATAGTGTATTCTTACTCACCACATTGATGGCAATAATTTGGCTGGGTGTTATGCTCACCATGAAACAACAAAAAACCTTATAGGAGAAACGATATGGCAGGTATTAACAAAGTAATTTTAGTCGGTAATTTAGGTGCAAAACCAGAAGTAAAATACGGCTCAACTGGTAACGCAATGACTAATTTATCAGTGGCAACAAGTGAATCTTGGACGGATAAAAATACAGGTCAAAAACAGGAAAGGACTGAGTGGCACCGTGTGAGTTTATTCGGAAAATTAGCGGAAATTGCTGGTCAATACTTGGATAAAGGCTCTAAAGTCTATGTGGAAGGAAGATTACAAACGCGTAAATGGCAAGACCAATCAGGTGCTGATCGTTATACGACTGAAGTTGTTGTATCAGGCTTTAATGGTACTTTGCAAATGTTAGACCGCCGTGATAATGCAGGTGCTGGTGCGCCAGCACCACAGCAAGCCACTCCCGCTTCTGTTGCACCTGTACAACAACAAGCTCAAGTTGCTATTGATCCTATCACACCTGTTGACAACGGTGGTTTTGACGATGACATTCCATTCTAGGCACCAAAGAGTATTTACAAATCTTGATGAAATTTTGTAAACATTCTTAAACTAAAAAAAGCCCGCTAAAGCGGGCTTTTTTTTGTTTTGGTATTATTTTTCTCTAACCCTATTTTTTTTATCATCCCAGTAGTTGGCTTTATTCTTTAATATCCAGCGCACACCGCCTTTAGGGTCTTCAACATCCCCTTTATACCTTGGAATTAAATGCACATGTAAATGCATCACGCTTTGACCTGCAGCCTGAGCGTTATTAATACCAATATTATAACCATCGGGTGAAAATTCCTCATCTAAGATTTCTTTAGCGTTTTGCACAGCCTTGCCAATGGCCAACAATTCTTCTTCTGTAGCTTCAAAATAGGTTGCAAAATGCCTTTTAGGTACAATTAGTGTGTGCCCTGGAGATGCTGGATAGCTATCAATAAAGGTTTTTGTGTAATCACATTCGCCAATGACTCGCTCATCTCTTAATGTGCAAAAAATACAATCATTACTCATGGTTTGTGTAGATTTAAGTTGAAAGTGCGCTATTTTACCCATCGTCAATTTTTTAGCAATAAAGAAGCCCGCAAAAGCAGGCTTTTTTTTTATTAACTTTTCTTGTGAGCTTTATCTGGTGTTTCTCACAGGACTATTGTAACGGTAATTGTTGCCTTGATTCCAAGAGTTGTATGGATTGTAACCATAGCCATAGCCATTATTGTTGTTATTCCAACCATTGTTATCAAACTCATCAAACATATTACTCATTTCTTCAAAATACCAACTAGGCTCCCAGAACTCATAAGGGTTGTAACCAAAAATACCGTTATCTTGCTGGTAACCATAATTATTGTAGTTGTTATAACCACCACTCCAAGGGCTGTTGTTATTGCCCCAAAAAGCATTTACACTTAGTGATACTGTAAATAAGACGATTGTAAGTAATTTTTTCATATTGCTTCTCCATTATGATAATTAAACGGTGCTCATATTTTAACATACTAATGTTTTTTAAAGATTATTTTAAAAACCAAGCGTGTTATTAGTAAGAGTTGCCTTTGGGTATAATGCTTAAAAATGAGTACACAAAAGTTGCTACAATCCCTTTTACAACAACGAATCTTAGTGCTAGATGGTGCCATGGGTACGATGATTCAAAAGTACAAACTCACAGAAGAGGATTATCGTGGTGAGCGTTTTAAGGATTGGCATATTTTTGTTCAGGGTAATAACGACCTACTTTCTTTAACACAACCAAAAATCATTCAAGATATTCACCGTTCTTATTTGGAAATTGGTGCTGATATTATTGAAACCAATACTTTTAACGCCTCACGCACTTCTATGGCTGACTATGAAATGCAAGATTTGGCGTATGAAATTAATGTAGAAAGTGCCAAACTCGCCAAGCAGGCTTGTAATGAGTTTTCAACAGATGACAAACCACGCTTTGTTGCCGGTGTTATCGGACCTACTTCACGCACTTGCTCGCTTTCACCTGATGTCAATGATCCAGGCTTTAGAAATGTGAGTTTTGATGAGTTGGTTGGTGTTTATTCGCAGTCAACACGCGGACTGATTGAAGGTGGTGCAGATATCATCCTAATTGAAACCATCTTTGACACACTCAACGCTAAGGCAGCTATCTTCGCTGTGCAACAGGTATTTGAAGATGATGATGTTGAATTACCGATTATGATTTCAGGCACTATCACAGATGCTTCAGGGCGTACCTTATCTGGTCAAATGACGGAAGCTTTCTATAATTCACTACGACACGCTAACCCAATTTCTATTGGGCTTAATTGCGCACTTGGCCCTGATTTATTACGCCAATATGTGGCTGAAATGTCGCGCGTGGCAGATTGCTTTGTCTCAGCTCACCCAAATGCTGGGCTACCTAATGAATTCGGCGAGTATGACTTAGATGCTAGCACAATGAGCAAGCAAGTCGGTGAATGGGCTGAGTCAGGTTTGATTAATATCTTAGGCGGTTGTTGTGGCTCCACCCCTGAGCACATCAAAGCGATTGCTGATGCAATTGATGGTTTGGCACCTAGGAAAATCCCAGAGATACTACTGGAATGCCGATTATCAGGTTTAGAAGCCTTTAATATTGGTAAGGATTCTTTGTTTGTAAATATTGGTGAGCGCGCTAATATTACAGGTTCAGCCAAATTTAAACGCCTTATTCTTAACGAAGAATATGAAGAGGCACTTGATATTTGTCGCACGCAAGTTGAAGAAGGCGCACAAGTGGTTGATATTAATATGGATGAAGGTATGCTTGATGGCAAGACTGCCATGATTCGTTTTATAAACCTGATTGCTTCTGAGCCAGATATCTCCAAAGTACCAATAATGGTGGATTCAAGTAAGTGGGATATTATCGAAGCAGGGCTTAAATGCATACAAGGTAAGTCGATTGTTAATTCTATCTCACTCAAAGAAGGTAAGGAAAACTTTGTTAAATACGCACATCTGTGCAAGCGTTATGGTGCAGCTATTATCGTGATGGCATTTGATGAAGCAGGTCAGGCAGACACACAAGCACGCAAAATAGAGATTTGCACCAATGCTTATCATATCTTAGTTGATGAGGTTAATTTTCCACCAGAAGACATTATTTTTGACCCAAATATTTTTGCCATTGCCACAGGTATTGAAGAACACAACAACTACGGCGTTGATTTTATTGAAGCTACGCGTGAAATCAAAAAAAACTTACCCTATTCAAAGGTATCGGGTGGCGTTTCTAATGTATCGTTTTCGTTCAGGGGCAACAATCCAGTGCGTGAGGCAATTCATTCCGTATTTTTGTATCACGCAG
Source organism: thiotrophic endosymbiont of Bathymodiolus puteoserpentis (Logatchev) (assembly GCF_900127505.1). Classification (NCBI taxonomy): domain Bacteria; kingdom Pseudomonadati; phylum Pseudomonadota; class Gammaproteobacteria; species thiotrophic endosymbiont of Bathymodiolus puteoserpentis (Logatchev). The sequence goes on along the minus strand of NZ_UEXF01000019.1, from coordinate 140,651 downwards.
TAAAAGCTGGCATGACAATGGGCATTGTCAATGCAGCTCAGTTAGTGGTTTATGATGATATTGACCCAGAACTCAAAAAATGCGTTGAAGATGTAGTGCTTAATACTGACGAACAAGCGGGCGAGCGCTTGGTGGATATTGCCGCAAAGTTTTCTACTACAGGTGAGCAAAAAGACAATAAAAAAGACCTAGAATGGCGCACATGGACAGTAGAAAAACGCCTAGAACACGCGCTCGTTAAAGGTATTACTAAATATATTGATAAAGACACTCAAGAAGCTTTTGATAAATTGGGTCGCCCTATTCTTGTCATTGAAGGTCCACTAATGAGTGGCATGAATATCGTCGGTGATTTGTTCGGTGCAGGCAAAATGTTTTTGCCACAAGTAGTAAAGTCCGCCCGTGTGATGAAAAAATCCGTCGCCTACCTAGACCCATTTTTAGAAGCCGAAAAAGAAGATTGCGCCTCCACCTCACAAGGCAAAATCCTAATGGCAACGGTTAAGGGTGATGTGCACGATATTGGCAAAAACATTGTTGGCGTGGTGCTTTCTTGTAATAATTATGAGATTATTGATTTAGGCGTGATGGTGCCTACTGAAACTATTTTAGAGGCTGCCAGAAAAGAAAATGTGGATATTATTGGCCTCTCTGGACTCATCACACCCTCACTTGATGAAATGGTATTTGTTGCTAAGGAAATGACTCGCCAAGGCTTTGAGTTACCATTAATGATTGGCGGTGCCACCACCTCTAAAGCACATACAGCCGTGAAAATTGAGCCAGAATACAATCATGGCGTGTTCTATGTGCAAGACGCCTCTAAGTCTGTTGGTGTGGCCTCAAGCCTACTGTCTGAGAAGTTAAAGCCAAAATTACTAGCTGACACCCAACAAGAATACGAAATTGTCAGGCAACGCCGTGCTAACAAAGGAAAAAGTAAACTCATTTCTTTAGAAAAAGCCAGAGCCAACAAGCCTAACATCTCTTTTAATGCTATTGTTAAGCCTAAAAAATTAGGCATTCATATTTTTAAAGACTACGACCTGGCTGAAATTTTTAAATTTATTGACTGGGTGCCGTTTTTCCGCACTTGGGAATTGGCTGGTAAATTCCCCGATATCTTAACAGATGAGGTTGTGGGTGAATCCGCCAGCGCACTGTTTGATGATGCCAAAGCTTTATTTAAAAAAGTGATTGATGGAAAACTGCTCACTGCCAACGGTGTTATCGGTATTTTCCCAGCCAATAGTATCAATGAAGATATTGAGCTGTATGATGAAAACAACGAAGTATTCATGACCCTTAATCACCTACGCCAACAGTTAGATAAAAAAGGCAACACCCCAAACTCCTGTTTAAGCGACTTCATCGCTCCAAAAGACAGTGGTATTCAGGATTATATGGGTGCTTTTGCCGTGACCACTGGCATTAATATTGAACCACTCATCAGCGCATTTGAAGCCGACCATGATGATTACAACTCAATCATGATTAAAGCCGTGGCTGATCGCCTAGCCGAAGCCTTTACCGAGCTTATGCACTTTAAACTGCGCACTGAGCTTTGGGGTTATAGTTCTGAGGCATTTGATAACAACCAACTCATTCAAGAAAAGTTTGATGGCATCCGCCCTGCCCCTGGCTATCCATCTTGCCCTGAGCACAGCGAAAAAGAAAAACTTTGGGATTTGCTTGATGTAGAAAAAAACACCGGCATGACCCTTACTAGCTCGCATGCTATGTTACCCACTGCTAGCGTCAGTGGCTGGTATTTTGCTAACCCTGATGCCAAATATTTTGGTGTGGCAAAAATCAATCAGGCGCAATTAGAAAACTACGCCAAGCGCAAAGGTGTTTCATTAGAACAAGCGGAAAAACTACTCTCATCTAATTTGGAATAGTTTTTGTGTTGGCGTGTTGATTTAGTTTAAAAGAGACCTTTGAATAATTCATAATTTCTACCCCTAATTCGCTTTCATCCATTTTTTTAAAAAAATTTTCCAAATTTCTCCACATTTTTTCATAAAACCTAACCCCCCTTAAATCTACGCTTTTAGCATTTATTTTCTTGCTTTTTGTTACTTTTTATCCTTTTACCACTCATTGGACGCAATAACCCCTTAACCTTTTTAACCGCTGCATTTCTTTAAAAATATTCATCCCAGTTTTAAGATTGTGACTCATAGCAATCAGCTGTGCTCTGGCTTTGTTTCTTGCCAGTCCAAGGTATCTTGCCTTGCCAAAGCCGTGATGAAGTTTGAGCAGTCCAAAGGTTCTCTCAACCACATAACGAATGCTAGATCGTTGTTTATTATCTTGTTTTTGTTGTTTGGTTAAAGGTTTGTTTCTGTAGGCTCTATGCAGGACTTTGTTGTTTTGCTTGCCGATCTTTTCATTGTTCTTTTTGTTGGCATAAGCACTATCGGCGTAGACTTCCCACAAGTCTTTATTTTGTCCTTGGTTTTGTATGTGTCAAGTAGTTTGTCAAATTCTTGTGAGTCGTGAACATTGCCAGGAGTGTAGCTCATCTTTTTAACAAAACCATCCTCATCGGTGTTAGCGTGCATCTTGTAACCATAGGTGGTTTTGCGCTTGCCATCAGCAGCTGTTTTAACATTGTAGCTAGCCTTAGGGTCTTGGGTGTTATTGTCGTCTTTTCCTTTACGCTTACAGGATTGTTTAGCTTCTATGACGGTAGCATCAATGATGTTGATTGAGCCTAGGGCGACAATAATAGAGTTTTGCTCTAAATGCGTGTTGATTTGTTCTAGTAGAGGCTCTAGGAGATTCTCAGTATTGAGCAGTTGTCTGAATCGCCAAATACTTGAATGATCAGGCACTGATTCACAGAGGCTTAAGTCAACTAAAACGCCTGAACATTAAGTCTCTGGCGATTTGTTTTTCTAGGGCTTCATCACTTAGGTTGTACCAAGCCTGAAGGATAAGAATTTTAAACATCATCAGTGGTGGGTAAGCTGGTGCACCAGGTACTGACGAGTATAGGCTTGAGAGGGTTTGCTCTATCTCATTCCAATTGATGATGTTGTGAACATCGTCAAGCTCTGATAGAGATTTGTGTTCAATAACCAAGGCATCTGCAAGCGAGGATTGTTGGGTGTTTTTCCAAGACATTTGGTGTTGTTTTTAGGGTTATTTTAGATAGGTGTTATTTTACCAGATTGGTGGCTTTTGGTTGATTTATGCAAAGGTCTCATTGGGTTAATGTGGGGGTCTCATTTTTTTAAAAAATTATTTAAATTCAACAGTCTTATTAGATAAAAGTGCTAAATTTCTTTTAGTATAATTAGATGTTTTATCGTTGATAGAATGCAAAATATGTTGCACAATTACAAAATAGGTTGTATTTCAGCAAGTCAAACCATTGTGATAACGGGTATATTTTTATTGATATGGGCTTTTGGTTCTTACTTAGTTTATGTATTAACTGTACCAAATCCTATCTTGTGCTTCCCTCCTTTATCTGGATGCGTTACTATTTCTCATGCAGGGGATTATCCTTTTTCAGGTTTTTTTTATAGACTATTGGTATTGCCACTTGCGCCATTATTGGGACTGTCTATGTATTTTATTGTTCAGTTTTTGCAAAATATAAATCCCAATATACACCCAAATATTCGACGCATACTGGTCATATTAGGGTCTGTTATTTTACCCATCTCTTTTATTCTTTCGGAAGCCTTTAAAGATGGTCATCAACTTCACCCTCAATATGTTGCAGATTTGCATTTATTGACTTCAGTTATTGCATTTTTATCATTGATCATATTTCAAATTGTTGCCTCCTTTCATCTACCTAAGGCACGAGGTATGCTTTTCCTTTCGTTGCTACCTGTATTCATAGTTATATTTCAATATTCTACCCATATTCAATATATAAATGCTATTGTGGAATGGAATGTTTTTATTTCCATTATTGTTTGGAATATTCTTATTGGAAGGTCTTTGCGTAAATAGTTGACAAGCCTTACTATATTGTTTTCTATCTCCAAAATCACAATATATCAGGTTCTAAAATTATAGTTAAAGTGAAGTCAATCTGAAAGCCATTGCTTGTAACTTACTTAGTCAACCCTTAAAAACCACACAACAAATTGATTTATAACAATAAAACCAACAATAACCCTAGACAAATCAACCAACTTTTGCTAAAATACCTCTTATTTCTTGGTCGTTTTGCTTAAAAAAATGTTAACTAAATC
>NZ_UEXF01000019.1:133989-135456 GCF_900127505.1 thiotrophic endosymbiont of Bathymodiolus puteoserpentis (Logatchev) | reverse complement strand
GTGCAGGGCTGCCAGCAGGGTTGTTTATGGGTATTGGCGGACTACGAGGCGGTAAAATAGGTGCTGATGGCAAAATGCACTACAACCCAGGATGGGAACCAGGCTCCATGAAAACCTTAGCCGCTCATGGATTAGCAGGCGGTATCGTGCAAGACAGAATGGGTGGTAGTTTTGGCGCTGGCTTCTTAGCGGGATCAGTTGGCTCTTACTTTGGATCCTCAGGCAAATCAAGTAAGGCTAATGAAATGATTGGCAATACTGCTATAGAGGCAGTTATTGGTGGCACCATCTCGATGATTGGCGGCGGTAAGTTCGCAAACGGGGCGCAGACGGGGGCGTTTAGGTATTTGTTTAATGATAATATGCATCGTAGTCTGATGTTTAGTGAACTTGCTTGGGAGCGTCAAGCTTCAGTATTTGATAATTATATTATGGGAAATGCTAATGAGGCTGATATGAATGCCACTTATGGTAAACAATTTGAAAAAACAGTAAAAAATTCCATGAAAACTGTTGCTAAAGTTTATGGAACAGCAGGTTTTGTTATTGTTGGAGGGCCTGCTATCAGTGGTGGTAAATTCTTACTACCTATACTTAAAGGTGTTTATTATAGAAATGCACATCATATGGATAAGGTTGTGGAATTTATTGAAGGTGTAATACCTGGTGTTCCACCTGCTAGTGGGGCGGGGGCAGCTGGTTATATATTTTCTAAAGAAATATATGATCCAGTTGAGTCTTTAAAATGATAGAATTTTTGAAAAGAAACTGGTTTCCATTTTTATGGATAGTTGGGTCATTTTATTCATTTAATGGTTATGGAGCATACGGCTGGAATTTAATTGGAATTCAAAAATATATTATTGGATCAATAGAGATATTTTTAGCTATTTGGATGTTTTGGATGTTAAATAAAAAAAGGTGAATTCGACTCATAAACGCACCACTCCCAATTGACGAGCATCAATACCCGTCCTTTCAAAAAACACCTGATAAGGTGTTTTAAATCCTGAATATTTTCTTGGTCTAGAATTCAATTTATTCACAGCCATTTTAACCTCATTGCTTGCAGGCAACATTTACCAAATACATCGTCTTTGGGAAGTATTGCCTTAAAAGACCATTAGCATTCTCATTTTGTCCACGCTCCTAGGAATGATACGCCTTGGCAAAGTAACTTTTACAATTGATGGATTTATTGACTTGTTTATGACCTGAGAACTCTTTGCCGTTATCATAGGTAATTGAATACACAAAACCTTTAACAGGTCTAAGCAAAGTGGGTCAAGTAAATTTCTTTCTGTAAATTCGCATCTATCCTATCAAATCCACCCCCTCGCTATAACTATCCTTATATTTTAAATGAATGTATATTAAATAGTCAACCCTTAAAAACCACACAACAAATTGATTTGTAACAATAAAACCAACAATAACCCTAGACAAATCAACCAACTTTTGTTTTAA
>NZ_UEXF01000019.1:113719-131044 GCF_900127505.1 thiotrophic endosymbiont of Bathymodiolus puteoserpentis (Logatchev) | reverse complement strand
GCCAGTCATGATAAAAATATTCACGACTCAAAAACCTTAAATGTTGCCATAAGCTATGCTAATAGCAACAGAAACAAACCCATCAAACAAGCGGTATGCGACCGAGGCTGGTAGTACTCGGTGCAAACATCATTTTGCCTAAAAAAGCCCTTAAGCGAGACAATCGTTATCAACAAGACAAAAAGCGCAAACTGTGTAAAAGACGTGCAGCGATTGAGCCGATTATCGGACATCTTAAATCAGATTTTAGACTCTCTAGAAACCTACTCAAAGGGCAAGTTGGTGATGAGATTAATGTTTTAATGGCTGCCTGTGCTTGGAATTTGAGAAAATGGCTGGTGATAGCCACTATTTTTTTGTTTTGGCAAAAACTGGGCTTATTTTTTGTAAAATACCTAAGGTTTTTTGTGGTGCTGGATAAAAAGCAGTTTTGTTGATTTAGATGGTTGGGAAAATGGGTGGTTTTGGTTTGGAGTGGTTTTTAAGGGGCGACTATTTAAACAACGGAGTTTCTATTTTTAGCGGGCGTTAGAAATGGGAGGATTGCAATTAAATTTTGAACGACATAAGATTTAAGAACTACATTCATTAAAGATTTTCGCATCACATTGAGTGCAAATATCACGATCAAGTCGTCTGTAGATAGTGCGAATGGCAATGCTTTTAGAATCAAAGAAGTTTATCCTGCCAATTTTTTTGACAAAGTGAGCCTGCGCTAAAAACTGATAAACGGGTGCCTTAAGTCCAACAAAATACAAACCACCGTCTTTTCTTTTTAATCTATTGTGTTCGGAGATTAAAGTTTCCATACCTGATAAATCTATAAAATTAATCCCACTAGCAACAATCAAAATATGGTGAATATTTTGCCCATCAGATATTTTTTCAATTTTTTTCTGAATATGGTTAATTGAGCCAAAATAAATCGACATATCGATTCGAATTATCTTTAACTGTGGGCACTGTCTAAGTGGTTTTTTAGCAATATTTATAAAACTTCTAGAGCCCTCGTTATTCATGTTATCTATTGACAAAGTAGGGATTCTTGGGGTTGAGGTTTTTGCTAAAAACAACACTAAAGACAATAACACACCCAAATAAATAGCGAATTCTAATTCGAGGAATAGTGTTGCTAAAAAAGTCGTAATTAAAATTGCAGATTCTGATTTGCTGTATTTAAAAATCTTCACAATATGCTTGGTATCAATCAAATTATAAGCAACCAACAAAATAACACCGCCCATCGCAGTGATTGGCAGATAAGCCGTTAGTGGTGCAATCAGTAATACAATAACCATTAAAAATAGTGCAGCAAAAATAGCTGAAAGCGGTGTTTTTGCACCAGATTCATAGTTAATGCCCGATCTGGTGAAAGAACCTGATCCTGCATAACTAGAAAAGAAGCTACCAAATATGTTGGACATTCCCTGTCCAACAAACTCTTGATTGGGGTTTATTCTTTGATTGGATTTTGTCGCAACAGCTCTACTAATTGAAACTGCTTCAATCAACCCCAATAGTGCAATTGCAAAAGCTTCTGATGCCAGTATAGAAATTGTAGAAAATGAAAAATCAGGCATTGACAAAGGCGGTAAATACGCAGGAATTTCACCAACAAGAGCAATATTTGTTGAGACTCCAAATTTAGGCAAGTAAAACGCTAAAACACTACCCAATATCATGCCAATTAAAAGATTGGGGGATTTTGGTAAAAATCTTTTAAACAAGACTGCGCTAAACAGTGTGACTAATGCGATTATCAGTAGATAAATATCAAAACCAGAAAGACCTTGATATAAATCAATCCAAACATGTAAGAACGATTCCCCTTTAGGTATATGAATACCAGTAATGTGTTTTAATTGGCTGGTTGCAATCAAAATTGCTGCCCCTGAGGTAAAACCAATAATTACCGTATGTGAGACAAAGTTTACCAAAGTTCCAAATCTGGCTAAACCAAATGCAAATTGATAAACCCCAGCAAGAAAAGTTAAAGTAAGTGCCATTGAGACAAATTCTGGAGAACCTGGCTCAACATGTCTACTAATAGTAGAAAACATAACAATAGAAATGGCGGTTGTCGGCCCTGAAATCAAATGATAGGATGAACCAAATAGTGCGGCAATAATCGGGGTAATCATTGCTGTATATAAGCCGTATTCTGGTGGTAGTCCTGCAATGGTTGCAAAAGCAACACCTTGAGGTAAGACCACCACTGCACCAGTAAAGCCTGCAATAATGTCTGCTTTTATAGTGCTTTTATTGATTGTTTTAAACCACGCTAGAAATGGCAACAATGAAATTAGTCTAGTTTTCACGAGTGACCTACTTCTACTGTTCTTAATTTTTTAGCCAGTTTGTCTAATGAGGCATTAATGAGTTTAAAACCTCCCTCGGCACCGTATAGTTTAGCGATTTCAAGTGCTTCGTTGATAACCACCTTGTAAGGCACTTCAATTGAGTTTTGTAGCTCGTATGCACCCAAGTAAAGCACAGCGTGCTCTACCGATCCGAGTTCCTCAGTGTCGCGACTGATGGTGGATGCAATGAGTTCGTCTAACTCAGTACGATTTTTTAGAATGTTGATAAATAGGTTAGAAAAGAACGCTTTTGAAATTTTCCCAGACTTTTGATTTAAAAATTGTTGTTCGATTTGTAGCACTTCGCCACCTGATAGCATATATTGGTATAAGGCTTGGACGACGCGCTCTCTAGAGCGATGTTTAGGGGTTGTGAATGTCATTGTTCAGGATGGGCTCTAAGTTTGGTCAAGTAAATACAGCATTTCAATCATTGCCATGGTTGCCTCTTCACCTTTATTGCCTTTATAACCACCTGCTCTACCGGTGGCTTGCTCCATATTGCTGGTGGTAAGCACGCCAAAAGTGGTCGGCACTTCATACTGGTACGAGACATCTGCTACACCTCGCGCACACTCGCTACATACAAAATCAAAATGTGGGGTTTCACCGTTAATGACTGCACCTAAAGTCACAATGCCGTGATATTTGCCATTTTTTGCTAATTTTTTCGCCAGTAATGGAATTTCAAAAGCACCAGGCACATAAAAAATATCAACACTGTTCTCGTTAACACCGTATTTAGCTAAGGTCTCTTGTGCAGCAAAGAGTAATTTATTGCCAATTTCTTGATAAAAATAACCCACAGTAATGGCAATTTTCTTATCTTTTAGAAAGTTCTTGTTGCTATTTTTATCAAATTTAAAATTCATTATTTTTCACCTGTAATATATTCAACCACTTCCAAACCAAAGCCCTTTAAGGCATTTAACTTTCTTGGGCTACCTAAAATACGCATTTTCCCTACACCTAAATCAGACAAGATTTGTGCGCCTACCCCGTAGGTTTTAACATCACTACTGGCTTCGTGTGGACGAATAAGCAAGAACACACCGTTATGCTCCTTGCTAATATATGCCAGTGCATCGTCAACATGTAGAGATTTGGTGTTTTCTTGTAAGACATCGGTAAACACATTCTCCATATGCACGCGCACACAAACGGGAGTATCTTTGTCAATATTACCTTTTACTAAAGCGGTGTGTGTTTGCTGGTGGATACTGTCTAAGAAAGAGACTAGTGCCCACTCACCATACTTAGTGCTAAATGGGCGTTCATTAATGCGTTCGATGGTTTTTTCATTTTCCACTCGGTAAGAAATCAAATCTTCAATCGTGCCCCATTTAATACTGTGCTTTTCAGCGAATACCTCCAAATCATCCCTGCGTGCCATTGAGCCATCATCGTTCAAAATCTCAACAATCACTGATGCTGGCTCTAAACCCGCAAGGCGCGCTAAGTCACAACCTGCTTCGGTATGCCCTGGACGAATCAACACACCACCAGGTTGTGCCATTAGTGGAAAAATATGCCCTGGTTGTACGATATCACTAGATTTGGCATTTGGCGCTACAGCGTCGAGTACGGTTTTTGCTCTATCTGCTGCCGAGATGCCTGTTGTAACCCCTGTAGAGGCCTCAATAGAAACGGTAAAGTTAGTGCCATTGGCGTCGTTATTTTGCGTTACCATGAGTGGTAAATTTAACTGTTTGCAGCGCTCTTGAGTAAGGGTTAAACAAATTAAACCCCTGCCATGCGTTGCCATAAAGTTAATGTCTTCTTTGGTGCAAGTTGCTGCAGGAATGATTAAATCCCCTTCATTTTCACGGCCTTCATCATCCATTAAGATAATCATCTTACCTTGCTTGTAATCTTCCAATATCGCTTCAATGCTAGCTTTAGTCTTCATTTTTATTATTTGTTTTTTATTAACTGTTCAAGATGTCGGGCAATAATATCTACTTCCAAGTTGACACTATCACCTATGTTTAAGCACCCTAGCGTTGTTGCTGTTAATGTATGGGGCACAATATTAATGTCAAAACCATTTGCTTTAATGCTATTCACCGTGAGACTTACCCCATTTACGGTAATTGATCCTTTTCTAGCAATGTATTTTACCAAAGATTGAGCCACATTGATTCTAAAACGCATTGATTCTCCTTCCAGTGCTTTATCAGTAACCTCGCCCTGCCCATCCACATGTCCGCTAACCAAATGTCCGTCAATACCTTGATTGAGCCTTAAGGCTTTTTCAAGATTTATCGCATCACCCATTGATAAATCGCCAAAAATAGAGCAATTCAGTGTCTCCTGAGAGACATCTGCTGTGAAACTCTCATTTTCAATTTCAATGACCGTTAAACACACACCATTTACTGCAATACTATCACCAATTGTTACCGTAGAAAAGTCCAAACTACTTGAGGAAAAAGTAAACACTGCACCCTTATCATGCATAGTCTTGCTTTTAACTTGGCCGATAGCTTGAATAATACCTGTAAACATTTATTGAGCCTTTTTTTGATGCAAACAAAAACTCACACTGGCGCCAAATAATACCAATACCCAAGAAAAATAAACCCAAAGCATAAATAAAAGTAACATCGATAATGCGCCATAAATCAACTCGTATAGCGGGAAATAGTTAATGTAAATAAACAAAATAGATTTTAAAATTTCTAAGAAAAATGCCGTCATAAAACCCGATTTGATTGCATTTTTAAAAGTGACTTTTTCACTTGGGATAAAACAATACAACAAACTTAGTCCAATTGCCGAGAGGATAATGGGTAAGCTAGAGACAAAAATCCCACTCATTGGCACGAATATAAAGAATTTTGAAGCACTCAAGTATGAGCTGACAAACAAAGACCCTGCCAAGAACAGTGGACCTAAAGCCAACACCAATAAATATATGAGTAAATCTAAACCAAAATGACGCGTTTTTTTTGCCTCCCATATTGAGTTAATACGATGGTCCACTTCACGAAATAGAAAAAACGCCGCCACCAATAAAAATAACACACTAATGCCTTTAAGTTTTTGTGCGCTGGCGATAAATTGATGAATGTAGTGATTCGCTACTTCGTAATTTTGTGGCAATAACTGTTTAAACAAAAAAACCTCTAGATATTGCTGTAAATCAGCAAAATATGGCGATAAAGAAAATACACTAAATACCAAAGTCAGCGTTGGTACAATCGCAAATAATGTGGAAAACGCCAAAACCGCTGCTGAGTCAAAGCCGTTTTTCGACTTTAAGTGAATTAGCGCTGATTTTAAGAGGTTCACAATTCTTTGTAAGCGTACTTTGGCAAGTCTTTTGCTTTAATGCGTTTAACTTGTTTTTTTTCACTATCCCACACTACGGCATAATACCCCAAAGCTTTACTGACACTCTTTTTCATAGACATTAGAATTTTTTTATCATTTAACATTTTTTAACTCTTGAAATTTCATTCATTATGCTTTGTATTCATAATTTTCTGCTGTATTTTCTGAATGCTTGAATAGTTTGGTAAATCAACAATCCCTCAATAATTCTAAACAAAAAATCCAAAAAATAACTCCAGCTACTCCAGTGATATTCGTTGATAAATAATACTTTATGAGTGGGATTTAGAAATTCGAATATATTCTTCCAATATTTTGAATCATAACCATCAAGAAAACTCCACAAAACAAAAAAATAAAACACGATAGAAAATGATAACAACAAGCCTAAGGGTTTCCAAAAACTCAAACCGAAATTATTTGTATGCTTATTAAACCACAAAGTCGCTCTATCCGAGTGCGAATAACTTTTATTTTCTTTGAGCAATTTGCTATAAAACTCCATTTCTTTGGCATAAAATTTTACTGCTTGCGGGTGGTCGTTATTTCTCAATGCTACATTTTTTAAAACTCTATATGAGTCTCGTTGTTTGCTAAGTTTTTTAGAATCGCTATCATTGTATTGCCCAACTTTTATAACTTCATCGCTCCAAGTTACACTTGTATAATTAATTTCAGTAAAAATATTGTCAAATATTTCCATTTCTTCAAAACTCGATAAATCAATACTCTGGAAGTCTGTTTTGCCAATCGAAGTATTGTTAATTTGAAATTTTTTATTGTTTTGTGTTTCATCTTCTAGATAGGTGTTGCCAAAATATTTATGCTTTATATTTAAAATATTGATTTTATAAAGTTTAAATTTACCTATATTTCTAAAATTTGTAAGCTGAAAATTTTCAAAATGGCAATCTCCAATATTTAATTCTGCATTTTGTGGAAGCCTTAAATTTGATAAAACAAAATCCTTAACACTGACAAAACCAATTCTTAAATATACGCCATCATCAGCAGAACAATCTATTAAATGTAATTTTTCAAGGTGTAATTTTGTTTTTTGAGAAATTTCATATCGTCCAAAATCTGTTCCATGAACTTCTCCATTTCGCAGTTGCACTCTTTTTTCACTATTTCTAATTTTAAGTTTTTTAGCAAAATGACACTGATTAAAAATAAACGATAAGTCATTTTCTGTGTGGTCAAATTCTATTAAACATTCATCTTCAAATTTTGAATTCCAAAAAACTAAATTTGGAATACATTTACATTTTTCCATGTATTCTTTAGAATAAGCATTTGAATTACTCTTATTCTGCTCACCAACAACAAGATAGCCTTGCTTTATTGTTACTTTTTTTGAAAAAATATTATGATAAAAAAGCATTTGTAAAAACGATTTTTTTGCTTTTTCTGATAACTTATCTGCTTCTCTTAAAAACTCAATTAAATATATCTCAAAATTAAAGAAATATCTTCGATTGAGACATTCCTTGCTTGGACTCATATCATCTAAAGACTTAAAACGTTCTATTAATTCAATAAACTCTTCCAAGGAATCTACCGATCGATATTGCTCACCTTCTATTGTTAGACAACCTGACATTACATCGAAATTTTCGTTTCTATAAGCGCATCTATATTTTCGTTTCTATAGAAAATTGATTCTAACACAATGACTGGCTTTATTTTTGACTGACCAAATAATCTTCATAATTGCCAGAATAGTAGTTAGCGCCAGTTTCTGTTAATTCTACAACTTTGGTAGATAAAGAGGAGACAAACTCCCTGTCATGACTAACAAAGATAAGTGTGCCTTCATAGTTTTCCAGTGCAAGGTTGAGCGCCTCAATAGATTCCATATCCAAGTGGTTGGTTGGCTCATCCATGACCAACACATTTGGGTTTTGCAACATTAACTTACCAAACAACATTCTGCCCTTTTCACCGCCAGAAAGCGCTTTAATGCTTTTGTCAATATCATTTTTACCAAATAACATCTTACCTAGAACAGAGCGCATATCTTGTATTTCTTGATTGGGTTTTTTAAATTGTGCCATCCAATCAAGCACACTCATGTCTTCTTCAAAATCAGCACTATGGTCTTGTGCATAATAGCCAATATTGACATTTTCACTCCACTTGATTTTCCCCTTGTCAGCTTCAAGTTCACCAACCAGCGTGCGTAATAGTGTCGTTTTACCGACACCATTTTGCCCAATAATGGCGACACGCTGACCCACTTCAAACAAAAAATTAATATCTTTTAACACCTCTAAACCATCAAAACTTTTGCTTAAACCTTCTACTTCAATAATGTTTCTGTGTAGTGCCTTGTCCTGTCTAAAATTAATATAAGGACTGACGCGTGATGAGGGTCTCATATCATCCAACACAATCTTATCTAACTGCTTTAGGCGTGAGGTCGCTTGCTTGGATTTAGAGGCATTCGCTGAAAACCTAGAAACAAAGTGCTTAAGCTCCTTCATTTTTGCCTCTTTTTTAGCATTATCAGTCTGCATCTTCTCTTGAATAGCGGTCGCTGCAATCATAAAGTCATCGTAATTACCCGGAAAAGTCTTTAACGCACCATAATCCAAATCCGACATATGTGTACACACACCATTTAAGAAATGCCTATCATGCGAAATAATGACCATTGTGGCTTTACGGGCTTTTAACACCCCTTCTAGCCAGCGGATTGAGTTGATGTCTAAGTTGTTGGTCGGCTCGTCAAGTAATAAAATTTCAGGATCAGAGAATAAGGCTTGTGCCAATAGCACACGAAGCTTCCAACCTGGTGCGATTTCGCTCATTAGTCCATAGTGTTGGTCTTCAGGAATATCTAAACCTAAAAGCAACTCACTGGCTGAAGATTCTGCCATATAACCGTCCATTTCAGCAAATTCCATCTCTAATTCTGCAACCTTAACACCATCTTTTTCGCTCATCTCTGGCAAAGCGTAAATACGGTCTCTTTCTGCTTTAATTTTCCAAAGCTTTTCATGACCCATAATAACAGTATCCACCACACGAAAACCCTCAAAAGCAAATTGATCCTGACGCAAAACACCCAAACGCTCGCCATCACTAATGCCAACCGTACCGCTCGTTGGCGTTAATTCACCCGTTAAAATTTTCATAAAAGTTGATTTACCACAACCATTAGCACCAATCAAACCATAACGGTTGTTATCGGAAAACTTGATAGAAATATTTTCAAATAAAGGTTTTTCACCAAATTGCATGGTGATGTTAGCAGTAGAAATCATAGGTTATGTATTTAGAATTTATAAAACGCAACATTATCCCATATCAGGCGTCAGTCCAACTTAAATAAATAGAAACCTTTGCGTAAATAGGGATGATTGGCAAAATCCAATTTCTGCCCAATTGGTAATTTATTTAAACCTTGTCCTAGCAGGGCTAAGGCTGGGTTTACCCTCCTAGAGAACTGCTGGGTATCGCTGGAAAAATCGCCAAATGGGTGAAAAGTGGGTTTATGGTGATTGTTCATATTTATGCAAAGGTCTCAAATAGGATAAAATGCAAGACTTATGTTTGACACGATTGAACAAAAACCCGACAAAAAATTATTACTTGCTATTTTGGCATTAACCCTATTTGGTTGGATAATGTCATCTTCTGCTTCAGTTGGACATTTCGGTACTTTTTCTTTCGCATTCAAGCAAGGTGTTTTTATTCTTTTAGGTATTGTTACCGGTGTTGTCATCTTAAGATTGCCACTTTCATTTTTTAAAAGACACTCCCTACTCGCCTTTGGTATCACGCTTTTCTTGCTTTTTCTCGTATTTCTACCTGATATCGGTGCTGGAAAAATTAATGGTGCTTATCGTTGGATTGATTTGGGAATATTTAATTTTCAACCTTCTGAAATGATGAAGATGGTTATGATTTTATTTATGGCTAATTTCTTAGTTGAACAAGAAGAATATATAACCAAATCGTTAAAGGGTCTTTTCAAGGCTATATTTATTGTTAGCTTGTCTGGCGCACTCACGATAGCGGAAACCGACCTTGGCGCTACTATCATTATTACTGCAACGGCACTTATTATGGTGTTTATAGCAGGTTCTTATATTAAAGAATTGTTTTATATTGGCACTATAATTCTATTTGGACTTTCTATTTTTGTTTATTTCAACCCAGCAAGATGGGGCAGAGCGATATCGTTTTGGACTAATGATTTATGGGGGAAGGATGGCGTATATCAAACCAAACAGGCTTTACTTGGTATTGCTAGAGGGGATTGGTTTGGTACAGGTCTAGGGTCTGGCATTCAAAAATACACCAAACTACCAGAGCCTCATACCGATATGATTTTTGCTATAACCGGTGAAGAGCTTGGCATTGTTGGCATGTTGTTTATCTTATTGAGTTTTGCTTATATTTTAACCAAAGGCTTTAAGATTGCTGCTAAAGCATCCAAAGATGGTAGAAAATATAGCTATTATGTTGCTTATGGTATTTGCTCATGGTTTGCTATGCAAATTAGTGTCAATATTGCGATGAATATCGGTCTAATGCCTATTAAAGGCTTTACTTTGCCACTCATTAGTTATGGTGGTAGTAGTATGATTTTTACCATCACTGCACTGGCATTGTTACTTAGAATAGATATGGAAAACAGAGCGGGTTATAGCAAACGAAAGTCCTATGTTTAAAACAACACAAAAAAAAACTATTTTAATAATGGCAGGTGGCACTGGTGGGCATATATTTCCTGCTCTAGCAATCGCTAAAGAATTAAGCACGCATTCTGTTAATGTTGAGTGGCTAGGCTCAAAGCGCGGTATGGAAAACATACTTGTGCCTAAGCACAATATCAAGCTCCACAGCGTAAGTGCCGTTGGTTTGCGTGGTAAAAATCTATTAACACTTGCCAAAGCGCCTCTTTTGTTGTTAATCGCCCTATTCCAAACCTTTAAAGTGTTTCTTAGTCTTAAACCTGATGTGGTGCTAGGTATGGGTGGTTTTGCCTCAGGACTTGGTGGCATAGTAGCATGGTTGCTGCACACCCCCCTAGTGATTCACGAACAAAACTCAATTCCTGGGACGACTAACAAAATTCTCTCCAAGTTTGCCACACAAACTTTTCAAGCCTTTGATGGTGTATTTAGTGGTGCAATCACTTCTGGAAACCCTGTGTTGTTTAAAACTAAAACGAATAGCGCTAATAATGAAAAACTTAATTTATTGATTGTTGGTGGCAGTCTAGGCTCTAAACCTATTAATGATATTGTTAGCAATCTGAAACTTGATATCAATATTTGGCATCAAACTGGCAAACAGCACTTAGAGGCTGTTAGGAGTCAATATAGTAATAAAAACGCAAAAATAACCCCATTTATTGATGATATGGCGCAAGCCTACGCATGGGCAGATGTGGTTTTATGTCGTTCTGGTGCGATGACAGTATCAGAATTAATGCTATCAGCCAAGCCAAGCATTTTAATCCCCCTACCTCACGCTATTGATAATCATCAATTTTATAACGCTAAAATTTTAGCCAATAATAATGCTGGAATATTGATTGAACAAAAAGATTTAACGCTTGAATTACTTGAAAAAACGCTACTTAAACTCAACAAAACACAGATTCAGAAAATGTCAGAAAACGCCAAAAAACTGGCAAAACCTGATGCTGCAAAATTAATGAGTGATTATTTAATGACTGTTTAACAATTGTTGATTGATACCCAATCTCTCAAATAAAATCTGATCGGTATTGGTATCCGGGTTATCCGTTGTTAGTAACTGATCGCCATAAAAGATAGAGTTTGCACCCGCAAAGAAACACAGTGCTTGCATTGCTTCCCCCATCTCTGTACGCCCCGCTGATAGACGCACCACTGATTTTGGCATCATGAGTCGCGCTACAGCAATAGTACGCACAAACTCGCTTTCTGTTGGTGGCTCAATCGCCTCAAACGGTGTACCAGGAATTGGCACTAAGAGATTTAACGGCACACTGTCTGGGTGTTTTTCTAAATTAGCCAAAGAACGCAACATAGACGCCCTATCAGTCTGACCTTCGCCCAAACCTAAAATGCCACCACTACAGACATGAATATCCGCATTTTGCACGGATTCTAAAGTATTTAAACGGTCTTGAAAGCTACGCGTGGTAATGACATTTGAGTAATTCTCTTTTGATGTGTCAATGTTGTGGTTGTAGTAATCTAAACCAGCCTCTTTAAGGGTAAAGGCTTGTTCTTGCGTCAACATACCCAAAGTGACGCAAGTTTCCAGCCCCATCGCTTTCACACCTTGAATCATTGGAATAACTTTATCCAAACTTTTATCGGTAGGATTGCGCCACGCAGCGCCCATACAAAAGCGTGTTGCGCCTTTATCTTTGGCTTCTTGTGCTTGCTTAAGCACCGCATCAACTTCCATTAATTTTTCACGCTCTAAACCTGTATCGTATTTAGAACTTTGTGAACAGTACGAGCAATCTTCAGGACAAGCACCTGTTTTAATATTCAACAACGAGCTAACTTGCACCTGATTTGGATTAAAGTTTTTTCTATGAAGTGTGTGCGCTTGAAACAACAAATCATTAAAAGGCAGTGCAAATAAAGCCTCAACCTCTGCCAGAGCCCAATCGTTTCTTAATTCTTTCATAAATTATCTCATCAAATAATTTTTGCTATTTTACAGACTTTTAGACATAAAAAAGCCGTGCTAAAACACGGCTTTTTTATTGGTTAAAACTAAGCTTATTAACAACTGTAATACATATCAAACTCAACAGGATGCGGAGAAGCGCGCAATGCTGTTACCTCTTCCATTTTAAGTTTGATAAATGAGTCAATCACATTATCCGTAAACACACCGCCTTGCTTTAAAAATTCACGGTCTTTATCTAAAGCCTCAAGTGCTTGACCTAATGAACCACAAACTCTAGGAATAGATGCCTTTTCTTTCTCTGACAATTCATATAAATCTTCATCCCCTGGTTTGCCTGGGTCAATCTTATTTTTAATGCCGTCAAGACCTGCCATTAACATCGCTGCAAACGCAAGGTATGGATTGGCTGTTGGATCTGGAAAACGCACCTCAATACGACGACCTTTTGGATTAGACACAAAAGGAATACGAATAGCAGCAGAACGGTTTTTAGCTGAATATGCTAACATTTCAGGTGCTTCAAAGCCTGGCACCAAACGCTTGTAAGAGTTAGTAGAGGAATTGGTAAAGGCATTAAGTGCTTGAGCATGCTTGATAATACCACCAATATAGTAAAGTGCCATCTGACTCAACTGACCATATTCATCACCATCAAATAAGTTTTTACCATCTTTGGTGATTGACTGATGAACATGCATGCCATTACCATTATCAACCGCAATTGGCTTAGGCATAAAAGTGGCTGTTTTGCCATACATATGTGCTACATTATGGATGCAGTATTTTAAGATTTGAGTCTCATCTGCTTTCTTTACCAAAGTATTATACAAAGCACCAATCTCACATTGACCTGCTGTACCTACTTCATGATGATGCACCTCAGTGACCACCCCCATCTCTTCAATGGCTAAACACATTTGTGAGCGCAAATCATGCAACGAATCCACAGGTGGTACTGGGAAGTAGCCGCCTTTAATTCTAGGACGGTGTCCCTTGTTGCCACCTTCAAAATCAGAACCCGACTCCCAGTCTGCTTCTTCAGAATTAATTTCATAAAAGGCTTTACCCAAGCCAAAACCTGTATCCCACTTGACACTATCAAAAACAAAAAACTCCGGCTCATTGCCAAAATAAGCAGTGTCACCAATCCCTGTTTCATTTAAGTAATCTTCAGCGCGCTTGGCAATAGAACGAGGGTCTTTTTCATAGCCTTTCATATCATTTGATTCAATGATATCGCAAGTAATATTCAAAGTAGATTCTTCAGTAAATGGGTCCAAGACTGCCGTTGCTGTATCTGGCTTCATAATCATGTCAGATTCATTAATTGGCTTCCAGCCAGCGATTGAAGAGCCGTCAAACATTTGCCCTTCTTCTAACTTCTCAGCGTTAATGGTGTGAGCTGGTACACTCACATGTTGTTCTTTACCTATAGTATCAGTAAAACGAAAATCAATGAATTTTACTTCGTTATCTTTTATCATCTTCATTACATTTTTTGCAGACATATCTTCTCCTATTTTTAAATTAGTTAGTTATTAGCAGTTATTGTTAAGCAGTCTGCACCGTTGCAAACAAAATTGTTTTTGTTAAAAAACAATCGCATAATTCTACCCTATTTTTAATGCCGAATACTCAAAATATCACCTGTTTTGCAGTTTTTTCTATCCAATATCTAAGATTATCACACCCATTGTTTTCAATCCAGTCATAAACCTTATAATTTTTTTATGCAAAAGTTTTTTTATAAACGCTCAAAGGGTTTTTTCTATAATTACCAAAAAAAATTAACACCCAGTGAGACCTTTACATGAATAGAAATAATCATTAAAAACCCACTTTTTACCCAATTGTCAATTTTTCCAGCGACACCCAGCAGTCCTCTATGAGGGTAAACCCAGCCTTAGCCTTGCTAAGACAAGGTTTAAAGAAATCATCAGTTGGGCAAAAATTGGCTTTTGCCAATCATCTCTATTAAGATAGAGATGATTTTATAAGGCACAATCCTTATAATGCATACTCTTATAAATATTAAATTAAAAAAGCGCTAGCAATTATGAACACCCTAGAACTTTATCACCAAACTTATATCCACGACACAGGCAACAACCTAACCCACCTTTTACACCAAGCAAACAGTAGCATCTGGCAACAAATCCTGACCATCCACCCAAACAACAACCGCGGTACTGAAACCCAGCAATCCACCAGCGACTTTGATGCCAACGGCAACTTACTAACTCTTGACAATATTGGCGACCTAGATTGGCACTACAACAACACGCTTAACCAGCTTACTAAAACAGACAAAAGCAACACTACAGAGTACTATGTCTATAACTACCAAGGTAATCGAGTTCGTACTGTAATTGAATCTGACCACCAAGCGCAAAACCAAAGAGACTACCTGCCTTCACTAGAGATTTCAACCAACGAAGCAAAACAACAAAGTAGTACCCTGCACATCGGCACTCACATTCTGAGTGAAAGCAGTAAAGACAACACACAAAACCCCGCTCAAACTCGCTACCAACTCATCAGTCACCTACAGTCCAACACCTTAGAATTGGATGATCAAGCCCAAACCTTTAGCTACGAACATTACTATCCTTATGGCGGCACTGCCCTTATCGCTGGCAAAGACAAAACCAAAGTGCAACAAAAACGCTACCGCTACACAGGTAAAGAAAGAGACGACAGCAGTGGTTTGTGCTACTACGGTGCTAGGTACCTAACCCCTTGGTTGGCAAGATGGATAAGCCCCGATTCAGCGGGTGCGGTTGATAGCCTAAATTTGTATATTTATGTGGGTAATAATCCCCTTAAATACACAGACCCGACAGGGCACGTTAAAGTTTACCCACCTAACACGAGTTTACCCCATTATGAAATAGATGTACTAAGTCCAATTGAAGGTACTTATCAGAATAATAATTTATTTTATTTTCCTGAATCGTATGAAAGACTGGAAAATATTGTCAGGACTTATCCTGCTGATAAACTGAACTTGTTAAACACTAGTACAGAATTTTTCATAAAATCAGAAGACAGTAACGGGGGAGCGCTAATAGTTAAAGCCCTTTCTTGTCCGCCTTCTGATACTTTTACGAATATTATGAACTTTTCCACAGGGGGGTTAGTTTTTAATGCAAATTTTAAAAATATAAGACAAAATCGTCGTTCTGGCTTGAACGCAACAGAGGTAATCTCTTATCAGTATTTAGGGATGACAAAAATAGCAGGCGCATTAAATATGCTGCCTAAAACAATGCTACGCCAGTCTATAATCAACCCCAGCACACAAGAAGCAATGAGGATTTATCGAACGGATAAAAATTACTCAAGGTTTTATCATAATTTTCTTATCGAGAGTGATAATGGCAGATCTTCTTTAAGGATTGCCAATACTTTTAGTCTTGAGGTGTCCTCTGTAGAATTAGAGGCTATTGGCAATAATATTCGCCTACATTTAAAACCAAAAATGCCTTTAATATCTGCTGAAGAACCCCTACCACCTCGTGAAGGTATGCGTGAATATTTTGCACTTGCTAAAATAAGGCGACAAAAAAACCACTGTGCCATATTATGATTTCACCAGAACCCTACCAGCAAACCTACACCTACGACATAGGCAATAACCTAATCCACCTCTCACACCAAGCAAAAAGTAACACTTGGCAACAAACCATCTCCATTCACCCTAACAACAACCGTGGTACCGAAACCCAACAATCCGCATCTGACTTTGATGCCAATAGCAATCTATTAAACTTAAACTGTAATGGTCTAACAATCTTAGACACAAAGATAGCCTTATAATACAAAATACAAGGAGGTCAATAATGACACAAATAATAAAATCTAGAAAAGAACGAGCTAACTTTACAATTGAACAAAAATTAGATTATGCCAAACTCATGGTTAATGAAAACTATTCTAACAAAAAGATTGTAGCAATCTCAGGTGCTGGCCCATCTGCAGTTACTCGTTGGAAGAAACAATACCTAGCTGAAATAAGCGGACAAACGCCTAAATCAAGCAAAGCCATGACACCCGAGCAACAAGAAATACAATCGCTCAAGAAACAACTCTGGCGTTCGCAAAGGGACAATGAAATCTTAAAAAAAAGCAACAGCCTTGTTCGCAGTGGACAATCAAAACACATTATGATTGCTAAAATGAACAGGGCTTGTAAACAGTATAAAACCAAAGAATTGTGCCAATTACTCAAACTTCCTCGCAGTAGTTATTACTATCAAGTCAAAGATAAGTCGCTCAATGATAATACCAATGCCATGATTAAATTCATTAAACAAACTGCCATTGAAGTTGGACACACCTATGGCAAACGCAGGATGCGAGTGTCTTTAAATAGTCGCCCCTTAAAAACCACTCCAAACAAACCAAACCCCTCCATTTTTCCAACCATCTAAATCAACAAAACTGCTTTTTATCCAGTACCACAAAAAACCTTAGGTGAGACCTTTGCATAACCCAACCAAAAAACCACCAATCTGATAAAACAACACCCATAAAACACCCAAAATATCTTGGAAAAACACCCAACAAAATTCATTTGCAGATTCTCTTGTTATTGAACATAAATCTCTATCAGAACTAGACGATGTGCATAACATCATTAACTGGGGCGAGATAGAACAAACACTATCAAATCTTTATACCTCCAAAACAGCTGCAAGCGCCTATCCACCCATAATGATGTTTAAAATCCTAATTCTTCAGGCTTGGTATGCGCTTAGCGATGAAGCCTTAGAAAAACAAATTGCTAGAGATTTAATGTTCAGACGCTTCATTGATTTAAGTTTAAGCGAAGCAGTGCCAGACCATTCCACCATTTGGCGTTTTAGACAATTACTCAATACTGAAAATTTGCTAGAAGCACTACTAGAACAAATCAATCATCATTTAGAACAAAACAGTATTATTGTTTCTCTAGGTTCAATCAACATTATTGATG
>NZ_UEXF01000019.1:83113-111755 GCF_900127505.1 thiotrophic endosymbiont of Bathymodiolus puteoserpentis (Logatchev) | reverse complement strand
TGGTGAAGTTTATGCCGATAGTGCTTATGCTAACAAGAAAAACGATGAAAAACTTGGTAAACAAAATAACAAAGTTCTACACAGGGCTTACAGAAATACACCACTTACAGACAGGCAAAAACAAGAGAATAAACAACGATCATCCATTCGCTATATTGTTGAACGCACTTTTGGCTTACTCAAACAACATCATGGATTAGCCAAGGCAAGATACCTTGGATTAGAAAGAAACAAAACTAGAGAGCAGCTTATTGTTATGAGTTACAATCTTAAAACTGGGATGAATATTTTTAAACAAATGCGAAGTCTAGGGGATTGTTACGCCCAATGAGTGGGAGAGGACTAAAAATAGGGAAATAAAGCAATAAACAGCTGGGAAAATAAGGTTTTTTTTGGACTTTATGAAAAAATACAGGTAGTTTTGAAAATATTTTTGAAAAAATCCAAAAATTGAAATTAGGGTGGAGAATTATGAGTTATGCAAAAGTCTCTAAAAAAATATTACTGTAACAGTTAAAAAAATTTGTCAGGGACTTTTGCACTAAAAAACAATAAAGACATAAAGAGGACGCCATCCTTTTGTTTTAAAATAGAAGAATAAAGTAAAAAAACAGTTGGTAAAAATAAGTTTTTTTTGATTTTATGAAAAATACAGGTAATTTTGAAAAAATATAAAAATTGAAATTAAGATGAAAAATTATGCGTTATACAAAAGCCTCAAATAAATTAAATTTAAAAATTATCATCCCTATATTTGCTGCCACATTGATTGGTACGATTTGGATGTTATTAAGCAAAAATAATATTGGAGAAATAGGGTTAACAGATAATTACCAAGCTAAACAAATTATTTGGCATGATGAAACAAAATATAAGGGCATTTCGGTAAACACCACAAAAGATCAGTTCAACGAGGGTAGATCTACGATCCTCGTTGTAACTCCTGTGACACAAAATAAAACTATTAATAAAACCCTTCAACAACTCAGTCAAAAATTTATTGATGAATTTTATAAGGAAGCAAAAAAGCAAGAGAGTAACTATAAGAAATATGTTGCGGAAACTAATCTAGAAGCAGCAACATTTATCACTAATTATGTTCAACATTTTGATGTTTCTTTTGTATCAGAAGATTACATTGCATTTGTATTTAACCAACACACTAATACTGGTGGCAGTGGAAATGACAGCATTTCCTCTAGAATATTCCACAGAGCTAGCGGTAAGGAAATATATTTGTCAGATTTTTTCTCTAATGACACATATTTATCAACATTGTCAGAAATTTCCCGTACAAAATTACATAAAAAATACCCACAAGAAAATAATATATTTATCGAAGATGGTACCACCCCTAAGCAAGAAAACTTTGATAGTGTGGTATTGACTCAAAAAGGTTTACTAATTTCTTTTGACAAATATCAGGTAGCGCCAGGATCAGAAGGCATTGTTAAAATACTTATACCGTTTAAAGATTTATCTGAATTTTTATCACCCAAAATAAAAGAATTGTTTCAATAAAATAAAGGAGTGGCGCCCCTTTTACTATCATAATAGTAGATTCTTAAAATCAAATATCGTTAAAAATTTCGCATCAAAAGTACAAGCTCCGTAATCTTTTTCTACATTGAATATATGACTCAAATGAAGTCCATTTAGTGTCTCAGGATTATATATATGGCAATCAAAACATCCTCTGTCTGTTTCAGGGTGCTCTAAGTCAAACCACTTTGGATTTTGCATATAAGTTTCTAACGAAGTATTCGCCAAGAGACTTGACCACCTATCTCATTTTTCCATGTAGGAGTATGCCATCGCTCAAAAGAGGATTAATGGATTGCATCCAAGCACTACCCACTAGAAAATAGTTCGCTCAAGTGGGCTCTTGTTAAAAACAAGCGGGTAGTGCTTGGATGCAAACTACACTGACTAACCCAGTGATACCATTTTTGTAGCAAGTGCCTAAAGGTTTGCATATCAGGGGCTTGATAAATTTTCTGGAAGGTCTCACGCATACGCATCGCCTTACATACGCCCTTAATAAAAGCAGGGGACATATCGCAACTAATAGCTTTAACTTGCTCTTTGTTGCCATTTTGTTGTTCTAATGTTGCCACAAAATCATGCACAGTTTTGGCGCTCTTACCATTACTAATATGCACCACTGCCTTTTTGTATAAATCAACAAATAGGGTGATATAGTCGTGCCCTTTGGCAACACTGGTTTCATCCAAGCCAAAGGTATCAATACCGCTTAAATCTTGGTTGAGTCTTGCCTCATCGACATAGATGTCTAAAAGTTTCCAGACTTTGTAAATATTTTACTTACGCTGGGGTTTTGTATTATGAAATTTCCCCAGTAAACTGGATACTAATTTCCAATTCTACCTGCTATTTTTCATGTCAACAATCTTTTTTAGGTTTAAAGTAAAGTCTTCTAAAAAAATTATATTTTTTCCACCATTAAAATAATCTCATTAGTTTTTTCATCACAAGCAAGCACCTTGTGCCCATGCACCTTGCACCAAGCAGGTATATCATGCAAAACCCCAGGGTCGGTGGCAATTATCTGAATGGTGTCACCTATATCAATTTTCTCAATCATCTCCCCCAATCGAATGACGGGCATGGGGCAGAGCAATCTTTTAACATCTAAATTAGTTTGCATTAATCCAGTCCTGTGGTTTGAGGTAGTATTCGTATAGTTTGGCTTCTGGGCTGTTTGCTTTTGGCTGGTATTGATATTCCCACGCTACTTTTGGCGGCAAGGACATTAAGATTGACTCAGTGCGCCCGCCTGTTTGTAAACCAAACAGTGTGCCACGGTCATACACCAAATTAAACTCCACATAGCGACCACGATGATATAACTGAAATTGTCGCTCTCTCTCACCATATTCACTGTCTTTGCGTTTTTCTACAATGGGTCTGTAAGCCTTAATATAACTATTACCCACGCTTTGCATAAAAGCAAAGCACTGCTCAAAACTACCTTCATTCAAATCATCAAAGAACAAACCACCAATCCCGCGTTGTTCGTCACGGTGCTTTATATAAAAGTAATCATCACACCATTTTTTATATTTTGGATACACCTCATCACCAAACGGTGTGCAAGCATCTTTAGCATTTTGATGCCAAAAAATACAGTCTTCCTCAAAGCCATAATAAGGAGTTAAATCAAAACCACCACCAAACCACCAAATCGGGTCTTCACCATCTTTTTCTGCTAAGAAAAAACGCACATTGGCATGTGAAGTTGGCACATAAGGGTTGTGCGGATGAATCACTAACGACACCCCTAAAGCAGTGAAACGACGCCCTGCTAGCTCAGGCCTAAGTGCAGTGGCTGAAGCTGGCATATCATTGCCACGCACAATTGAGTAGTTCACCCCTGCTTGTTCAAATACTTTACCATTGGTGAGTACTCTAGTTAGCCCATCACCTTTGTTGTCAGGCTTTTGCCACTTATCTTTAATGAAGCTCGCCTTAGTATCAACGGCTTCTAATTGTGTGCAAATATTAGCTTGTAGCGCCAATAAATAGGTTTTTACTTGACTAATCATGAAATTCATTATACTAAAACTTGGTGAAAATTTTTGTTTAAATTGCAATTATACAAATGTATAAAAAAAATATTGTTATAATAATATCTAATATGAAAACATTTCATGAAATATTTAATACACTCGCTGGCATTAGTAACTATAAATTCACTGTTATTGCCATCGTTGTTGTTACATGGATTTTAAATAATTAATTAGAAGGGAAAATGCAAGCAAAAATTACAAGGGGTTTTGAGTTTTTTTTAAAACAGAATGAATTGGGTAAAACCGATTCTAAAAACATCAATCGATTGTTGCTAATGATGGATGAAAATGGCTATATTGACAAGCAAACGATATTAGCAGAAATTTTTACAACAGCAGCCGATGCAGAGGCGAATTATCGCAACTTTATCAAGCGAATATTGGATGCAATTGGTCGGCTTACTGAAGACCCTGAAATGAATCCTGAAGAAAAAAAAATACTCAACTCCATTGAAGTGAACACCCTCAAGGCCAACAAAATGCGGAAAGCAAAAGCGAAATTGCAATTAAAAGTGGGTTATGAGCCAACGAAGATTGAGCCTTTGAAAAATTGTCAATATAACGATGAAAATTTTGAACCTAATACCGTCAAAGATGCCACTGATAAAGATGCGATTAAGATTTTTATGAGTTACAGTCAGGACAACGAAAACGATGCTCAAAACTTTAAGCGGTTATTTGAAGAAAAAAAACCTGATATTAATGGTAAAAAAGTGATAATTTGGACAATGAAGCAATTGCATGCTGGCTCAACATTTGAGGAGCAAATTCAAGAAAATTTAAATACATCTGATATTGGACTTGGCGCCTTATCGCAACAATTTTTAGAAAGTAAATATATTGTAGAAAAAGAAATACCTCACTTTTTAAATAAAAAGGCTTTGTTTTTATTTGGCTTAGACACAAGAATAGATGGTAAAAAATCAAGTGTTGATGTTTTTTTTAACAAAGTAAGTAAAGAATTGGATACAACGCATATTCTGAAACAACAGGTGTGCTACTTAAACGATGGATCTGGTGATTTTTTTGCTGATTGTAACCCTGAGAGTGAGAGGCAAAATGCTTTTGTTGATAAAGTTATTAAAGGCTTACAAAAATTTTACCAAAATAAACCCAAAAACAATCCACAGAAAGCGCAAAAGACAGGTGTAATAAGCCCTCCTTCGGACAATAGATACTTCAAAAAAAATCATCAAGATAGCTCGGCAAGAATCATTTCAATGTCCACCGAAAGTGAAGCATTATCAAACAAAAACACCGAAACAGACACAAACATTAAAGTGGATCTAATCACCGACATGCTAGATTGGATTAAAAACTCCTCACAATCCATCTATGCCCTACTGGGCGATTACGGCATGGGGAAAACTTTTAGTTGTCGTATTCTATCCGCTAAACTCACGGAAAAAGCGGGGGCTATTGAGCCGTTTTATATTGATTTACGCAATACGCCCACCTTTGTTACGGATAACCATATTGTGCGTCAACCATATTTGGAAGAGATAATACAGAGCGTTCTAAGACGGCAAAACACAACAGCCGATGCACAAGCGTTTATTCAGAAAGCACAAGATGGTAATTTGATTTTTATCTTTGACGGTTTGGATGAAAAATTGGTGCATTATACTAAGGATATGCGTCAGCAGTTTTTAGCAGAATTGATGAGGGTATTCCCCAATACGGCTCATCGTGGGGATTCAAAAGTTAAAATAATCCTCTCTTGTCGCAGTCATCATTTTGAGGATTTAAAAGCGCAAAGTGGTTTTTTTCGTGGCTTAGGCAGAGACAATTCCGCACAACAGGATTATCGTGCGGTGGAAATTCTACCTTTTAATTCAACACAAATTCAATCAATGTTAAAAAAACAACTGGGTGAAAAGGATAGTACACTTGTTGTTAAATTTATTAACGACAATCATTATTTATCAGGCTTGGCAAGTCGCCCTTTTCTGCTGAGTAAAATCGCCTCTAGCTTGCCAGCATTAAAACAACTCAAACATATTAATTCAACCAGCCTCTATCAAGCACTGATTGAGGATACACTCAGAAGAGATGATGAGAAACATGTATTAAACCTACGCCATAAAAAGACACTATTACAAGATCTGGCTTATTATTTATGGGAAAAAAAGGTGCAAGTTTTGCCCATTGATGACTTAAATGATTGGTATCAAGACTGGTTACAGCAACATCAAGAGGTGCAGGCGCAATACCAAAAAATCAGCCATGCAGAATTAGAGCAGGATTTACGCAATTCAACTTTATTGGTGCGTTTTGCAGCGGCAGATTTTGGCTTTACACACAGCTCAATGCAAGAGTTTTTTATTGCTCAGAAATTAACCAAAACATGGCAAAAATCAAGCTTAATAACTTTAACTGGAAACATTTCCGCTCTAACCCGACAATTTATTTTAGATGGTATTGTTTTGTTATCTGATAAAGAAATCACTCAATTACATCAAGCGCTAATCCAAACTTTGGCACAAAAAAGCACAACGCCTGTTGCCCACTTAGCACTGGACATGGTCAGCACAATGCACAAACACCAATTAGCTATGCCAGTGTTTGAAGTAGTGCAATTAAGTCAACTAAAACTGCAAAAAATAAGCGTTTTT
This sequence comes from thiotrophic endosymbiont of Bathymodiolus puteoserpentis (Logatchev), assembly GCF_900127505.1. NCBI lineage: Bacteria > Pseudomonadati > Pseudomonadota > Gammaproteobacteria > thiotrophic endosymbiont of Bathymodiolus puteoserpentis (Logatchev). Next base: position 105,550 of record NZ_UEXF01000019.1, on the reverse strand, counting down.
GGCTTAAACTGCCAACGCCTTGTCATTGACGCCACAGAATTATCTGCCAGTGAATGGACGGCAGTAACGATTGGCGAATTGTACTTAACAGTCAGTAATTTAAATAAATCTATTTGGCGTCACAGTCAAATACAAGCGCTGCATAGTGGGTTTAAACTAAAATCAGACTCGGTGCTAACCTCAGGTTTGTATCAATGGACATTAACACAATGCCAATTGTCATTCCAGCACGCAGAACTGTCTGCACAATTGGATTGGCATATTTACAAGGAACAGCATAAGATTAACACCATAAAATCATCCGCTAAATTTGAAAGGTTGGAATTTATGCAAACTGGGCATACGAGTGGGATTTTGAGTGCAAATTTCAGTCCAGATGGCAAACAGATTGTTTCTGCCTCAGGGGATAACAGCCTTAAACTTTGGGACTTGAATGGCAATTGTTTGCAAACTTTTATTGGGCATACGAATGGGGTTTTGAGTGCAAATTTCAGCCCAGATGGAAAGCAGATTGTCTCTGCCTCATTTGATAACAGTCTTAAACTTTGGGACTTGAGTGGCAATTGTTTGCAAACTTTTATTGGGCATACGAGTGAGGTTTGGAGTGCAAATTTCAGCCCAGATGGTAAACAGATTGTCTCTACCTCAGGGGATAACAGCCTTAAACTTTGGGACTTGAGTGGCAATTGTTTGCAAACTTTTATTGGGCATACGGATAAGGTTTTGAGTGCAAATTTCAGCCCAGATGGTAAACAGATTGTCTCTACCTCAAGAGAAATTTGTATTTGGCAACTCTCACCTCAATCTCAGCCCGCTTGGCAATTACAACACTTATGGGGTAGTGGCTATCGTCTAAGTTTTACCGATGAACGCTTAACTGCAATCCAAGCCACAGATACAGCATGGCAAACACTCAATTTTAGCAATGGCGTACAAACCTTGTCCATTGATGACTATGCAAGTTTTGTGTTAAGTGAGTCACGCAATTTAGAAATTTAAAAAAACATTCACCTAACCCTCTCTTGCGTGTGGGCATTGATAATGTGTGAGGCTTGGAAATTACCGTGTCGTGGCGCCAGGATGAAATCCAATTCTTGGTGAAAATTCAAGGTTAATGACAGTAGGCTAGTTGCGGTTTTGTAGCCAGAAATATTGGCACTGCTTGAAACCAAAGGGCTTTGACATTGTTGACACAAATCGCTAATCAGCGCATTATCGGTTAAGCGTATTGCCACTGTTTTAAAAATGCCTGTAATCAATTTTGAGGTATTATGATGCGCATTGAACAAATAAGTGGTGGGGTGTTTTTGCAACTTTATTTGCGCCAATAAGCTCGTGTCTTCTACATACGGATAAAAGAAATGCAGATCACTGGCAAGCAAAATCAAGCCTTTTGCAGGGCTTCTATGCTTAAGCCACAACATTTTTTGCATAGATTTTTCATAAGGCAGGCAGGTTAAACCTTGAACGGTGTCTGTTGGGTTGCTAATCACTCCGCCAACACTCAGTATTTTTGCTGCGTATCGTGTTTGAAAATTCATAGTTTTTTAGCGCGAGGGTGAAATTTGTCATACACCTTGGATAATTCTAAAAAGTCTAGGTGTGTATAAACCTGTGTTGATTTAATGCTTTTATGCCCTAAAAAATCTTGCACACTGCGTAAATCATGGCTAGATTGTAGAAAATGTGTGGCCGCTGCATGGCGTAACATATGTGGATACACACCGACCTTAATGCCAACTTCCAGCGCACGCTTCTTAATCATTTCTTGCACAGATCTAGTGCTTATTCTTTGCATCTTGTTGTTTAAAAATAAAGCACCCTGCGTAACACTTGTTTTTTGCAAGTAGTTTGTAATCGCCTTTTGTGCTGGGTTGCCCAGTGGTGTGTGCCTCATTTTTGACCCTTTACCCGTCACTTGCAAGAAGCCCTGAGTATTATCGATTGAATCTATATCTAATGAGACCAATTCTGACACCCTAAGTCCGCAAGAATAAAGCACCTCAACAATCGCAACATCTCGTAGCTCCCTAGCTAATTGTGACCTTGGTGTTGCTAACATTACAACTTGTTCGTAATCTAGCGTTTTTGGTAAGTTTTGGTTGACTTTGGGTGTTTGTAAACCCAAAGCGCAGTTGCTTGGTATGATTTTTCGAGACAATAAATAGCTTAAAAAACCACGCACAGAAGACAAATGACGGCGAATACTGCGTCCACTAATGCCATGATGACGCATTTTCATGACTAATAAATTTAGATGTTCTGTGGTTACATCACTCCAATTAGCGATACCTTTTTCACGCAAAAATTCTAACAACTGACACAAGTCTTTTTCGTATGCTTGCTGTGTATTTAGCGCATAGTTACGCTCAATTTTTAAATACGCAATAAATTTTTCAATTTCTTTTTGCATTTTTAGTTGAATTTTACCATTCTGCCCATATTGATATATTTTAACGCATAACATGGAATAGAAAAATGGCAGAAAAACAAACACATACTTTTCAAACAGAAGTCTCGCAACTACTGGATTTAATGATTCATTCTCTATATTCAAATAAAGAAATTTTCCTTAGAGAGTTGGTATCAAATGCCTCTGATGCGATTGACAAACTTAAGTTTGAGACACTTTCGGACGATTCTTTGGTTGAAGGCAAGGAAAATTTAGCCGTCTATATTGATGTTAATAAAGACAAAAAAACCATTACTATTACTGACAATGGTATTGGTATGACAGAGGTTGAAGTTAATAAAAATATCGGCACTATTGCCAATTCTGGTACTAAAAAATTCCTTAAAGGTTTAGATGAAAAACAAGCACAAGACTCCAATCTTATTGGTCAATTCGGCGTGGGTTTTTATTCCGCCTTTATCGTTGCCGATAAAGTCACACTTGTCACCAGAAAAGCAGGCACTAAAGGCAAAAAAGGCACGCAATGGACATCAAATGGCAAGGGTAAATACTCTACTGAAAAGGTTGATTGCCCTGATTTTGGCACCTCTATCACCTTACACATTAAAGCAGACGAGGCTGAATTTTTAGATGAACACCGTCTACGCGGCATTATCAGTAAATATTCTGACCATATTACTGTGCCGATTATGATGATTAAGCACTCAGAAGAGAGCAAGGATATCGAATATGAAGCCGTTAATAAAGCCAATGCCTTTTGGACACAAGACAAAGCTGATCTTAAACAAGAAGATTACGATGAGTTCTATAAGTCGCTGACTTTTGACTTTGAAGCGCCACTCACACAGCTACACAACCGTGTTGAAGGCAACTTAGACTACACCTCACTACTCTATATTCCGTCAAAAGCACCCTTTGATATGTGGGAGCCTAAGCGCAAAGGTGGCATTAAACTCTACGCCAAGCGCGTATTTATTATGGAGGATAACGATGAATTAATGCCACTTTACTTGCGTTTTGTCAAAGGTGTGATTGACACTGCTGATTTATCGCTGAATGTTTCTAGAGAGATTCTACAAGGCAACAAAGTCGTTGATACCATTCGCAAAGCCTCAGTCAGTCGTATTTTGAAAGCGCTAGAAAAGATGGCAAAAAATAAACCTGAAAAATATGCCACTTTTTGGAAAGAATTTGGCATGGTCATGAAAGAAGGCGTGGTTGAGGATTTTGCCAACAAAGATAAAATCGCCAAACTACTACGCTTTGCCACTAATAAAAGTGATGATGCCACACAAACAGCAACACTTGAATGCTATGTTAAAAGCATGCAAAAAGACCAAAAAGCCATTTACTACATTACCGCTGAAACTTATGAGAGTGCTAAAGGTTCACCACATCTAGAAATTTTCAACCAAAAAGACATTGAAGTTTTACTCCTGTCTGACCGTGTTGACGAATGGATGGTCAGTAATTTTGGAGAATTTGATGGTATTCCACTGAAATCAATTGCCAAAGGCGATTTAGAAGATTTAGATTCTAAAGAAGAAAAAGCCAAAAAAGAGAAAACTGCTAAAGATTTTGACAAAGTGGTCGAAAAAATGGGCAAAATTCTTGAAAATCAAGTTAAAGAAGTCAAAATCTCTAACCGCTTGAGTGAGTCCCCTTCTTGTTTGGTCGCTGATGAAAATGAGATGGGTGGTAATATGGAGCGCATTATGAAATCGCTCGGTCAAGATGTGCCTGAGACTAAACCTATTCTTGAGATTAATCCACAACACCCATTGGTGAAAAAACTTAAGACTAAAGTTAGTCAAGATGTTGTTAAGGTATTGTTTGACCAAGCAGTTTTAAGCGAAGGCGGACAGCTTAAAGAGCCTGCGGAATTTGTTAAACGCATGAATAAACTAATTAAGTGATCTATTTCAATATCTAAAACAAAAAAAAGCCCGAGACTATCGGGCTTTTTTTTGTTTTTAATCAACTCTAATGCCCAAACTCACCTGATGCGTCAGCGGTCAGGTGTAGTGATTTGTTAGGTGTTTTTATAGTCATTAAGTAAAATGAATTTACTGAATAAAAGGGTAGCATCATCTTATTTTTTATTCACATTCTTTCCTGTTATATTTCTTCCCATTCTCTAGCAATTTCATTCATCTATTTATGAAATTTTTTAGCGTCTATAACTTTTTCTCCAGTAAATCTATTTACTTTATATGTTTGTTTTACAATATTCCAGCCTTTTCCACGCATACAATTATTTTTTAATAAAGTTTTTTCTATCTGCATTCTTTCTAATTGTAGTTGCTCTAATCGCAAGTTGGACTGTTTATTCATGAGTTTTGTGTATTCTGTAAGTGCATTGGATAATCCGCCACTATTACTATTGTAAGAATTATATACATTTACAGTTGGATTATAACGCAAACCAACAGAGTTAGATGCAACTTCACACCCACTCAAATCCTTATAATATTCTTGTTGTGTTTTATAATTACTCTTATAAATATATGAGGTTTTAGTTTTAGTGCAAGAAATTAATAGCAAGACGCTCATAAATATTAAAATAAATTTCATGCAACCAGTTGGCTATTAAATAGAAGTCCCAGTATATCAGTAATTACAGAGTTTTATAAAATCTTTATAATTTATTTAAACTTCAAGCCCTCTTTTTTTTGTTATCTCTCAAACGGCTTGATGTTTCTTAAAATACCACGAAAAATTGCCACTTCTTCTTTCTCAGGTTCTGCCCTACCAAAGAACCGACGCAGTCTGCGCATTAAAAGCGCCTTAGGGCGCTTTTCTTCAAAATAGTCTATGTGTTCCAGTACTTGAGCAAGATGGGTGTAAAAACCTTCTAATTCGTTAAAACTGGCAATCTCGTTACTACTCTGTTCAAACTGCGTTGTGGTGTTATAAACATAATTTTGATAAGCAAAGACTTGAATGGCGGAAGCCACATTCAAAGAAAAATAATTGGGATTACCCGGGATGGTCATGAGTATTTGGCATAAATCCAACTCTTCATTAGTTAACCCATATTTTTCTGTACCAAAGACCACTGCTACGGTTTGGTTTTCAACTGAGGTTGTTTTTTGAATCTCACTACAAGCACCCACGACATCCATTTGCCTCCATTTAATATTGCGTTGACGCGCACTCGCACCAATCACCAAATGTGCGCCTTGTAGAGCTTCTTCTAAGGATTCACAGACTAGCGCATTAGACAACACATCATCTGCACCGCTCGCTCTAGCGGTAGCAACTGCTGACGGGTAACCTTGTGGATTGACCAAAGTCAGCTGCGATAAGTTCATATTTTTCATCGCTCTGGCAGCCGCACCAATATTACCCGGCTCAGTGGTATTAACCATAACCACACGCACCCTGTCAAAGGGTTGGGTATAATTCGCTTCTTTATTCATTTTTGCCTTTTATCATGCATCCTACGCTTAATATTGCCATTAAAGCTGCCAGAAAAGCTGGCGACATCATTTTGAGATACCACAATCAAATTGACCTTTTAACGATTGAAAATAAAGCAGCCAATGACTTCGTTTCTGAAGTTGATAAAGCCGCTGAAGATGCTATTATAGACGAGTTGAAATACGCCTTTCCCGATCATTGTATTTTGGGTGAAGAAAATGGCGAAATTTTAGGCAATAGTCGCTTTCAATGGATTATTGACCCACTCGATGGTACCACCAATTACTTGCATGGTTTCCCGCAATACTGCGTCTCTATCGCCTTATACGAAGACAATGAAGCCACGCACGCTGTGGTATATGACCCATTTAAAGAAGAAATGTTTACCGCTTCAAGGGGGCAAGGGGCTTATCTTAACGAACAAAGGATTCGCACTACCAATACCCGCGGTTTTGAAAACACACTGATTGGCACAGGCTTTCCTTTTAAAGCACCGCAACATCTAGATGCTTACCTTGATATGTTTAAGGCAATTCATCCAAAAGTGGCAGGCATTCGCCGTGCAGGCTCTGCTGCACTTGATCTGGCTTATTTGGCTGCAGGTCGCTTAGATGGCTTTTGGGAAATTGAGCTTAACATTTGGGACATTGCCGCTGGCGTGCTTTTGGTTAAAGAAGCAGGTGGTTTTGTAGGGGATTTTTCGGGTCGTGATAAGTATTTAGAGACTGGCAATGTTGTGGCTGGCAATGAACAAGTATTTAAAGCTATTTTAAAAACCATTCATCCACATTTAACGGCTGATTTACAGCGCTAAAATTTTATGCAAAAGTCTTTTAAAAACACAATTTTAAAGATTTCTTTATCTTTCTTCTTCTTGGCTGTTGCCTCTATGTTGATTCAAAGAACTTTTTATCCGATATATGTCGACACTCAAGGCCTGTTACACGAAACCCTATGGACACCGATTGGCGCTTTTTCTTTCGTGCTAAGCGTAGCTGGTTTGGTTGTTTATTTAATGTTGTTGATTTTAATGTTAATCAAGCGTCGGATAAAGTAAGTTGCTCTCCATTTAGCTTCTTGGTTTTTTCACTCATTAAATACACAATCGCTGAGCTTTTATCCTCAGGCAAAGGATTTTTGTCAGAATTTTCAGCAGGATAAGCAGCCCTTCTCATCTCAGTCCTCATACGCCCTGGGTCTAGAGAATTGACTTTAATATTGGTTTTCTCCAATTCGTCTGATAGGGTTTGGCTTAAACCTTCAATTGCAAATTTACTCACGCCATAGGCACCCCAATAAGCTCTTGCACTACGCCCTACTGAAGAGGATAAAAATAATATGCGTGCATCAGCAGATTTATTCAAAGCAGGAATTAAAAATTGCGTCAGCATAAAAGGCGCATTGATATTAATTTGCATAGTGGCGTACCACAGTTTAATATCATATTGCTCAATTGGCATCATTGTGCCAATAATACTAGCATTGTGAATCAGCCCATCAAGGCGTCCGAAATTATCCAAAATATTTTTTTGTAGTTGCTCATAATGTTCAGGTGTTGCGCCTTCTAAGTCAAACGGGTAAAGAATTGGCTCTTGATATTTGGCATCCACTACTTCGTCATACACCTCCTCTAATGAGCCTAAATCACGCCCTAGCATAATCACACTCGCACCTGCTTTGGCCAAGTCTAGCGTCATCGCCCTGCCGAAGCCACGGTTGGCACCCGTGACTAAAATGGTTTTACCGTTTAACGCATCATTGGTAATTTGATAATTGGTTTTAATATTCATTTCAATTCCTTTTTACTTTGCACACCCAGTTCTTTTAATTTTTCCGCACGACCAATAAGATTGCCTTTACCAGTAGAGAGTTTAATGCGTGCATCTTTATAGCTGTCTCTTGCTTTATCCAATTGCTTTTCTATCTCGTCCATAGATTTCACAAAGCCTGATAATTTATCATACATCGCCCCTGCTTGGCGCACAATCTCTTCGGTGTTTTTATTTTGCCGTTCGGTATTCCAAATATGATTAACGGTTTTTAGGCTCATCATCAGCGTTGAAGGGGATACCAATGCTACATTTTTCTTTAGTGCATCGTTAAATAAATCAGGTTTTTGCTCTAATGCTACTAGTAGAGATGCCTCAATCGGGAAAAATACAAAAATATAATCCAGTGTATTTACACCTTCTAAGTTTTCATATGACTTTAATGAGATGTTTTTAATATGGGTATCAATAGATTTGATATGTGCGCTAATTGCTGTGCTATCGCCTGAGACATAGTCCTGATAACTTTTAAGAGAGACCTTGGAATCAATAATAATGTCTTTATCATCAGGCAAATGCACGATTACATCAGGTCTTAATACCCTCCCTTTTTCATCTTTGAGTGTTGATTGTACATGGTATTGCTCACCTTTATTTAATCCAGAATCCTCCAAAATTGACTCTAATATCATCTCCCCCCAGTCACCTTGCTGTTTGTTGTCATAAGTCAATGCGTTAGTGAGTTTCTGCGTGCCTTCAAGTGTATTCTTATGTGCATCTGTTAAGGTTTTAATTTGTTGTTCAAGTGAACTTCTGTCTTTAACTTGCTCAATGGAAAGCCCTTCTATTTTTTTGCGAAAATCTTCAATTTGTGTTTTTAATGGCTTGAGTAAATCTGCATTCTTTTCACTGAGTTCAAGGCTGTCTTTTTTTAAAACTTGGGCAGAAATCCTTTCAAAGGCTTCGTTTATCTGCGTTTGCGAGCGTTGCGTGGTATTAAAAGTCTTTTCTTGCTCTTTGAGCTTTATCTCTAATTCAGTGTTCTTGGTTTTAAGCTTAAAAAGCCAAAAAAACACAGCAGATACACCTATAAATAAACCTAATAATAACTCTTGCATTAAATCAATCTCTGTATTTCTTGTGGGCAATCAACAAGATAGTCATAATTCCAACCCTGCACAACCTTGCCATAGCCATAAGTGACTGCAACCGTTTTAATGCCTGCATTTTTACCTGCGATCATATCATTTTCATCATCACCAACAAACAAGCACGAGACTGGGCTAACGCAGAGTTGCGCACAAGCATAAAGTAAGGGCGCAGGATGTGGTTTGTTATATTCTAGTGTGTCGCCACACACAACTACATCAGGCTTAATGCCCAATTTACCCAACAATAAATGGCTTAAATTTTCAGGTTTGTTGGTGACAACACCCCACAAGAGTTTGCGCTGTTTAATCAGTTTTAATAAATCATCAATGCCCTTAAAAGTTTTCGCGTATTTGTCAATATTATCGGTGTAAATTTGCAGTAGTCTTTGATGTCTTTTAGTGAATTCAGGATGCGACTCATTACACTCAAAACCCATAGCCACTAAAGCTTTTCCACCATGTGCCACCAAAGGCTTGATCGCCTCATACGGCTTTTCTTCCACACCATTTTCCAACAGCAAAGTATTGAGTGCATAAGCAAGATCAGGGGCAGTGTTAATTAATGTGCCATCTAAATCAAAAAGAATAGTGCTAAGCGTCATAAAAAATCATTAAAATTCTAAGTTGATAAATTATAACGCTTACATACTCTGTACTGAACAAATATGCTTTTTTTAAGGTCTTTACTTTACTTTTTAGGTTCAATGATAGTTTTAGGTTTGCTGGTAACAACCGCATTCGCACTGTTTTTTATTCCAATTAAAGCGCGCTACGCCATATTGGTAAATTGGTCAAAGTTTTGTATATGGTGGCTACGCATAACGCTAAACATCAAGCTTAAAGTCATTGGTAGGGAAAACATTCCTACAACACCATGCGTGATTGTCTCTAATCATCAATCTACTTGGGAAAGCATTGGCCTACAACAAGTTTTTCCGCGTCAGACTTGGGTGCTTAAGCGAGAGTTATTACTAATTCCAGTATTTGGTTGGGGGTTGGCAATGTTGAAGCCTATTGTTATTAATCGTGGCGAAAAACTCAAAGCCCTAAAAAAAATAATCAAACAAGGTGCTGATAGAATTAATGAAAAGATTTTTGTTGTAGTGTTCCCTGAAGGTACGCGTCAGCCTTATGGAGAACTCGGTGAATACCAAAAAGGTGGTATTTCTATCGCTAAGAAAACAGGTTGTGATATTTCACCTGTATATCATAACGCAGGCAGAGCATGGCCTAAAGGTAGTTTTATTAAATATCCTAATACCATTACCGTTGTTATTGGAAGCCCTATTAGTGTTAAAGGTAAATCTACAACAACTCTAACCAAGGAAATCCGAGATTGGACTGAGTCTCAGGCAGTCAAATACTAAAAACTCAATAAAAACACTTATTCTATGTTGTGGATTTTGCTAAGCACTGGCTATTAACTATAGGGCTGCGCATTAAAGATTTTGCAGAATAATTCTGCTGTTTTTTGCGTGTCATATAACGCTGAATGTGCATTGGCATCCTCCCATTCAATGCCCGCCACACGCATCGCTTTAGCAAGCACTGTTTCACCGTAATATAAGGCTGAAAGACTTACTGTATCAATAGTTGAAAATTGATGAAATGGATTTTTGAGCTTTGTTCTGTTGCTCGCCGCAACTAAAAACCCTAGGTCAAAAAATGCGTTGTGCCCCACTAAGATTGCACGCGTACATTCTTGAGTTTTTACCTCAGCACTAACGGTTTGAAAAATCTCATTCAATGCTTGTTTTTCACTCACTGCCATACGCAATGGATTATGCACATCAATGCCATTGAATTTAAGCGCTGCCGCTTCAAGATTGGCACCCTTAAAAGGCTCTATATGAAAGTGACAAATATCTTTTGGGTAAAATATACCATTCTCATTAATGCCAATCGTTATCGCACAAATCTCAAGCATAGCATCGGTTTTATTGTCAAAACCTCCAGTTTCAATATCAATCACCACAGGTAAATAGCCTCGAATACGGTCTTTAATTTGCATTACAAATTCTCTTTAGAGACGATTTTAAAAAAGATAGATGAGTTACGCTGATGGTCAAACAAGGCTTGACGATTCTTAGGCAGCTCACTAATTTCCATTTTTACAAAGCCTTGGTTTAAAAACCACTGTGCATTATGTCTAGACAATGCAAATACTTTAGAAAAATTATCAGCAAGTGCTTTTTGCATTACTTTATTTAAGAGTTTAGTTGAAATTCCTTGGTTTTGTACTTTTTCCGATACTGCTAAAGCATAAATCTCGCCCATACCGCCTTCTTGAGAGTTTTTTAAACCTACACAAGCCACTAACTCACCAGATTGCTCCAGCAAGACAAAATCATTAATATTGTCGTTGATTTGAGCGTATGTTCTTGGCAGAATCTTGTCTTCTTTAACGAAAGGTGCGATCAATGCTAAGATTTTTTGCGCTGTATTCAATTTGTGTATTTATTAGGGGTAGAGAAAAACTTCATTTTAGTCTAAAATTTATCTCTTTATAGCAAACGAAATACTTTTATGTCTAATAAACGCAAATATTCTTCTCAGGTTGTTGATGGTTATGAACGCGCAGCAAGTCGCGCCATGCTATATCCAGTAGGTTTTAAAAAGGAAGACTTTAGCAAACCACAAGTCGGTATTGCCTCCACTTGGTCGATGGTAACACCTTGTAATATGCACATTAACAAACTGGCTGACGAAGCAGAAAAAGGCGTTAATTCTGCTGGCGGTAAAGGCGTTATCTTTAATACCATCACCATTTCAGATGGTATTTCTATGGGCTCTGAAGGCATGAAATATTCTTTGGTTTCCCGTGAGGTAATTGCTGATTCTATTGAGACAGTTGTAGGTTGCCAAGGCTTTGATGGCATCGTTGCAATTGGCGGTTGTGATAAGAATATGCCTGGTTGTATTATTGGCTTGGCACGGCTTAATCGTCCGAGTATTTTTGTTTATGGTGGCACTATTCAGCCAGGTGAAGGACACACTGATGTTGTTAGTGTGTTTGAGGCAGTAGGACAATTTGCCAACAATGCCATTAGTGAGATTGAACTGGAAAATATTGAAAAAACTGCCATTCCTGGTCCAGGCTCTTGTGGTGGTATGTATACCGCCAATACGATGGCATCAGCAATTGAAGCCTTAGGCATGAGTTTGCCGAACTCCAGCGCACAAGACGCCATCTCAGAGGACAAAAATAACGATTGCGTGCGTGCAGGCGAAGCGGTACTTAATCTTTTAGAAAAAGATATTAAGCCAAGCGATATTATGACCATGCAAGCTTTCGAAAATGCAATTACAGTGATTATCACACTGGGTGGCTCCACCAATGCGGTCTTACATCTTATTGCTATGGCAAGCGCCACTGGCGTTGACTTAAAGATTGACGACTTTACTCGCATTGGTGCTAATGTGCCTGTGATTGCCGACCTTAAGCCTTCAGGTAAGTATATGATGAGTGAATTGGTTGAAATCGGTGGCACCCTACCCTTGATGAAAATGCTGCTTGATGCAGGGCTATTACACGGCAACTGCATGACAGTGACTGGCAAAACAATGGCACAAAACCTAAAAGATGTTGCACCTTACGCTGACTCACAAGAAATCATCAAGTCTTTAGACAATCCAATCAAAAAAGACTCACATCTGCGTATCTTGCGTGGCAACTTAGCACAAGAGGGTGCAGTAGCGAAAATCACAGGCAAAGAAGGCTTGAGCTTTAGAGGTAGCGCAAAATGTTTTGGTCGTGAAGAAGAAGCATTAGAGGCCATCCTAAACGAAAAAATCCAAGCAGGCGATGTTATTGTTATTCGTTATGAAGGTCCTGTAGGTGGTCCTGGTATGCGTGAAATGCTTGCCCCAACTTCTGCGGTAATGGGTAAAGGTTTGGGTGGTAAAGTAGCCCTAATTACCGACGGTCGTTTCTCGGGAGGCACTCATGGTTTCGTGGTTGGACATATCACCCCAGAAGCCTTTAAAGGCGGCGTATTAGCCGTGGTTGAAGATGGCGATGAAATTTTGATTGACGCTGAAAATAATGTCTTAGAGCTCATCGTTGAAAAGTCCATCATTGATGAACGCTTATCTAACTGGACACAGCCAAAACCCAACTATACCAAAGGTGTGCTGGCCAAGTTTGCCAAACTGACCAAGTCTGCTTCTGAGGGTGCAGTAACCGACTGATAGATATGTTTGCTAAAAATATTAACCAGGCTCGCTATTTTTTACAAAAGGCATAAACTACAAGTAGCCGGTAAGGCGAATTTTGAAAAATATACAGAAACATAGGCAGAGCCATGCGACTGAATATTTTTTGAAATTCAACACCGTAAAAAGGAAAAAGACGAGGTAATTTAAGCGGGTATAAACACCATTTGCCTATCATCTAAATTAACCGAAGCGACCTGTATCTTGATGGTGTCACCCAAACGGAAGACTTTGCCGCCTCGTTGACCTTTGAGTTGATGGTGAATTTCATCAAAATTGTAATAATCATCTTTCATATCACGAATAGAAATCATGCCTTCGGTATAGATGTCAGTGAGCTCAATAAAGATACCAAAGGCAGCGATACCAGAGATAACACCGCTAAAGGTTTCGCCAACTTTATCGCGCATATATTCACATTTCAACCACTGCTCAACATCTCGGGTGGCTTCGTTTGCTCTACGCTCTGTGGCTGATAATTCAACGCCTAACTCTACCATTGCCTTACTGGGTTTTCTGGTACTTTTATTGAGCACACGGTTGATTGCGCGATGTACGAGCAAATCAGGATAGCGTCTGATTGGTGAAGTAAAGTGGGTGTAATCATCGAACGCTAAGCCAAAGTGACCTTCATTAGCAGGTGTATAGACAGCTTGCTTCATGGTGCGTAAAACCACAGTTTTAATGATGTTTTCATCATCTCTGCCTTTGGCATCTTCTAACACTTTAGCGAAATGCTTGGATTCTGGTTGCACACCACCCTCCAAGGTTAAACCGACTGCAGTTAAAAATTGACGCGTTAGCTCAACCTTCTCTGCGGTTGGCTTAGGGTGAATACGGTATAAGAAATCTTCATCATTCTCAGCTAAGAACTTCGCTGTGGCTTGATTTGCCATCAGCATACATTCTTCAATGAGTTTGTGTGCATCGTTGCGAGAAGTTGCCACAATATTATCAATTTTGCCATTATCATCAAACAAAACTTGCGTCTCAATACGGTCAAAGTCCATAACACCGCGTTTGGTTCTAGCACCTTTTAAAACCTTATATAGATCATACAAGGCATTTAAATTATCCATAACACCTGAATATTGCTGCGTTAACTCGCTGTCGTGTTCTTCTAAAATTTTACCAACCTTGGTATAAGTCAAACGAGCGTGTGAAAACATAACTGCTGGATAAAACTTATAATCAAGCAAATTACCCTCTGCATCAATATTCATCTCACAAGTCATACATAGGCGCTCTACATCAGGGTTAATTGAGCATAGGCCATTTGAAAGCTCTTCAGGCAGCATTGGTACCACACGACGCGGGAAATAAACCGAATTACCGCGCTGCACCGCATCTATATCAAGTGCTGTGCCTTCTTCTACATAGTACGATACATCAGCAATGGACACTACCAGTTTCCAGCCGTTATTTGTAGACTCAGCGAATACTGCATCATCAAAGTCACGAGAATCTTCACCATCGATAGTAACCAACTTCATATTGGTAATATCAATACGCCCTATTTTGTCTTGCGCGCTCACTTCTGTTGGTAGTTGCTTAGTTTGGGCTAGAGTTTCTTCTGAGAAATCCACTGGAATACCATTACGGTAAAGTGCCGCCTCAGTTTCAACGCCTTCATCCATATAGTCGCCTAAAATTTGGGTAATTTTGCCTTGTGCAGGCGTTTTAAAGGTTGGTGCTTGCGTAATCTCAACAACAACAATTTGCTGCTCAGTATTCTCGTTGCTAGTCTTAGGAATATCAATGTTATTGCAAATTCGCTTGTCATCAACCACCACATAAGCGCCACCTTCAGAGCCAAAATGTAGACGACCTACAACGCTTTTAAGACTCTCAAGCACTTCAACAACCTCAGAATCACCACGCTCATCAAGCATTCGTGCTTTAACTCTATCGCCATGAAAAACCAATTTCATCTGATGCGCAGAAAGACGCAAATCCTTACCGCCTTCATCTAGCATTACAAAGCCAAAACCTCTTGGATGCGCACTAATCGTGCCAATCATAACATCTTTTTCAACATTAAAAATACTGTATTCACCCTCACGATTACAACTCAGTTGCTTATCGCGTACCATCGCTCTAAGGCGGTGTGTTAAAGGCTTTTTCTGCTTACCCTTAACTTCAAGTAAGTCGTATAAATCGTAGGTTGTTACTGCTTGTTTGGCTACATGTTCAAGGATGTATTCTCTTGAAGGGATTGGATTGTCGTATTTCTTTGATTCTCTGTTTTGGTGCGGGTCGCTCATAATAAAGCCTTTATTAGTTAATTAGTTATTCGTCAAATGGATGGTTTAGTATTAGTGTTTCATCTCGGTCTGGACCTGTGGATAAAATATCTACAGGCAAGTTTGAAAGCTCTTCAATCTTGCGAATGTAGTCTTGTGCTTGTTGTGGTAAGTTGTCAAATGAATCTGTGCCAATGGTAGAAGCCTTCCAACCAGGCATTTCAATATAGATAGGCTTGGCATCAGCATAGCCTTGCGCATCATACGGTGGTGTAGTTACTTCTTTGCCATTCAGTTCATAAGCCACGCAAATTTTAATACACTCTAAAGAATCTAAAACATCTAATTTGGTCAGGCAGATGCCTGTCACTGCGTTGAGATTAAACGAACGCTTAAGGGTCACCATATCTAACCAGCCACAACGACGCTGACGACCTGTGGTAGCGCCAAACTCACAGCCTACAGTGCCTAATGTCTTACCAATAGTATCACCCTTATCAGTTTCAACATTATAAACCAATTCTGTTGGGAATGGTCCACCGCCAACACGGGTGGTATAAGCTTTAACGATACCCAGCACATAATCAATGTCTGTTACACCCACACCTGAGCCTGTTACCGCACCCCCTGAAGTGGTGTTTGATGAAGTTACAAATGGGTAAGTACCTTGGTCAATATCAAGCAATGCACCTTGTGCGCCTTCAAACAAGATATTTTCATTGTTGGCAATATGTTGATGAATTTGCTGCGTAACATCGGCAATCATCGGAATCACAACTTTTGCGTGTTCTAATGCTTCTACTAAAACCTCATCATAATCCAATGCTTCAACGCCATAATAGTGCGTTAATGAGAAGTTATGGTATTCCATCACCTCTTTAAGTTTCTCAGCAAAGGCATTGGCATCTAATAGGTCGCCAACGCGCAATCCACGACGCGCCACTTTATCTTCATACGCAGGGCCAATGCCATTACCTGTAGTGCCAATAGCAGCTTTGCCACGCTTAAGCTCACGCGCATTGTCAAGCGCCACATGGTAAGGCATAATCAGCGGACACGCTGGTGATATTTTTAAACGCGAATGCGCACCAACACCTGCAGTATCCAGCTCACCTAATTCTTTAATCAGTGCAGACATTGACAACACCACACCGTGACCAATCAAGCATTTAACTTCTTGGCGCAAAATACCTGATGGAATAAGATGTAACACGGTTTTGTTACCATCAATAACCAAGGTGTGTCCTGCATTGTGTCCGCCTTGAAAACGCACCACGCTGGATACTTTATCGGTAATCAAATCAACCACTTTACCTTTACCCTCATCACCCCACTGGGTGCCAATGATGACTACATTTTTTGACATACTTGCTTAACCCTTAATGTGTTAAAAATTTTAAATCAAATGAAAACCCTGTTGCCGCTCTTGGACGCCCGAACGACGCACTTAAACCATTGTAACGACCGCCTTGTGCCAAAGCCTTGGAATAGTTTTCATTATAAGCACAAAACACAACGCCTGTGTGATACTCATAAGCCTTAAGTTCACCAAGGTCAATCACGATTTCAACACCTGCTGTACTCAAGTTTGCGTTAATTTGTACCAAATCTTGGACGGCTGCTTTTGCCTTAGGTATATCCTTAAATAGAGTCAAGGCTTCGTCCAGTACGCTGGCATCGCCTTCTAGTTTCATTAATGCACTAAATTTATCCGCGTTTTTAAGTGTATTGTTACTTAAAAATACTGCCAAGTCTGGTGCCGAGCGTTTGACAAAGATTTGTCTGAGTGCTGGTATTTGCTCATCATTTAATGCCTCTTGTGCAATTAAAGCGTCAAACACAGCCACATTTCCTAAGCTCAGCACAATCGGCTCAATGGCAAGCAACTTTAAGCTCTCAAGCATCAATACAATTACCTCAATATCAGCATCAATGCTGTTAGAGCCATATAATTCTGCACCTGCTTGAATCGGTGAGCGCGATGTATAAAAATCGTCTGCCTTAGTCTGCAAAATCGCATTCACATAACAATACTTTGAAATTTTATCACTGCCCTGCTTAGCGTCAATGCGTGCAATTTGCGGGGTGATATCGGCATGTACACCTAGCATCTTGCCACTACTAGGGTCTAGAAATTTAAAAGTCTTCTTATTAACTGATTCACTAGTCAACAACAAAGACTCAATATTTTCTACCATGGGTGGAATAACCAGTCCAAAGCCCTTATCAGTATATAAATCAATAAGTTGGCGACGCACACGCTCAAACACTAGCGCTCTATCGCCAGTCAATTCATCAACCCCTTCGGGGAGTTGCCAAGTGTTCATGATTGATTATTTTATGTTTATTGCTGGATTAAAATGGCGGAAAAATTCAGTATTTGGATTCAGTACCATAATATCATTTCGACCTGAGAATGACTTCTTATAAGATTCCAATGAGCGGTAGAATGAATAAAACTTCGCATCTTTATTGTAAGCTTTTGCGTAATTATTTGCAGAAACAGCGTCACCTTCACCGCGAATTTTCTCAGAATCTCGGTAAGCATTCGCTAAAATAATCGTGCGTTCTTTGTCTGCTGCTGCGCGGATGATTTCTGCCTCTTCTGCACCCTTTGACCTAAACTCCTTAGCAACACGATGACGCTCTGCTTGCATACGACGATAAACAGAATTTAACACTTCTTCTGATAAATCAATACGCTTGATACGCACATCAATAATTTCAATACCGAACTCACTAATATCTTTCTTTGCCAATTGTTTGATATTTACCATAATCTCGCTACGCTCACCAAAAACCACATCGGCAATAGTGCGCTTAGAAAATTCACTTTTAAGGCCTGTTTTGATGATTTGTGCCAAACGGCTGTTGGTTCTTGCCATATTGCCGTTAGTTGATATGTAAAACTGCTTAGCATCAATAATGCGCCATTTCACATAATAATCAACATTGACATTTTTCTTTTCACCCGTTAAAAAACGCTCTGCAGGTGAGTCTAATGTTTGAATACGATTGTCAAACTTCACCACATTGTTGAAAAGTGGGATTTTAAATTTGAGTCCTGGCTCCTGCTCAACAGTGATGATTTGACCTAAGCGTAATTTAATCGCTGTTTGTGTTTCACTAACTGTATATAACGCCGAAATACCAACGAAAAAAACAATGACCAAAAATACAATTGCAAGTTTTTTCATTATCTAACCTCTCTATTACGGAAAACATTTCTAATACTACCATCCTGTTTGACTTGTTGTGACTGCGACCCTTGAATAACGATTTTATTAGTGTGCGCCGCCTTATTGTCTAATAATTTGTCAATCGGTAAAACCATCATATTGTTAGCCTTTGAATCAACCACCACCTTGCTGGTATTTGCAAGCACATTTTCCATTGTTTCACGATATAAGCGCTCTCTAGTTACGCCAGGGGCTTTTTGATACTCGGTTAAAATTTTCTTAAAACGCGCAGCTTCACCTTCAGATTTGGAAACAACTTTTGATTTGTAACCCCTTGCTTCTTCAAGTATACGCGCGGCTCTACCGCGAGATTTCGGCAAAATATCATTGGCGTAAGTTTGCGCTTCATTAATCAAGCGTTGTTTGTCTTCACGCGCCTTTACCGCATC
The DNA here is from genome assembly GCF_900127505.1 of thiotrophic endosymbiont of Bathymodiolus puteoserpentis (Logatchev). Classification (NCBI taxonomy): domain Bacteria; kingdom Pseudomonadati; phylum Pseudomonadota; class Gammaproteobacteria; species thiotrophic endosymbiont of Bathymodiolus puteoserpentis (Logatchev). The sequence goes on along the minus strand of NZ_UEXF01000019.1, from coordinate 86,708 downwards.
ATAAAATGCCGCTTGCACTGGCTCCGGCGGTTGCACATCTTGCATGTTAATGGTTGTAATTAACAAACCTACTGCGTAAACATCAAGCAATTCTTGGGATTTTTCCTTAATACTATCGGCAATTGCTACGCGACCTTCAATCAAGATATAGTCCATAGAATTTCTACCAACGACCTGACGAATAGCACTTTCAACTACTTGGCGTAAAGTCAATTTAGGATTGGCAACATTAAATAAATATTTCTGCGCATCATTAATCTTATATTGAACAGCAAACTTAGCGTTAATCATATTTTCATCTTTGGTTAACATTAACGATTCAGAGGATACATTGCCACCACGACGATTTTTAACGGCATCTCTATAACCAATTTGCATATCTTGAATAGCCTCAACATTGATGCGATTTAGACTCTCAATCGGATACGGCAAGTGCCAATGTGGGCCTTGAGAAGTTTCTTCTTGAAAGGCACCAAAACGCAATATCACCCCTTTTTCAGCAGGGGCAATAATATAAAAACCGTACCCAAGCCAAACCAGTAGAGCTAATATAAATAGGTATTTGAAAATAGGTGTTTTTGATACGATAGGTGCACCAGGCTTTGATGACACACCGCCAAAAATATTACCAAATTTGTTTTTAAAATCCCTAATCACCTCGTCTAACTCTGGCGGAGTTTGATTATCGCCACCCCAAGGGTTTTTCTTATTATTAGTCATTAAACTATTCCTTGTCTACATTACAAAATCTGAGTTATTTTACATTATATATGTGCTTACAAAGATAGAGATTGCAAAGACGGCACCGTTTATTAGCCCACCTATGTTTGCGAAAAAATACCTCCCCGTAAGACTCAGTTTATCAAAATCATTTTTCATTATCATTTAAAAATCATACACCTACCCTAAAAAAATAACGAATAAAAAAAACGGGTGTGGCTTTGTTCTGTTTAATGCACCTGTCTTTTTAATGAAAGCATCCTTGTGTGTTTGCTTAATCTGATGGAGGAATTGGGTCATTAATCGAAATGCAACGAATGCTTAGACCAAAAGAACGATTCATAGTATGAAAACTAGCAGCAGTATTAGAGGCTATAAAATAGTGAGCCTCAATGTCACCAGCAGAAGGAGTAGGAACAGGAGAACGAGTCCATAAGAGAACGCTAGAGTTGGTATGTACAACACCAGACGACATAGCGCGGTAGCCAGCAGATGGGATTTTCAAGAAGCTGGAGAAGGCCGTGGCGGCATTAGTAATATTCGTAGCCTTCATCTCTGCCTCTAGTTCTTCCATAGAGGGTATTTTAAAGGGTGCTGGGCAGAGACCCCCCCCAGGTTTACCCCAAGACTTCTCTCTCTCTTTACCTGCTGAGTCTGCACTCGTCCAATCAGAATGGCCAATAATAAATGGACCGTTATTAACACCCGTGTTCTCGAGACTAGTGAATTGCGTGGATGATGTGCCAGAAGTTCTCTTCTCGTGCTGATCATAGGCACGCCCCCATTGATAAAGGTCACCATAACTTTTTTGATCACTTCTGGACTTTGCTACTTGGCTTGCTCCAAGATTTCTATCCAACCATACTCTGTTAGTATTAGGTGAATGCACCGTTTTGTATGTTACACCGTCAAACGAGAACTCTCCTGATACAAATTCATGCACATCAGTGACTGTAACTTTTAGGTCTTTAGAGGCTGTGTTTTTATCAGAATCAGTTGCAATAATCGTTACTTCATAAACATTATTCATGTCTTCATCTAATGGATTTTCATAGTCTCTTTTACTCATTGAGATAACACCCGTTGTAGCACTAATAGTGAACATACTTGCATCCTTGCCACTTCCACCTTTTGTACTGAAAGCCCAAGTAACGGCGCCCACTCTATCGGCACCAGTTAAAGTTGGGGTTGGGCTTGTAAATGCATCCTTCTCAGCAACACTTGCTACAGCAATGAGATTAATCTTAAAGCTTGCTTTAGATTGGAAGCTGATAATATCCCTTATTTCGCTTATGCTGTCTTTCTTTGTTCGATCTTTTTCTGCTGCAATTCTAAGGTTCTTTATTTTAATATTCTTTTCAGCAACGCTATTAATACCAATATCCTCGTAATCTCGCACTGTAGGGACTGGGTCGCCCTCTCCGTTGTAAAGAGAGATTTTAAGAATAGCTCTATCCACAAGTAAGCCAAATACATTATCAACATTGCCTTTGATAGAAGTTTTGCCAGCAGCTACACTAACCCCCCTCTGAAAAGCACTCATTGCACTGCTGAGTTCAGCGGAAAGAGTCTTGTTCTTTATAGCATCCTTTAGATCACTAATAACCTCAGTTGCAGTTTTGCCACTGGTTGCAGCCATTTGTGAAATTATTGCAAGTGTAGCACCAACTTTACCCGCATCATCATTAGCAACCGGTCCAGCGTTGGCATTACTTGGAATGGTGCTAATAATATTAATACCATTCAAAACACCAAAGGCAGTGGCGACAGCGGTGTTTAGTTGCATAATGTCTGTGGCAATGACCGTTCTGTCGCCATTATTAGTATCGGCCATTTGATAAGCGACTTCAGATAAAGGTGAGGCAAGTATTGTTAATGAACCTGTGCCTGAATAAATTGTTGCTGCTCTTAACTCTGCTGGGGCTGAAATATTAGTTTGCGTGGCTTCATCCGTGTAAGTACCACCTGTGCAAGTCATAGTAACAAGCCCTGCTGGTATGTTCATTACACCTACCAAATTGACTTGACCATTACCACCTGTGGAAGCAGTGCCTAAGGCAACACCAGAGCTGTTGTATAATGTACATTTCGCCCCTTCGGTAGGTGCGTTATATTCACCCAAAACAATAGGAAGGCCATTTAAGAGTTTTTCAATGCGGATTTTATTGCTTCTTTCTACAAACTCAAGATCGCCTAAGTTAACAATACCTGAATTTTGGAAGGCTTTTTTGCCAATGCTAAAGTTTGTCATTGACTCGTGGCTTGAAAGTGGGAGTGCGGTTGTGAAGCGTGCGTAAGTTTTGCGCTCAACTGTGTTGTTATCTTCACTACCAAACTCCATGCGAACAGAGTCAGAGAGTTGCACCTCTATACCAAAAATGGTGCCTTTGACATCAGACAAAGCAACACCGTTCCAAACATATCGAGTGGCTTTAACTTTTACCCAAGGTAGATAAGGAACTTGACCTAAGAATTTAACATCATATCCTGATGAAGCTTCTTCGGTGTGAGCGCCAATGACCTTCTTATCTGAAATCGGGAAGTATCTATTAACATTGAGGTTGAAGTTTGCTCTTTGGTATTCTAACCCAACACTACCGCGTTTGTGCTTAGATTTAGACTCATAATCAGCAAACAGGTTGACCCCTGCAATAGATTGACCTTGCTCTAAGATCTGTCGGTAACCAACACCAAGATTAAGGGTGCTTCTACGGCTGCCAAAATTTTCACCAGAGTTAAGTTGAGCTTGGACAAAGGCAAATTCAGTAGAATCATCATTAAGCTGGGTTAGTGGCTGAATGGTTCTTAGGCTGTATTCTGGTTTTTTAGAGGTGATTTTACGAATAGAAATCTCTGTTTTTCCCCTGCCAAAAGA
>NZ_UEXF01000019.1:55504-79561 GCF_900127505.1 thiotrophic endosymbiont of Bathymodiolus puteoserpentis (Logatchev) | reverse complement strand
AACCAATGGCAACCTTTGGTTGATAAAAAAGGCAAAGCCATTGATGGGCAAGCCACTTTTAGAATGCGCCATTTTATGGGTAATAATGGCAAAGTCTTTGATTTAGTCGTGCAAAGGAGCTCTGTTACTGGGCAGGTAGAATTAGACTTAGAATTAGACAGCAATAACAGCACCCAAGCCCCTGAACAAATCACCAGTGGACAATATATTTATCGCTCTATCGCCACCAATCTTGAAACTTTGAGTGACAGCAAGGTTATCCATTTTTACAACCAACGAGGTGAAGACAGTGAAAACCGTATCAAAGAATTGAAAAATGATTTTGGTGCAAGACAAATGCCTTGTGGTGATTTTAATGCCAATGCCTTGTATTTTGATATTTGTAGTTTGTCTTACAACTTGTTTGCACTAATGCGTCAAATATTACCCCTTGAATTTGCCAATAAAAGAGCCAAGTATGTGCGCAATCGCTTCTATGCTATCGCCGCTAAAGTACTTCAACATGGCAGACAAGTGATTGTTAAGTGCCAAGCACAATATTATGACTTACTTACTCAGGTGCTAAACAACATCAAAGCGTTTAAGCCGTTGCTATCTTGATTTAAACGAACAACAAAAAAAGCCCTGCCTAAACAAAGGAGGCTTAAGCACACCTGAAAAACCTAAACGATCCAAAATATCGAATAATTTGTGCTGATCTTATCAAATTGGGGGTATTGTCTGTATTTTTATGGATGCAAGACTTGAATGGGGTGGTTTTTTAGGATTTTGATTGGTATTTTTTGGGTTGGGTGGTTCTATTTTTGGATTTGGGTCCTTTGCATAAATAAGAACAGCAAGGAAGTGTGCTATTTTTGTCATCTATTTGGGTTGAGCTAATAGAATAGGTTCAAACATATTTATTTCTGATGTAATTTTGCGTTTTTTGTATGTACGATAACTTACCCCGCTTTTGGCATATTTTGTTATATGTTGAGTGATACCTGTAATATTTTTACTAATGCCATAATAAGGTAATTTTGTGTTTGCAATACAAAATCCTTTTTTGGTGTAAACATTTCCTATCCATGCGTCTACCACTAAAGAATTTTCATTCCATGCCTCAGGTTTAAATATGGAAGTAGATTGATCGCGATTAATCAAGTTGAAGACATGATCAGATCCTGTAAATGATAGGTATTCCACTGTCATATCAGGATAAGTTTTCCCTAATTCACTCAGCATAACATACGAACATTCCGAGCAATTGGCAACTTTATATTTGTTAAAGACTAAATCCTTATATTCCTCGCTTGTTCTAAATTGTATTAAGGCATTGGTATAGGGGATTCCAGTATTTTCTATATCAGTAATAGACTTTTTTACACTCTTTCGTAATTGCACTATTTTTTGATCCATTAAGTAGTATTGGCAGTCAAATTCTTTAAGATAATATTTCCGGCTAGAAGAATCTAATGCAACCAATTTTTCAAAAACACTAGATTGAAAAATGTCTGTCTGTATTTGATTTATTTCTTGATTTGAGTATGACAGCGCATCTCTGTCCACTCTAAATTTTTCAGGAATTGATTCTACGCCCCCAACAGCGCCTTCCTCTGCATTCTTTTGCTTAGATGTGGTCTTAACATGCCCTGTAGGATCGACATATTTAAGCGGATTATTGCCCACATAAGCATACAAATTTAAGCCATCAACCGCCCCTGCCGAATCAGGACTTATCCACCTTGCCAGCCAAGGGGCTAAGTACCTAGCACCGTAGTAGGACAAGCCACTGCTGTCGTCTCTTTCTTTGCCTGTGTAGCGGTAGCGTTTTTGTTGCACTTCGGTTTTGTTTTTGCCAGCGATAATAGCAGTGCCCCCATAGGGGTAGTAGTGTTCATAGCTAAGGGTTTGGGCTTGGTCATCCAACTCCAAAGCATTAGATTGTAGGTGGCTGGTGAGTTGGTAGCGGGTTTGAGTGTTGTCTTTACTGCTTTCGCACAAAATGTGGGTGCCGACGTGCAGGGTGTTGGCTTGTTGTTTTGCTTGGTTGGTTGAGATGTCTAGTACAGGCAGGTAGTCTCTTTGGCTTTGCACTTGGTAGTTAGATTCAACTACAGTACGAACTCGATTGCCCTGGTAATCGTACACATAGTATTGCGTGGTGGTGTTTTTGTCCGCTTTGCTGAGTTGGTTAAGGGTGTTGTTGTAGTGCCAATCTAGAGTGCCAATGTTGTCAAGGGTTAGCAAGTTGCCATTGGCATCAAAGTCGGTGGTGGATTGCTGGGTTTCGGTGCCACGGTTGTTGTTTGGGTGGACGGTGAGGTTTTGTTGCCATGTGCTGCTGTTTGCTTGGTGTGAGAGGTGGGTTAGGTTGTTGCCTGTGTCGTAGGTACAGGTTTGGCAGTAGATTTCTAATAAATTCAATTCATGAGATAGTACGGTATCTTGCATGTGGTGATCCTAAATATGCAGGGCTAAACAGGTTGGTTAACTTCATTGGCATCCTTTCAATTATATCGCCAAATATCTACTCTCGTAGAGACCTTTGCATAAATCAACCAAAAGCCACCAATCTGGTAAAATAACACCTATCTAAAACAACACCAAATGTCTTGGAAAAACACCCAACAATCCTCACTTGACGATGTTCACAACATCATCAATTGGAATGAGATAGAGCAAACCCTCTCAAGCCTATACTCGTCAGTACCTGGTGCACCAGCTTACCCACCACTGATGATGTTTAAAATTCTTATCCTTCAGGCTTGGTACAACCTAAGTGATGAAGCCCTAGAAAAACAAATCGCCAGAGACTTAATGTTCAGGCGTTTTAGTTGACTTAAGCCTCTGTGAATCAGTGCCTGATCATTCAAGTATTTGGCGATTCAGACAACTGCTCAATACTGAGAATCTCCTAGAGCTTACAGAAACAAACCTTTAACCAAACAACAAAAACAAGATAATAAACAACGATCCAGCATTCGTTATGTGGTTGAGAGAACCTTTGGACTACTCAAACTTCATCACGGCTTAGGCAAGGCAAGATGCCTTGGACTGAAAAGAAATAAAACCAGAGTGCAATTCGTTGTCATGAGTCACAACCCAAAAACTGGGATGAATGTATTTACACAAATGCAAAATCTAAAGGGAATGAGCAGGAAAGAGCTAAAAATAGAAAAATAAAGTAAAAAAACAGTTGGTGAAAATAAGTTTTTTTTTGGATTTTATGAAAAATACAGGTAATTTTGAAAAAATATGCGTTATGCAAAGGTCTCTACTGGGGTTTATATAATGTTAAAATCTCGCCTTGAATTTTTAAATTAAATACAGGATTGATTTATGAGAAAGCAACTCGCTCTTTCTACCATTATTTTGTTATCAAGTATTATTAACGCACAAGATCAGGATTATGTTGTTAGCTGTAGTAGTACACCATTACTTTTTCCTAAGCAAGTTCTTGCTAAAGACGCCAAAAATTTAGAGATTAGTGCAGACCATAGTGAAGTTATTGATGGTAATTATTTATTAACAGGTAATGCCTCTATTAATTCAGCCGAATATTACTTGGCAGCAGATAAAATCAACTTGCAAAAAGCCACCAAGACTTCAAAGGCAGATGACAATATTAAATTCCAAGGCGCTGATATTATGCTAACGGGTGGTAAAGCAACTATAAAGAAACAAGACTCGGGAATACACACCGTGTTTAAGCAAGTTAAATTCCATTATCCAAAAGGCAAATTTAACGGTCAGGCGCAAAAAATTGTTAATGATGGCAAGGTGCAAACCTTTGACTCAGTTTCTTACACTTTGTGTCCAGTTGGCAACACTGATTGGGTGATGAAAGCCTCTAAAATGACGCTCAACCCTAAAGCCAACAAAGGCGTTGCTGAAAATGTAACCGTTGAATTAATGGGTGTGCCAATCTTTTATTATCCACACTATGAGTGGAAATTAAAAGGTAGAAGCTCTGGCTTCTTGGCGCCAACACTTGCTACTTTTGATGATTCAGGCAATGACAAAAGTGGGTATCAAATTCGCATCCCTTACTACTTTAATATCGCACCTGAGCGTGATTTCTTATTGACACTCAATCATGTTTCCACTCGGGGTGAGGCTGTTGAGGGTAAATATCGCCAACTACTTGACAACGGGCGTATTGAGATTGAGGGTCATTATCTCAACAAAGACAAAATCAGCAAAGAAAAGCGTTGGTATGCTAACTCAAAATTAGACTTATCTTTGAACGACAAAACTGAATTAAATGTCATTAGTAAGCGTGTATCAGACAAACAATATTTTAAAGAAGTTTCACATAATAATACTGGGGAAACATCATTAATCTCCTCTGTTAATTTAGCTTATAAAAATAAAGAACAAAATCTTAAGGCTTCAATATTTGCTGAAAGTNGAGACCTTTGCATAAATCAACCAAAAGCCACCAATCTGGTAAAATAACACCTATCTAAAACAACCCTAAAAACAACACCAAATGTCTTGGAAAAACACCCAACAATCCTCACTTGCAGATGCCTTAGTTATCGAACACAAACCTCTATTAGAGCTTGACGATGTTCACAACATCATCAATTGGAATGAGATAGAGCAAACCCTCTCAAGCCTATACTCGTCAGTACCTGGTGCACCAGCTTACCCACCACTGATGATGTTTAAAATTCTTATCCTTCAGGCTTGGTACAACCTAAGTGATGAAGCCCTAGAAAAACAAATCGCCAGAGACTTAATGTTCAGGCGTTTTAGTTGACTTAAGCCTCTGTGAATCAGTGCCTGATCATTCAAGTATTTGGCGATTCAGACAACTGCTCAATACTGAGAATCTCCTAGAGCTTACAGAAACAAACCTTTAACCAAACAACAAAAACAAGATAATAAACAACGATCCAGCATTCGTTATGTGGTTGAGAGAACCTTTGGACTACTCAAACTTCATCACGGCTTAGGCAAGGCAAGATGCCTTGGACTGAAAAGAAATAAAACCAGAGTGCAATTCGTTGTCATGAGTCACAACCCAAAAACTGGGATGAATGTATTTACACAAATGCAAAATCTAAAGGGAATGAGCAGGAAAGAGCTAAAAATAGAAAAATAAAGTAAAAAAACAGTTGGTGAAAATAAGTTTTTTTTTGGATTTTATGAAAAATACAGGTAATTTTGAAAAAATATGCGTTATGCAAAGGTCTCTACTGGGGTTTATATAATGTTAAAATCTCGCCTTGAATTTTTAAATTAAATACAGGATTGATTTATGAGAAAGCAACTCGCTCTTTCTACCATTATTTTGTTATCAAGTATTATTAACGCACAAGATCAGGATTATGTTGTTAGCTGTAGTAGTACACCATTACTTTTTCCTAAGCAAGTTCTTGCTAAAGACGCCAAAAATTTAGAGATTAGTGCAGACCATAGTGAAGTTATTGATGGTAATTATTTATTAACAGGTAATGCCTCTATTAATTCAGCCGAATATTACTTGGCAGCAGATAAAATCAACTTGCAAAAAGCCACCAAGACTTCAAAGGCAGATGACAATATTAAATTCCAAGGCGCTGATATTATGCTAACGGGTGGTAAAGCAACTATAAAGAAACAAGACTCGGGAATACACACCGTGTTTAAGCAAGTTAAATTCCATTATCCAAAAGGCAAATTTAACGGTCAGGCGCAAAAAATTGTTAATGATGGCAAGGTGCAAACCTTTGACTCAGTTTCTTACACTTTATGTCCAGTTGGCAACACTGATTGGGTAATGAAAGCCTCTAAAATGACGCTCAACCCTAAAGCCAACAAAGGCGTTGCTGAAAATGTAACCGTTGAATTAATGGGTGTGCCAATCTTTTATTATCCACACTATGAGTGGAAATTAAAAGGTAGAAGCTCTGGCTTCTTGGCGCCAACACTTGCTACTTTTGATGATTCAGGCAATGACAAAAGTGGGTATCAAATTCGCATCCCTTACTACTTTAATATCGCACCTGAGCGTGATTTCTTATTGACACTCAATCATGTTTCCACTCGGGGTGAGGCTGTTGAGGGTAAATATCGCCAACTACTTGACAACGGGCGTATTGAGATTGAGGGTCATTATCTCAACAAAGACAAAATCAGCAAAGAAAAGCGTTGGTATGCTAACTCAAAATTAGACTTATCTTTGAACGACAAAACTGAATTAAATGTCATTAGTAAGCGTGTATCAGACAAACAATATTTTAAAGAAGTTTCACATAATAATACTGGGGAAACATCATTAATCTCCTCTGTTAATTTAGCTTATAAAAATAAAGAACAAAATCTTAAGGCTTCAATATTTGCTGAAAGTGAGCAGTTAGTTGGTGATAATAACGACGCAGAGTACAGGCGTGCACCTGAAATTTCTATCAATAAAAAAGTAGTGGGTTTGAATGGTAGAGAGATTAATTTCTCTATCATTAGCACCCAATTTAAACACAAGACCAAAGGTGCCAATGAAACCGGTATTCGTACCCATGCTCAAGCAACATTTGGGCGTGATATTAAGACCAATGCTTATTCACTACAGCCTAAATTTGAAATCTCTAAAACAAAATATGTAATGGATGATAAAACAAAAAAAGACCGTTCCATCTATAGCTTTGGTATTGACTCTAAGTTGTTTTTTGAAAGAGATATTGGTTTATTTGGTAAAGGTGTAACCCAAATATTAACACCAAGATTGGCCTACAACTATACGCCATACAGAAACCAAAGTGCACTACCAAACTTTGATTCTGAAAAAATGAGCAACACTTATGAAAACTTATTCTCTGGCAAAGAATACACAGGTCTTGACAAAATCAGCAAAACTAATGATATTACTCTTGGGCTTGAGTCTGATTTTGTTGACCAAAAAACAGGCGAAACTTATTTAGCACTAAAAATCGCTCAAGCATACTATCTAGACAAAAAAGATGGTAAAGATTATTCAAACACTGTTGCTGGTGCTGAGCTTACAATAGGTAAGTTTACTTTTAATAACTCGTTAGAATACGACACACAGCTTAGTGAAGTTGCAAAGCGTCACAGCGCATTAAGTTACATATCAAACGCTAGAAAATTCATCACACTAACACAGGGTGACGATGGCGAGCAAAGGTCAGCAGGTTTGTATGGTGCCTACCCAGTCACAAAAAAAATACATGCATTTGCTGGAGTTAACCGCTCGCTAAGTGACTCCATCAACAGCAAAAAAACCATTGGTGTTGCCTATGAGTCTTGTTGCTGGGCAATACGCGTTGCACAACTTAAAGAAATTACATCTGGGAATAAATTCGACAATGTGACGAAATTTGAATTTGTGCTTAAAGGCTTGGCTTCAAGCAGCTCTAATTTGACTTCACGCTTAGAAGAAGATATCCCAAACTATTTGGGTAATTTAGAATAATGGAGGCCCTTTAATGAAATACTTACTTACACTTATTTTTGTTTTTTCGCTTAACGCTTTATCTGTATCTAATAGCATTATTGCCATTGTTAACGATAGCGTTATCACTTATGACAGTATTGCAGACCAAATCAATAAAGACACTACCAAGACCCAAAAATTGGCACTTATCGATCAACAAATTGACATAGTCTTGCAAAAAGAAAAAATACAAGCGCTAGGCATTAAGCCAAAACCTGAGACTCTTAATGCAATGTTGAAGAATATTGCAAAGCAAAATAATTTAACTTTAGCGCAATTACAGTCTAATGATCAATTTGATGAAATTGTTGAGCGCACCTCTCAAGAGCTTTCTCTTCAAGGTTTGAAAGAAATTATCTTACAACAAAGTGATATCACAATAACACAAGCAGAAATTGATGAAGCGCTCGCCATAAATCCAGCTAGCGAAAGTAGCACCCTTAAACAAATTAAAGTCGCACAAATTGTGCTCAATATTGACGATAAAAAATACCCCTCCCCTCAATTAATTAAAGAATACATCGCAAAAATAAGTGAACAGATTAAAAATAACGCTTCATTTTCCGAGCTTGCTAAACAATATTCTAAAGGCCCTGTGACAGAGTCTGTCTGGCTAGAAAAAACCAAGCTCCCTGAGTTGTTTCAACAGCAGCTATTAAATCTTGGATTAGACGAAGCATCTGCGCCTTTTAAAATTGAGCAAGATTGGTTAATTATTAAGATTGCTGCTGAGCGAGAAGTTGATGCACATGTATTAAATATTAAAGCACAATTGCTCCAGACTAAACGCAACGCCTTTTTTCAAGCATGGGTAAAGACATTACGCACAAAAAATCTTTATATAGATATTTTTGAGCATAAGCTTTAATGCCAAAATCCATCGTTATCTTTGGGTTTCATGCAATTCAAGCACAACTAGAGTCCAATCCAGAATGCTTACTTAAAGTCTATACATTGGACAGCCGCAACGACAAGCGCCTCAACACAATAAGCACACAGCTGGATAAATTAAGCATTAATACACAACACACAACAAAGCAACAGTTAGATAAACTCACCAAAAACCAAACACATCAAGGCGTTGTTGCTGAAATATTACTGCCTACCCTACCAAATCAAGATGGATTAATGCAGCACATCACCAAACTTGAAAAAACCGCTCTAATACTTATTCTAGACTCAATACAAGACCCAAGAAATTTAGGCGCTTGTCTGCGTAGTGCAAATGCTGCAGGTGTGGATTGTGTGGTCATTAACAAAGACGGTTCAGCACCCATTAATGCCCTAGTACATAAAACCTCAGCAGGTGCACTTAATCAGCTCAAAATCTTCTCAGTAACCAATCTAGCGCGTACAATTAAAGCACTAAAAGGAGAGGATATTTGGGTGGTAGGTTTAGATAGCTCAACTAAAACATCACTTTATCAAATAGATTTAAGCACATCTAGTGCGATTATCATGGGCTCTGAAGGCTCAGGATTGCGCCCTCTCACTAAGAAATCTTGCGACCAACTGGCAATGATTCCAATGCAAGGCAATGTAGAAAGTTTAAATGTCTCAGTTGCCACAGGCATTGCTTTGTTTGAAGCAAGTAGACAGCGATTAAATTAAGTTCTTCGTATAATTAAGTTCCTAAAAGTGTCTTTTTTTGGTAAAATTATCAGGTTTTTGCAATGAAACAAGGAATACCCAAACAAATTAAACTTTTTAAGTTTGCCTCTAGATCATTAATCTTCTCGCAAACCTACAAAGTAAAAGATCTACCTAGAATTAGAGATTTAGTCAGCAACCAAGATTCAACCGTTGATGTTAAGTTAAGTTTTAATCTTGAATATGGTAGGATTCCTTGCATTAAAGGTGAAATTAAGCTGGATTTGGCACTTACCTGCCAACGATGTTTAAATGAAGTCAAACTTCATTTAGAGCCTAAGTTTCAGCTTGCTTTTGTGCAAAACGAACAACAAGGTGAAGAGTTAGACTCTAGCTTTGAGATGATTCTAAGTACTGAGGATGAATTTTCGACAATTGAATTTATAACGGATGAAGTGTTAATATCTATCCCGATGACGCCAATGCATGGTTATGAATGCGTATCGTATCAAAACACACAACTGATAAATAAACAAAAGCGTGAAAACCCTTTTGCAATATTAGAACAATTAAAAACAACTAAGGAGTAATAAAAATGGCCGTTCAAAAAAGTAGAAAAACCCCTTCAAAGAGAGGCATGCGTCGCTCGCACAATGCATTAACAAGCCCCGCTTTATCTGAAGATCAAGAAACTGGTGAGATTCACTTACGCCACCATATAACTGCTGATGGTTACTACCGTGGTAAGAAAGTTATCAATAAAGTAGAAGATATTCCAGAAGTAGAAGCTTAAAAGACTTAATCAGGATTCTTGATTTATTATGACAATCAAGGTGTCAATTGATGCATCGGGAGGGGATCACGGGATACCCACAACTGTTGCAGCAGGTATCAAAGCCTTGAATGTATTTCCAGATTTGCAGTTAGTTTTTGTCGGCGATAAATCTAGTATTCAAACAGAGCTTAACAAACACCCTTCTAGTCAAAAACTCAGCAATCGTTTTAATGTTACGCACGCTAGTGAGATTATCACTATGGATGAATCACCTTCAAATGCGTTACGCAAAAAGAAGGATGCCTCTATGCGTGTTGCTATTAATTTAGTCAAAGATAACACTGTTGATGCTTGCGTTAGTGCTGGCAATACAGGTGCATTAATGGCAATTTCTCGCTTTGTACTTAAAACCATAAGTGGCATTAGTCGCCCTGCGATTATGGGTCGTATGCCAACAATGAGTGGACACACACATATGCTTGACCTAGGTGCAAATATTAATTCTGGACCTAAATCTCTGGTTGAATTTGCCATTATGGGCTCTATTGCTGTTAAATATACTGAAAATATTAATTCACCAACAGTTGGCTTGCTAAATGTTGGTGAAGAAGAAATGAAAGGCAACGATAATATCAAGAAAACTTCCGAGCTATTAAAAGCCTCAAATCTTAATTATATTGGCTTTATTGAAGGTGATGATATTTATAAAGGCAACATTGATTTAGTGGTTTGCGATGGCTTTGAAGGTAATATTGCACTCAAAGCTAGCGAAGGCGTAGCATCAATGATGGGGCATTATCTTAAGCAGGCCTTTACCAAGAACATCTTTACCAAAATAATCGCACTCATTGCCAAGCCTGTTTTAAAAGACTTTAAAGCCAGCCTTAATCCTGGACAATATAACGGCGCTAGCCTATTGGGGCTACGCGGTATTGTGATTAAAAGTCACGGTGGCGCTGATGTTGATTCATTTTTTCAAGCAATAAAAGAAGCTTATCTTGAAGCTCAAGTGAAAATTACTGAGAAAATAGCAACACAAGTGTCCTTAGAATTAGAAAAAAACAGTGAATAAATTTGCCAGAATTATTGGCACAGGCTCTTATTTACCGCCAAAGATTGTCACTAACGACGACTTGTCCAAAACGATTGATACCTCTGATGAATGGATTACCTCACGCACAGGCATCAAAGAAAGGCGCATTGTTACCAATGAATCAACCTGTGATTTGGCTGTCATTGCAGCTAATAATGCATTAGAAATGTCAGGTATCAATGCCGCCGAACTGGATTTAATCATTTTAGCCACCACCACCCCTGACAAGATTTTCCCAGCAACAGCTACCATGTTACAAAAAGCAATTGGTGCCAACTGCCCTGCTTTTGATTTGCAATCGGTTTGTGCGGGCTTTGTTTTTGCCCTAACAACAGCCGAGCAATACATTAAAACAGATGCGGCTAACAAAGTATTGGTGGTTGGTAGTGAAACGCTATCTCGTATTGTTGACTGGAAAGACCGTTCTACCGCTATTTTATTTGGTGATGGCGCTGGTGCTGTTGTTCTAGAGGGTAGCGAAGAAACGGGCATTCTACATTCAAAACTATTTAGTGATGGCAATTACCTATCTTCTTTACAAGTTAGCAACAATACCATCAACGAAACAGGCTTTATTGAAATGGCAGGCAATGAAGTTTTTAAGATTGCCGTTAACCGCCTGTCTTCTTTAGCAGAAGACACACTAAAAGCCTGTGATATGGACTCTGACGAACTTGATTGGATGGTGCCACACCAAGCTAATATTCGCATTATTTCAGCCGTTGCTAAGCGCATTAAAATGCCAATGGATAAAGTTGTGGTTACCCTAGACAAACACGGCAATACTTCTGCCGCCTCAATTCCTTTGGCGCTTGACACAGCGGTGCGTGATGGTCGTATCCAAAAAGGACAAAGTCTATTATTTGAAGGTATTGGTGGTGGTTTTAGCTGGGGCAGTGTTCTCGTTAAATTTTAGGATTGAATCTAAAATTTTCTACCTTGTAATCTCAAAGTCAGCCCTCGTAATTGTGTTGTATCCACACTAAGTACATCCAAATCATTGAATGCTTGTTGATACAAACGCTCAAACTCAGATTTTGAGCGCTCTAAACCCAATAAGGCTGGATAAGTCGGCTTGTTTTTATCAGCATCAGAATTCTGTTTTTTACCTAATATTTCTTCAGGGGTAAGCACATCCAACACATCGTCTTGAATTTGATACGCCAAACCAATATTTTTAGCAAAGCGCTCTAGTGCGAGTATATCTTGCTCATTGCAAGACTCAGACACCAAAGCACCGAGTTTGACTGCACAACCTAGTAAAGCACCTGTTTTTTTCTGATGCATATCTCTCAAAGTATCAACATCAATTATCTTTGAAGCCACACCTAAATCAATAGATTGCCCCTGCGCCATCTCAAAAGAAGCATGAGTAAGCGCTTGCAGGGTGTTAATTCGTGTTTGTGCTGACAACTGTGTATCGCTCGCCAACACCTCAAAAGCTAAGGCTTGCAAGCCATCACCCGCCAAAATAGCCTGTGCTTCGCCAAATTGCTTATGGCAAGCAGGTTGATTGTGACGGATATCGTCATCATCCATGGCTGGCAAGTCATCATGAATTAAAGAATAAGCATGGATCAGCTCTACTGCACAAGCGCACCCATCAGCCAAGTCAAGATTGACATCAAAAGTCTGTGCTACTGTATAAGTTAAAGTCGCTCGAAAGCGCTTGCCACCTGACAAAACACTATAACGCATTACCTCAGTTAAACTACCCTGATTGGATAAAACTTTGTCTAAGTGTTGATTAACACGCTTAGCATGGTTCATAAAGCTATTGCTCAAGTGGCTGCTGGGATTGATAGCCATCATCAGCACTCAATAGTGCAATTTTTTGCTCCGCTTTGCTTAATGCTGCCTGACATTGGCGTGTTAATGCTACGCCTTTTTCAAAATATTTTAAAGAATCCTCTAAACTCAAATCGCCTGACTCCATCGTTTTAACAATATCTTCAAGTTTACTTAAGCCTTTATTAAAATCAAATTTTGTTGTCATTATCTTTCTCCGCCACCACCGGCTTTATTTAACGCTTTATCCATTAACCAAGTTGGCAATAGTCTAATCAACACCGCAAACAATTTTGTTGGAAATGTCACACGGTAATGAATTTTTGCTTGTTTTGCACTGAGTGCGTGTAGACAACATTTTAACACTGCTTCTGCACCTAAAGTGAAATCTGCTAATTCTTTTGATTGCAGGCGCACAATCATCTTCTGATAATTTGCTCGATAATCACTATTTTCCATCTCTATATGTTTACTAAAAGCCTTGTAAGCATTCGTTCTAAATTTAGATTCAATCGGCCCAGGTTGAATTAAAGACAGTTGTACCTGCGTCTTTGATAATTCTAAGCGTAAAGTATTCGCCAAACCTTCAATGGCAAATTTAGAGGCATTATAAGCCCCGCGAAATGGCATTGCCACAAAGCCCAATACCGAACTGAGGTAAATAATGCGCCCTTCGTTGTATTGCTTCATTTTTGGTAATACCAAATTGGTCAATTCATGCCAACCAAAAACATTGGTCTGAAATTGGGCTTCTAAGACTTGACGAGAAATATCTTCCAACGCCCCTACTTGCCCATAAGCACCATTATGAATTAAACCATACAATGTATTTGTCTTCTTAAAAACAGCATCAATTGCCATATTAATGGACTTAGATGAGGACAAATCTAAGTGTAGCGCTTCAAAACCTTGAGCTTTAAGCATTTCAACATCTTTTTCTTGTCTGGCGCTAGCAAATACCCGGTAGCCTGCCTGCTTTAAGCCTTGTGCCACGCACAAACCGATACCACAGGAGCAGCCTGTGATTAAAACAGATTTCATAGGAGGGCTTTGCATATTTGCATAATTATGAGTGAATATAAAAAAGTGATGGCTTTTAAAAAATTTCTAAATTGACACAAGGTGGTGTTTTTATTGACAGCATACAACCTTTTGGGAGGCATGATCATTCATGACTGTCTAAAGGCTCTTCTTGTGCCTTCGTCCAAAAATCAGCAACTTCTTTGAGCTCTGGATTGATACTCTTACTACGCAATACCAAAAAATCATAACCCATTCTAAATCGTGGATGCCCTAATAAAAACTGTACTTTTTTTGGGTGCATCTTTTCCAATTTCGACTGCATCATCCAAATGTCTCTAATTCTAGCTGTTAAATATTTTGGTAGTGATACTTGTTTAATTTGCTGGATAATCGTCTCATCGCAAGCTTGCATCATTGCCAAATTAAAAGAGTGTTGTTTCTTCTTGATACGAGTAAAGCGATTATTTTGTGCCTGCCATAAAAATACAGCAAATAAAAAAGCGGGTGTGACTGGCTTGTTCTGTTTAATGCGCTGAGAAGTATTGATACACGCCTTTTTAATGAAAGCATCCTTGTGTGTTTGCTTAAATAAATGTTTTAATAACCCATAATGCTCTAATTGCTCATATACTTGAAACGAGTATTCATTTTGAAACAATTTAATACACTCTTCGTACAGGCGTGCTGGCGAAATATTGCTAAGTAATGACGCCTGTTCCATTATGCAATCTTGAATCTCATGACTGAGTTCTGCATTTAACTTTTCACTAAAACGAACAGCACGAATCATGCGCACAGGGTCTTCTTTAAAACGCGATTTAGCCTCACCAATCATATGGATTTCACTCGCTTCAATATCTTTTAAGCCACCAACATAGTCAATGACTTCTTGCTTGTGTACATCGTAATATAGGGCGTTGATATTAAAATCCCTACGCACTACATCATTTTCTAATTTTCCGTAACGATTATCGCGCATAATAACACCATTTTTAGCAGTTTGCACTTTACCAGAACGAAAAGTAGCAACTTCAATAAAATCACGCGCACCAAACATTACATGCACTAAGCGAAAACGCCGTCCAATCACGCGTGAACGCTTAAACAGCTTGTGTACTTGCTCAGGCTTGGCATTGGTTGCCACATCGAAATCTTTGGGCTCTAAACCCAGTAGTAAATCTCTGACGCAACCACCGACCAAGTAAACTTCAAAACCTGCCTTGTGAATAGTGTTAACCACTCTAAGTGCATTTTTATCCAAGAATTTTTTTGGGAATTGAATCGACTGACGAATAGGCTCTACCTTAGAGCCTCTCATAGCTTGCGAGACTTTTTTAAATATGTTTGAGATCAACACTAGGTTTGGGCTGCCAGCCTGATTGTTGGTGCTCAGCAATGACGGTTGTATAAACACCGCCACGCACATTAAAAATCGCTTTAAGACGCATAAAGCGAGGATTGGTTGCTGCCACTAAGTCTTCTAAAATTTGATTGGTTACCGCCTCATGGAAAGCGCCTTCATCACGAAATGACCAAACATACATTTTCAAAGATTTCAACTCAACACAATCTTTATCCGCAATATATTCTAAGTGTAGCGTGGCAAAATCAGGCTGCCCTGTCTTTGGACAAAGACAAGTGAACTCTGGTAGTTCAATTTGAATAACATAATCGCGCGCCCTATTTGGATTGTCAAAAACTTCTAAGGTTTTGCTTGCTTGAGATGACATTGAATAAATTCCTTTTAAAGTAAAAATGTGAGGTTATTTTACCTTCTCTAATAACAAATTCGTTATCATCGTTAATTTTTCGTGTCGATAAATATACAATAGAAAAATAAAACCAAACATCAGTAAATGCACCCACCACAAGCCCACAAGTGCAGAAATTTCCCCACTCTCTAAAGATGAGCGTGCCATAAGCAAAGCGTTGTTATAGATGATAAAAGCCGCTACACCAAATAGTACACCCAAGTTTTTTCCACCTCTATGAGAAGTTTTTCCTAGTAAAACACCTAAAAAAGACAAAATAAAGATACTGAGTGGTTGTGATAAGCGCCACTGAAATTCAGCAACATCCTTAGGATTATCAGAATAAAGCAAATCAATCATGCCTTGCGATTCTTCTTTGGTAGAACCTCCATCAGAGCGAACCTCGCCATCAATAATTTGCAAATCATACGCATCAAAATTCAAGATTTTTTTATTAGCATCACTTGGAAAACCATGATAACGCATACCATCTTGTAAGCGCAAATAAGTGCTATGGGTTTTGGGGTCTGTATATTTTTGCGCTTGTTTAGCCAAGGTAATAATTGGCTCACCATCGTCTAATGTATAAACAAACACTTCTTCCATCTGTTGTTGTGCATTACCATCAGCACCTTTCACCTTGGATGTGTAAAAAACAATCTCACCATTTTTAAATTCTTGAAATTCTCTTTGTTTGATAAATGCAAATTCTGAGGCGTTATTGTTACGCTCCATAATGATATTTTTTTGCGTTTTAGTCCAAGGCACTACCAATGTTGTTAAAAGCAAAATAAAAAGTGAAACAGGCAAAACAACAGGTTGCATAAACACCATAAAATGTTTGTCACCTAAGCCAAGTGAGTTCATGACAACGGCTTCTGAGTTTTTGTAGAATTTACTAACTGTTAAGATAATCGCTAAAAACAACGATAAAGATAAGATTAAAGGGATATCTCTTATCATATTAAAGCTAATCAATGGCAACAAATCTGTTGTAGGGATACCGTACTTTATACTTTCCTTAATCATTGATACCACCTGATTGCCAAATATCACTAGGCTAATAATCAGAAAAACAGCACCTGTCAACACCCATGCATTACGCATTAAGTATTTCGCTAAAATGGTGTTGATTAAATAATAGGCTTGTTTAAAATCATTGGATAGCTTCATGCCTCTAAAAATAAATGTGTTTTTATTTTTTCTGTGACATAGATGAGAAAAATTCATCATTGGTTTTGCTTAGTTTTAAACGGTCAATTAAGAACTCTGCTGCTTCCACTGTGTCCATTGGGTGTAAAATTTTGCGTAGAATCCACATCTTTTGTAACTCTTTTTCGTCAACAATCAACTCTTCACGACGCGTACCAGAAGCATTAATATTAATGGCTGGGAAAATGCGTTTTTCACTCAAACGACGCTCTAAGTGTAATTCCATATTACCTGTGCCCTTAAATTCTTGATAAATGACTTCGTCCATTTTTGAACCAGTGTCAATCAAAGCAGTAGCAATAATAGTAATACTACCACCATTTTCAATGTTTCTCGCTGCACCAAAGAAACGCTTTGGTCGTTGTAAGGCATTAGCATCAACGCCACCTGTTAGTACTTTGCCTGAAGATGGTGCAACGGTATTGTAAGCACGCGCTAATCTGGTGATTGAGTCTAATAAAATTACCACATCTTTACCCTGCTCTGCACGACGCTTGGCTTTCTCAATAACGATTTCAGCCACTTGTACATGGCGCTTGGCTGATTCATCAAAAGTTGAAGCGACCACTTCACCACGCACTGTGCGCTCCATCTCTGTTACTTCCTCAGGACGCTCATCAATCAATAGCACAATCAATTCGCACTCTGGGTGATTACGAGAAATAGAAGATGCAATATTTTGCATAATCATTGTTTTTCCTGCCTTAGGTGGCGCAACTAACAAACCCCTTTGCCCTTTACCAAAAGGCGCAACAAGGTCAATCACTCTGGCAGTAATATCTTCAGTACCACCATTGCCAATCTCTAATCCAATACGCTCATTTGGATGCAATGGTATCAATGAAGCGAAAGAAACTCTATTTCTAACATTATCTGGATCCTCACCATTCACCTCAAAAACTTTCACCAAAGCAAAATACTTCTCGCCTTTTTTAGGTGCACGAATCTTGCCGGTAACAACATCGCCTGTTGATAAATTAAAACGACGGATTTGATTGGGTGAAACATAAATATCGTCTGGACCAGAAACATAAGAATCATCTGCTGAGCGTAAAAAACCATAGCCCTCTTGCAATATATCTAATACACCATCACCCAATACCTCTTCATCGTTATCTGCTTTGTATTTGAGAATTGAGAAAATAAGGGCTTGTTTTTTGGCGCGAGCAATGTTTTCGATACCAAGAGATTGTGCCAATTCTAATAATTCGGTAGCCGATGAGCGTTTTAGTTCAGATAATTTCATGTTTTTAGGGGGTTATAGAAAGATAAAGTTGCTCAGAGCAACCAGAGTGGGTCAATTAAAGTTAAAAAAGTTAGTTTGTAAAAAATGTTTAAGGATTTTCAATCAGCAGAACAACAGGTTTTGTTAAATTAAGTTTTAAAAAAATTTGAAATTAATGGAAGTTAGTATTTTTCTAAATATTTGAATCAATGAATGCACTTAATTCTGCTTTCGACAAAGCGCCCATCTTAGTTGCCACAACCTCGCCATCCTTAAATACCAACATTGTTGGAATGCCGCGAACGCCGTACTTCTGTGGTGATTGCTCGTTTTCATCAATATTTATTTTAGCAATAGTAGCCTTACCATCGTATTCACTAGCGATTTCATCAAGCACTGGCGCTAACGCCTTACAAGGACCACACCAAGGTGCCCAGAAATCTACCAAAACTGCTTGCGATGAATTAACGACATCTGATTCAAAAGAATCATCTGTTACTATTTTGATTTTATCACTCATATATTGTTGTATTGTTACGGGAAAAAACTAAAATCTAGGCGAATTATATCGTCTATTTAGTGTTTAACAACATTATTTTATAAATTTTCTTGTAAATACTGTCTTAATTGCTTCTGCTGCGCCTTACTTAAAGGTTTGTTGTTAGCATTACTGATAAAAAAAACATCTTCTACACGCTCACCCATAGTTGAAATTCGTGCATTCACTAAATAAATATCCAACTGGTAAAAAATATGCGCAATATTTGACAACACCCCTTGTTTGTCAATCGTACTAACCTCAAGCTGGGTAAGATTCCATTTTTCATTATGCGAAAATGCAATGTGTATGGTATGGTCAAAATGCCTGTGCGCATATTTATCACTCACTTCTCTCACAGTAGCAGGTGCTTGTAACAGCTTATTTTCTATAATTTGGCTGATATCAATTAGCTCTAATTTTTCATCTTGCAAAACACTAATTGTATTGTAAGCCTTGTTATCCTTACTGGTTAAGATCTTCGCATCAACGATGTCCAAGCCCAATTTCTCAATAACACCTACCAGTTTAAAGAACAGTCCTTTGGTATCATCGCCATACACAAAAATATCCACTACACTAGACTCTGATAGGCGTTGTGCAATTCTGATTGTTTTATCGCTTTTTTTGCTGAGCAATTGTAAATGCCACAAAATATCTTCAATCTGATAGTGCAAAAAATAATCTTTTGGCAAAGTGGAAAGTATTTTGTCCATTTGCACAACATCAAGCCCATACTGTTCTATCGCCCCTGCTAGTGCTTCTTTAACCGTCTTAATTTTCTTATCAAGACTAGGAGGTTCAACATGGTTTTGTAGTTGCTCTTTAGTTTTATAAAATAGTTTTTTCAACAATGAATCTTTCCATTCGTTCCACAAATTCTCTTTTGTGGCACGAATATCAGCAACAGTTAACAAGTACAAAAACTCTAAAAAATGCACAGATTTCACAGTTTTGGCAAATTGGTTAATCACATTAAGGTCTTCAAGGTCTTGTTTTTGTGAGATTTGTGACATTAATAAATGCTGTTCTACCAAGCCTGACACCAAGGAGATATCATTGATTTTAAATTTGTGATATCTTAAAAACTCACGCACGATTTCTGCACCTAGAATTGCATGGTCGCCACCCTGCCCTTTGGCAATATCATGGAACAGTCCTGCTAATAATAGCAACTCAGGCTTGGCAATATTTTGTGCAATTTCACTGCAAAGTCCAAACTCTTTGGAAAAATCACTAACAAAAAAACGCCTAAGATTTCGAATCACAAATAAAGTATGCTGGTCCACCGTATAAGCATGAAACAAATCATATTGCATTAACCCTGTTATCTTACCAAAAGCAGGTATATAACGCTCTAACACACCATAACGATTCATTAATTTAAGTGCTTTGTTAACCCCTTGTTTTTGTTGCAATAATTCAATAAATAGGCGGTTGTTTTGACGATTTTTGTAATAATTCTTATCACACAATTCAAGGTTTTTTTGCATCTGTCTGAGTGTTTCTGCACTGATGCCACGCACATAATTATGTTTAGCAACCAATAAGAAAATCTCAATAAATGCTGAGGGTTGCTTGGTAAAAACAGTATCATTGGTCATGCAAATATACCCATGGCTAATGATAAAACGCGTATTCAAATTTTGTACATGCAATACACTTTGCTCAAATAACTGTAATAAAATATCATTCAAACGCGCCACCTTGGTTGCGCTTTGATAGTAATCACGCATAAACTGCTCAACTGCAATACGCTCACCATTCTGATATCCTAACACGCTAGCTATTTCTCGCTGATACTGAAAGGCTACTCTGTCTTCTCGACGCTTGGCAACAATATGCAAGGCAAAACGCACTTTCCATAAAAATGATTGAGATTGCACCAATAAATCATATTCATTCTGAGTTAAAAAGCCTTTATCCACTAAATCAGAGAAAAGATTAACATCAAAATACCACTTTGCCACCCATGCCACGGTTTGAATATCACGCAACCCACCAGGGCTTTCCTTTAGATTTGGCTCTAGGTTGTAGGCGGTATTCGAATAATTTAAATGGCGATTGTGTTGTTCTTTTCGCTTACCAACGAAAAATGATTGAGAAGACCAATCACTCATCTTAAGCATTAATTTCATTTCTAAAAATAAAGATGCTTGACCCAGAAGGCGCCTAGACTCTAACAAATTCGTCGCCACACTCAAATCACCAATATTTGCCATACAATCTGCTATATCTCGTGTTGCGTGCCCTACTTCTAACCCCACATCCCATAAAAAAGTCAGAAACTTAGACAGACTTTGTTGATGTCTATCGTGAGTGCTATCAGGGATTAAAATTAGTAAGTCAATGTCAGAATGCAGGTGTAATTCACGACGACCATAGCCACCTACAGCAACCAAACACAAAGCTTCGTTAATCTCAAAACCTTGCCAAATATCATTGAGTAAAGCGTCTATTTCATCACTACGCTTTTGTACTAAATCAGCCACCAAGTCAGGGTTTTTTAGAAAATCTTCTGCTAATGATGCTTGTAAAACCTTGTATCTATTTCTAAAAGTTTTTAATTGCATGTTACTTATGCGTTAGCACTTTCTTTAGTGTTGGAAACGCAGATTTACTGGCTTCGGTCAAGTGATTGGTAATAAGACGCTTAATCGGTGGGAAATGCTCAGCAAAATTTAACACAAACCTTCTAATTTGCTTGGCCATTGGTGAATCATTGGTGAATAGTGCCACAACACCATTGGTGCCGAAAAACATCACTTTACTTAAATGAATTTGTTTGTTTTCAAAACGCTTAAGTAAAGATTGGGCGCCAATATCCTGCCCATGCATTAAGGCTTCTTTCACCAAAGTTGCCAAAATATTTTGCCCTCTGAGGCCTAAGTTAAAACCATGTGCTGTCACTGGATGCATACCTACCGCCGCATCACCAACGAGTGCAAAACGCTTGGCAATAAAAGTCTTTGCATGCACGCCAACCAAGGGGTAAGAATGACGCTCTCCGACTTGCATCATTTGCCCTAATTCATTTCTAAAACCTTGAGTTATTTTAGCGTTAAAGTCTTCTTCGCTCAATGCCAACATCGCTTTAGAATTTTGCGTCTCTAGCGTTAATACCACAGAAGACTCATTACCTACCATAGGTAATAACGCTAAAGTTTGTCCATAGTCAAAGCACTCTAAGGCAATATTGTTGTGGGATTTTTCATGCTTCATTGTGGTAACAATCATTACCTTAGAAAAATCTTTCATCGTTGACGGGATACCGACCTTGCGGCGAATATTAGAAAAACGACTGTCAGCAGCAATCACTAATTTAGCAACAATCGTCTTACCATCGGCAAACAACACATCTGAGTGTGACTCGTGACTAGCCACATCCTCTACTAGAGCATCGGTCATTACAGTAATATTTTCAGCTTGTTGTACGCGGCGATAAAGTGCTTGTCGTAGTTGATAATTTGGCACTAAATAACCCAGCGCTTCAATGCCTGAGGTCTCAGATCTAAAGTTTAATAATGACGCTGAATCACCGTCAAATACCTTTGCCTCTTTTAGTAAAGACACTTCTTTTTGCTCAACCAAATCCCAAACTCCTAACTTTTTCAAAATCCCCAAAGATAAATGCGTTAGTGCAATCTCTCTGCCATCAGGCTTAGGCTTAGAAATTGCATCTATATTGGCCTTCTCTACCACCAATATTTGGGCATTAGCATCTATCATCGAGCATGCAAAGCTCAGTCCCGCAGGTCCGCCACCAATAATAACAATATCATAGTTAGTTTGCATTTTTAGTTTTAATAATGAGATAATAAGAGTCTTATTATAACTAGTCAAACTGATTATGATTTATGTTGTTATCCAATTTAGTTGCATTATTTATCTTGTTCTAAATGCACAGCTTGAAAATTTAGCCATACTAGAATATTTGTTGCTTGCTATTGCAGTGGTTATTGGTCTAATGGCTGTTATCAATATGAAACCTAGAAATCTTAATATTGTGCCAACTTTAAAAAACCAGCACCAGTTAGTCATTAATGGTATTTACCGTTATATTCGACATCCAATGTACACCAGCGTTTTACTATTATGTATAGCATTCACCCTGAGCAATGCACATTATTTAGCACAGAGTATTATGCTGGTGTTAGTGGTTAATTTGATACTGAAATCCAACTTAGAAGAAAAGTTGCTTATTTAGCGTTTTGACACTTATCAAGACTATAGAAACAAAACAGGGTGCTTTGTTCCTTTTTTATAAACAAAAGGTTATTTTTTAGTTTTTTTATCCAATAGTCTTGCTTGTCCGATTTCAAAAACCAAAACATTGCCTACTTACTGTTGTTTTCAGTTAAATAATAAGTACCAATACGATATTGTGCATCAGCATTGCTAGACTTTGTAGCTACTGAAAAACCACTTATTGGTTAAGCCCATATCTCACTTAATATCTTGCCCCCCCTGTTTATACATTAACGCCAAATTATTTTGTGCGCTCTCATGACTCTGTTCAGCTGATTTTTTAATCCATTGAAAGGTAATCTCGGCACTTTTTTTTCACCACCAATACCCTAATTATCAGGTTTCACCACGTTATTCCCTACTTTCAAAAACCACACTCCGAAACATATCAGGCTTTCTGATAAACAAATCAGGCTTCAAATTATACCAATACTCTAAAGCCTCATAAGGCGTCCTTACCTTAATCTCTTTTCTAAGTCCACCATGTCCACGATTAAAATTATAAAAAATCAAAAACTTGTTCAAATCTTGCTTCATTTCATCAATGTTTTGATACGTTATCGCCTTAACTGTTGCATTCTTAATCGTGCCATTGACGCGCTCAACCATGCCATTGGTTTTAGGGGTTACAGGCTGTGTTAATCGATGCTCAATCTCACTGCGTGAACAGAGTTTGTCAAATTTGTGTTTACCACTAACTTGCTTGTCTTTAGTGACAAACTTATCAGTAAACTCTAAGCCATTATCAGTTAATATATGCGTAATTGTAAAAGGATAAAAGTCCTTGCAATTATTAAGGAACTCAACGGCATTGATAGCGGTTTTATTCTCATAAATCTCAAAATAAAGCACCCTAGTAGCACGATCAATGGCAACAAACAAATATTGCTTCTTACCCGCTAGTTTTGGTAAATAGGTAACATCAATGTGTAAATATCCAGGCTCATATTCCTTAAATGTAGAGGCTTGTTGTTTCTTTTCTTGTGGCACTCGGTTAATGCCAAAACACACCAAAGTGCGATATACATTACTCCTATTGGCATTTGGCATGCAGGCAACAATACTATCAGTTAAGTCATCAAGTTCTAACCAAGTGAGGGTTCGTACTACTCGAATAATCTCACGCTCGGTCTCATTTAAAGCGTAGTGTATTGTCTTTGGTCTTGAGGTTTTGTCTTTAACAAAATCACGACTCTTCCATTTGGCAATGGTTTTAGTGCTAACACCAAAGCGGTGTGCTAAGGTAGTATTCGAAGCCTTAGCCCCGTGTATAATCGCTCTTGAATGTGCATTAGTATTCGCATTCATGTGGTAGTTCTGTTTCATATATTCTCCTTTTTGTAGTAGAAAAAAAGTTAATATGTTACGGCAACTACCACCCTAATTTAGGGGGG
>NZ_UEXF01000019.1:40122-54816 GCF_900127505.1 thiotrophic endosymbiont of Bathymodiolus puteoserpentis (Logatchev) | reverse complement strand
TGTCAGGTTTCACCACGTTATTCCCTACTTTCAAAAACCACACTCCGAAACATATCAGGCTTTCTGATAAACAAATCAGGCTTCAAATTATACCAATACTCTAAAGCCTCATAAGGCGTCCTTACCTTAATCTCTTTTCTAAGTCCACCATGTCCACGATTAAAATTATAAAAAATCAAAAACTTGTTCAAATCTTGCTTCATTTCATCAATGTTTTGATACGTTATCGCCTTAACTGTTGCATTCTTAATCGTGCCATTGACGCGCTCGACCATGCCATTGGTTTTAGGGGTTGCAGGCTGTGTTAATCGATGCTCAATCTCACTGCGTGAACAGAGTTTGTCAAATTTGTGTTTACCACTAACTTGCTTGTCTTTAGTGACAAACTTATCAGTAAACTCTAAGCCATTATCAGTTAATATATGCGTAATTGTAAAAGGATAAAAGTCCTTGCAATTATTAAGGAACTCAACGGCATTGATAGCGGTTTTATTCTCATAAATCTCAAAATAAAGCACCCTAGTAGCACGATCAATGGCAACAAACAAATATTGCTTCTTACCCGCTAGTTTTGGTAAATAGGTAACATCAATGTGTAAATATCCAGGCTCATATTCCTTAAATGTAGAGGCTTGTTGTTTCTTTTCTTGTGGCACTCGGTTAATGCCAAAACACACCAAAGTGCGATATACATTACTCCTATTGGCATTTGGCATGCAGGCAACAATACTATCAGTTAAGTCATCAAGTTCTAACCAAGTGAGGGTTCGTACTACTCGAATAATCTCACGCTCGGTCTCATTTAAAGCGTAGTGTATTGTCTTTGGTCTTGAGGTTTTGTCTTTAACAAAATCACGACTCTTCCATTTGGCAATGGTTTTAGTGCTAACACCAAAGCGGTGTGCTAAGGTAGTATTCGAAGCCTTAGCCCCGTGTATAATCGCTCTTGAATGTGCATTAGTATTCGCATTCATGTGGTAGTTCTGTTTCATATATTCTCCTTTTTGTAGTAGAAAAAAAGTTAATATGTTACGGCAACTACCACCCTAATTTAGGGGGGAAGTTTAAGGGTTTGAGTTTTTATTTTTTAGCTTTTTGCAAGCAAAAACTCAAACCCTTAAAATGACGATTGTAAGTGGCTTGAGAATTATTGATTCAAATGCTCAAACTGGAATAACGTGGTGGAACTGGACACCTAATAATACAGGCTACCTAAGTACGAATTGTGTATGAGAAAGTCTGTTTTCTAAAGCGTAATTTA
The DNA here is from genome assembly GCF_900127505.1 of thiotrophic endosymbiont of Bathymodiolus puteoserpentis (Logatchev). Classification (NCBI taxonomy): domain Bacteria; kingdom Pseudomonadati; phylum Pseudomonadota; class Gammaproteobacteria; species thiotrophic endosymbiont of Bathymodiolus puteoserpentis (Logatchev). Next base: position 53,555 of record NZ_UEXF01000019.1, on the reverse strand, counting down.
ACAAAAGACGAAAAAAAACCACCCTAAAGGATGGCTTTTTTCTGTGCTGAAAAATCAATCAGCTAATACAACTAACTACTTAGCTGTTGAACTGTCACCGTTGTAGTAACCGTTCTTACCATCAGCATAACCCTTAGCATATGCATCAGCTTGTGCCTTAGCATATGCATCGGCCTGACCTTTGGCATATGCATCGGCTTCGCCTGAAGCGGTAGCGTCTGCTCTACCATCAGCATTGCCAGATGCAACACCTGAAGCAGTATTATCAGTCTTGTTTTTAGTGTTGAAATTCATACCAAAGTCTGTGTCATTCAGCCAGTTATTACCACCCTTGAATGGACCCCAGTTAGAGCCACCATTGAATGGACCAGCGTTAGAACCGCCATTAAATGGACCAGCGTTAGAGCCACCATTGAATGGACCCCAATTGTTGCCACCGCTCATAGGACCCCAGTTAGAGCCACCATCAAATGGACCCCAGTTGTTAGAGCCATTATAACCATTGTAACCGTTATAGCCATTGTTGCCGTTATTAAACCAGCCAGCTGAAGCTGTTGATGCTGCTACTATAGCAGCGATTGCGATAATTTTTTTCATAAAATCTCCCCATAAACTAGCGAATCACCATTGATACACTTTATATACCAGACTTTCATCTTGGCAAGTAAATATTATACAGTAACCACATTAAATCAATAATACTTTAAACAATAAAGATTAATGTGTGTTGTCTTAAGTTGCTGGGGTTTTGTAATACAGAGATAAATAAATTTGTATAAAGCTTTGGCTGTTATAATGCTTTCCTACATCATTAAATACGCCAATTTTTCAAAGTGGAATTTAATCAGCAAGATAACAATCGAAATAGCATTGTTTCCATAGAAAATGATATGGTGACCTTGTCACATACAACGCTTAGTACGCCCTGCTTTATCTCACCTAAGCACCATACGCAAACTCCTGATTTAACATTAGAGCGGTTGGATAAAATAGCATTATTTCCACTCAGCTCAAAAGATGATATTGACATTTTGATTATCGGTACTGGTGAATATAGTCAATTTTTAAATCCACTACAGCAAGTCGCACTACAACAAATGAACATTGGCGTTGAAAGTATGAACAGTGAATCGGCTTGTCGATGTTTTAATTTGTTATTATCTGATGCAAGATTAGTCGGACTGTTATTGTTATGACACGAATTGATAAGCTCCGCCATTATTGGCATTACTTTAAAATGGACACACCATTATTTTTAATACTACTGGGTACTAGTATGTTTGGCTTATTAATGCTTTATAGTGCATCTGAATCAATGGGGTTGATCTTCAAACAAATAGTGCACTTTGCACTTGCCGTTAGTGTAATGCTGGTTGTTGCACAAATACCACTTTATTTACTTAGGCATTACTCTCCTTATTTGATGTTGTTTGGTATTTTCTTACTGTTATTGGTGTTACTATTTGGCTCCAGTAGTGGCGGTGCTCAACGATGGCTAGATTTAGGCTTTATGCGTTTTCAGCCATCAGAGTTAATGAAAATTATTGTGCCAATTGCGATTGCTTCAATCCTTAGTGAAAAAACACTACCACCACAACCTATGTCAGCACTCGGCTCAATTGCTGCAATTGCTGCTACAGTTCTGCTAATTGCCAAACAGCCTGATTTAGGCACATCGCTACTCATTGGTGCTAGCGGACTGTATGTGTTGTTTTTCTCAGGGTTTCGTATTCAAATTATTAAGCACAACAAATGGCTCAATCTTAGTGTAATTTTTGGTGTGATCATTGGGAGTGGCTATGTTGCTTGGAATTACTTATTAATAGCATATCAAAAGAAGCGCATTATGACAATGATTGACCCAAGTTTAGATCCGCTTGGCGCAGGTTATCATATCTTACAATCTAAAATTGCTATTGGCTCTGGTGGCCTATTAGGCAAAGGCATTGAGCAAGGTTCACAATCTCAACTGAACTTCTTGCCTGAACATACTACCGATTTTATTTTTGCAGTTATCGCAGAGGAGTTGGGATTTTTAGGTGTGTTACTGCTATTGTTTTTTTACGGTTTAATTATTTGGCGTTGCTTTGTCATTTCTTTCGAATCAGAAGATACATTTTCTAAATTGTTGGGTGCAAGCTTGACGCTTATTTTTTTTACTTATGTTTTTGTTAATATTGGCATGGTATCTGGCTTACTTCCTGTGGTGGGTGTACCGTTACCGCTGATTAGTTATGGCGGCTCATCACTGATTACGCTATTTGTGAGTTTTGGTATTATCATGTCAATTCGTAAACACAAAACACCGAATTATTTATCTAAATTCTAAGCAATGTTAAAATTACTTCTACTTTCTACTGTACTTGTATCATTTGCAGCATCGGCTAAGATGGTGCCAGCGACATCTTTTAAAATCACACAAAACTTCATTGAAAAAATGGTGGAAAAACATGATTTTGACAAAGATGAGCTAACAACCATCTTTCACAGCGTTAAATTTAGAATTACTAACAAATCTTCTAAAAAGAAGAGAAGGAGAAGCAAGCGTGTCAAGAAACCACCCATGTCATGGGACAAATACAAAAGTTTATTTATCACAAAAAATCGCATTAAAAATGGCGTTAAATTTTGGCAAGACAACTTAGCAACATTGCAGCGTGCTGAAAGAATTTACCGTATTCCTGTTGAAATTATTGTTGCAATCTTAGGTATAGAAACCCATTATGGCAATAACAAAGGAGCTCATTCAACACTAGAAACACTGGCAAAACGCTCATTTGGAAAATATCGTCGTCGTGCTTTCTATCAAAAAGAATTGGAGCAATTTTTACTCATGACTCGTGAAAACTCCATTGCACCTTTGTCTGTTAAAGGCTCATATGCAGGTGCAATGGGCTTCCCACAATTCATTGCCAGTTCGTATCGCCATTATGCGGTTGATTTCAACAAGGATGGAAAAATCGATTTGTTTTCAGACCCTATTGATGCTATTGGCTCAATTGCCAATTATTTTGACAAGCATCAATGGCATGATGGCGGAGAGATTGCCCGCCCTATTTCACTGGATATTAAGCATCTAAAGCACGCCAAACGCGCCAATTCCAAACCACGGAGAAACGCCAAACACTGGCGTAACAAAGGTTTGAATATAGATGCAGACATTGACAATAAAACTAAATTGGCTTTTATTCGCTTACCGCAAAAAATAAATGTAGATACTTGGCTCACTTTTTGGAATTTTTATGTGATAACCCGTTATAATCACGACAATAGATACGCGATGGCGGCTTACCAATTATCAGAGAAATTAAAACAGGAATACGATTTAAGTAATAATTTATGAACAAGACACTTATTAAAAGACTATCTACAGTCACAATCATTGCATTAAGTGCATTATCACTCAATGCTCAAGTAGCGATTTTCATTACACCTAAAGCACCGTTAATTAATGCTGCTGCTTATATTGTTATGGACCATCATTCGGGTGCAATTATTGCTTCAAGCAAAGCCGATGAAAAACGATCACCAGCAAGTTTAACCAAACTAATGACTGCTTATGTAGTCTTTCAATTAATTAAAGACCATAGAATCAGCTTAGAAGACGATGTTAAAATTAGCAAAAAAGCATGGAGAACTGGCGGTTCAAAGAGTTTTGTTGAAGTAGGTAAAAATATCAAACTTGAAACACTACTTAAAGGCATGATTATTCAATCTGGTAACGATTCAGCTGTCGCATTGGCAGAACATATTGCTGGTACTGAAGGTACTTTTGCCACTTATATGAATGAATACGCTAAAGAACTTGGCATGAATAACACCCGCTTTGAAAATGCCTCAGGTTTACCGCATAAAGACCAACACACTACCGCTAGAGATATGGTGACACTTGCCTCAGCAACCATTCGTGATTTTCCACAGTTCTACCTATGGTATTCACAAAAAGAATTTACTTACCACGGCATCAAACAGCATAATCGCAATAAATTACTATGGAGCGACCACACAGTAGATGGATTAAAAACAGGCTTTACCAAAAGAGCAGGTTACAACCTTGTTGCTAGTGCTAAACGCGTTGGCATGCGATTGATTTCTGTCGTACTTGGATCAACAGGGATACAAGCTAGAACTGCTCAAACACAAACTATTTTAGATTACGGTTTCCGCTTTTTTGAAACAACAGAAATCAACAAAATTAGTAAAAAAATACCTATTTCTGGCTCATCCAAAAAACAAATTAAAGTTGGCTTTAAAACTCCACAGGCAATCACCCTGCCGCGTGGAAAATACAAATTGTCTCAACAGGTAATTGAGTTAAACGCTGATTTTCAAGTGCCTATTAATAAAGGTGATAGCATCGGTCACTTAATCCTACAATTAGAAGGTGAAAACCTTGCAAAGCTACCTATTATCGCACTTGAAGATGCTGAATCTAGTTTTTTCTCACGACTATTAGAAAAAATCGGGCTTTAATGGTCTATTTAAACGGCAACTTTATTGCAAAAAATAAAGCCTCTATTTCAGTTATGGATAGAGGTTTTTTATTTGGTGATGGTGTGTACGAAGTCATCCCAGCCTATCACGGCAAATTATTTCGCTTAGATGCGCATCTACAACGCTTACAAAAAAGCCTAGAAGCAGTTCAAATATCTAACCCTTATACCAACGACAAATGGTTAGAGACTCTTAAACAACTCTTAAGTTATTCTCAATCAGACAACCAGTCACTCTACTTGCAAATCACCCGTGGTGCCGATACACAAAGAAAGCACAGTTTTGGAAGTCTAAGCCCCACTGTTTATATTGAATCAAACCCACTTATACCAAAAGATAAAATAACCTTAGAGCAAGGCTTTAGCGCTATCACAAGTTCTGATATTCGCTGGTCTAGATGTGATATCAAAGCCACTTCACTCTTGGCAAACACAATGTATGCTCAAAATGCCAAAAAAGCTCAAGTGGAAGAAGTTATCTTACATCGTGACAATATTGTTACTGAGGGTGCAACCTCAAATGTCTTTATGGTTAAAGGCAATACGCTACACACTCACCCTGCTAACACACATATTCTTTCAGGCATTACCCGTGATTTAGCCTTAGAAAGTGCTACAGCTTGCCATCTGAAAATTAAAGAATTAGGCTTCACAACAGATGAATTATTAGGTGCTGATGAAGTGTGGATTTCCAGTTCCACCCGTGAAATTATGCCGATTACCCAAATAGACAACCGCACCATTAACAATGGAAAAGTTGGCCACTATTGGGCGTGTGTCTATAACCATTATCAGCAATTAAAAAATGATTGATCAGCGACTTGACTTGTTAACCGATTGGCTGGTATATTTTTTTGACGATGAGGATTTTGTCATTACTAATGCTAGTGACGATGCCAGTTTCCGCCGTTATTTTAGAATTGAGCGAGATAACAATACCTTTATTGCCATGGATGCGCCACCAGAAAAAGAAGACAGCGCTACCTTTGTTAAAATTGCCACTTTATTAAACGCAAACAATCTTCATGCACCCAAAATTATTGCCTCTGATTTAGCGCAAGGCTTTCTATTACTTGAAGATTTAGGTAGCACTACTTTTCTACAAGCGCTCAACAAAGACAACCGAATTAATTTGTATAAAAAAGCCATCGATAAAATGGTTGAAATTCAAAAAATTAACGACAAAAATAATGACTTGCCTTGCTATGATGATGCTGTATTAAAAAGTGAAATGCAACTATTAATTGACTGGTATTTACCTAAAGACACTAGCGATAATCACAAGCAACAACTCTTAAGCATATTTGACATTCTTAGCAATAATGCACTTAACAGTCCTCAAGTTTTTGTGCATCGTGATTACCACGCACGCAACCTTATGCTAATTAAAGGTGGGCTTGCTGTTATTGACTTTCAAGACGCTATTATTGGCTCGAATACTTATGATTTGTGTTCCTTATTAAAAGATGCCTATTTAGAATTATCAGCAAATGATATTCAAACCCTGCTCAACTATTATTACACACAAGCCAGCATTGACATTGAATTTTCACAGTTTGAAAAGCAATTTGAACTAATGGGTTTACAACGACATTTAAAAATCTTAGGTATTTTTAAACGCCTATCCATGCGTGATGACAAACATCAATACCTAAACGATATCCCCTTGGTTAAAAAATACGCTCTACAGATTGCTAATAAATACCCAGAATTCTCTACACTAAAGAAGGTTTTATGAAGGTGATGATTTTATCAGCAGGTAGAGGGGAGCGCATGATGCCACTCACCAAAGACACGCCAAAGCCCTTAATCAAAGTCCACGATAAGACACTTATTGAACACAGTATTGACACACTAAAAAACGCTGGTATTACCGATGTTATTATTAACATCGCCTATTTAGGCGAGCAAATACAAGCATACTTAGGTAATGGTGCCAAATTTGGTATTAATATTAAATACAGCATTGAGCAAAATGCACTTGAGACTGCTGGTGGCATTATTCAAGCACTTCCACTACTTGGGAATGCGCCATTTATTGTCATTAACTCTGACATATTATGCGATTACGATTTGTCCACGCTCGCCCTACCCGATAATTCATTGGCACATTTGTTATTAATTGACAACCCTGAGCACAATCTAAATGGAGATTTCTCTTTAACTGGTAATAAAATCACTTTGCCTAATACTCAGACTTACACCTTTTCAGGCGTTGGATTCTACCACCCAGATTTCTTCCAATCACATCTACACAACGATGGAAAATTACCGCTCTCAGCCCTGTTCAAAGAAGCAATTAACAATAGACAACTAACAGGCGAATACTACTTGGGCTACTGGCAGGACATCGGTACACCTAAACGCCTAGAATCAGTTAATAACAATCCTAAAATATCGTAATTTTTGTACAATACTATTGCCAAAAAAAATAAAACACAAAAGTATCAAATCTTATGCATTTTAGCCTCTCTAAAATAAACAATTATCAGCACTTTTAGCGTCTTTATTTTTTAAAAATGGTATAAAATAAATCTTGGTAGTGTCAGGGTGCACTGACAATAAATAATTATGAACCCCGCCAGGTCCGGAAGGAAGCAACGGTAATAATTTTTTTATGTGTTGGATGTTATTCTGGCACTACCATTTTTAATTTGGAACCTAACATGAGCGAACCTTATCAAGTTTTAGCGCGTAAATATCGACCTCACACCTTTAGTGAAATGGTTGGACAAACGCACACTGTTAAAACCTTAATCAACGCACTTGATAGTAATAATCTACATCACGGCTTTTTATTTACTGGCACACGCGGTGTTGGTAAAACCACGATTGCACGAATTTTTGCTAAATCTATCAACTGTGAAAGCGGTGTTAGTTCCAAGCCTTGTGGCAAATGCGCCACTTGCATTGAAATTGACAAGGGTCAATCAATTGATTTAATAGAACTTGATGCAGCGTCGCACACTGGCGTTGATAATATGCGTGATATTTTAGAAAATGCGCAATATATGCCGACTAAGAATCGTTATAAGGTTTATCTGATTGACGAGGTGCATATGCTCTCAAAAAGTAGCTTTAACGCGCTACTTAAAACCCTTGAAGAGCCGCCTGAGCATATTAAGTTTCTATTGGCAACAACTGACCCACAAAAAGTACCTATGACTGTGCTCTCTCGTTGCTTGCAGTTCACCTTGCAAAAACTTACACATGAAGAAATCTTAGGTCAATTGAAGTTCATTATGGACTCTGAGCGTTTAAAGTATGAAGAATCAGCACTTGGTCAAATCGCTGATTTTGGTAATGGCTCTATGCGTGATGCACTTAGCCTACTTGACCAGTCTATCTCTTATGGCAATGGCTCGGTAATGGAGAAAGATATTAAAGCCATGCTTGGTTTGGTGCATCATGATGATATTCTAACTTTGGCAAAACACTTATTTAATCAAGATGGTGAAGCCTGTATTAACTTTGTTAGAGAATTATCACACAAAGGTGAAAACCTAACGCACGCACTGAAAGATTTAAGCGCTTTGTTTCATCAAGTATCAATTGCACAAATCCTTAACACTACAGAAGTTTCTGATGATATTAAGGCATTATCTACTCAAATTTCAAATCAAGATTTACAACTGTTTTATCATGTAGCAATTAATGGTAACAAAGAATTGCCACTCGCACCGAGCGAAGAAATTGGATTTGAGATGACATTACTGCGTATGCTTTCATTTCATTCAAATTCATCTAAAGCAGAAGCACCATCGAAAAAAAAAACGCCTAACATAAGCCAAACGGCTAAAACCAAACTTAAAATCAAACCTAAAGCCAAGCAAAAACCCACAGAAAATATTGCCAAAGCGTCTCAACCAACACTAAATATCAACTCTCAGCAAGAGTGGGAAAAGATAACCAAAACACTTGAATTTAATACACCAGCACGACTACTACTCAAAAACACCTTGTTTGAAAGTGCTGATAATCAAACCCTAACACTGAGTTTAGATGAGCAATTTTCTACTCTGCTAACAAACAGTATTCAAGTTACTATTCAAGCCACACTACAAGCAAACTTTGGTGATATTACTTTAAAGATCAATGCCAATAAACTCAAAACTCAAACCTTAGCACAAAAAGAAACACAAGCTGGAGATGAAAAAATGGCTGTACTACAGAAGACTTTTTTAGCCGATAAAGGTGTACAAAAATTACAACAAGTTTTTAATACAGTTATTAACGCCAACAGCATTAAAGAAATAGCTAAAGTATTATAATTTTTCTAAGTCAAAAAGGAGATAAAGAATGTTTAAAGGTGGAATGGCAGGCATGATGAAAAAAGCCCAACAAATGCAAGACAACATACAGCAAGCACAAGAAGAAATCAAACAACTCGCAGCCACAGGTAATGCTGGTGGTGGTTCAGTAAAAATTAGTATCAATGGTGAACATCAGGCAACAGATATTCAGATTGACACAAGCGTGATGAACGATAAAGAACTATTAGAAGATTTAATCTTAAGCGCTATCAACGATGCCAATGGGCAAATCGCTGATGCCTCTGCCACCAAAATGAAAGCTGCCACAGGTGGCATGAACCTACCAAATGGCATGAATTTACCCTTTTAATTAATTATGATTGAGACGCTTAATAAAGCATTTTGCGCCCTACCCGGTGTTGGTAAAAAAACCGCACAACGCTTTGTTTATCATTTGTTAGAGCGTAATCGTGATGGTGGCATGGAGCTTGCTAAAGCTTTGATAGATGCAATGGAACAGGTTGGGCACTGTTCATCGTGTCGCACTTTAAGTGAAAAAGACATTTGTAATATCTGCATTAATAACCATCGAACAAATACACAACTTTGCATTGTTGAAACACCGAGTGATATTCACGCCATCGAACAAAGTAGTGCTTATAAAGGTAAGTATTTTGTGCTCAGTGGTTACCTATCACCGATTGATGGTATTGGTGCTTCTGAGCTGGGTTTAGATGCATTAGAACAAAAATTACACAATCAAGGTATTGAAGAAATCATTCTTGCCACCAACGCCACTATTGAAGGTGAGGTAACCGCGCACTATATCAGCAACATGGCAAAACAATTTGATATTCGTATTACTCGAATTGCACACGGGCTTCCCATTGGTGGCGAACTTGAATATGCTGATATTAACACCATTGCGCACGCTCTATCAGGGCGCAAAGATTACAATTATTAACAGGCTGATTATCTTAAGAAAACTGAATAATTAAAAAAACTTAAGAAACTTACCTTAAGATGTCAGCTATAATCTTAAAATATTAAAACATAAGGTAATTCTAATGAACTCAACATCTTTCAATACAAGTTTTACTCGCATTCTATTATTAAAAATAGCCCTTATTGTCTCAATCAACACAGCCATTGCAGGTGGAAGCAGTATTGAACTAAACCGTTTTACTGAGGTGGATGTTTCTAGCGCCAATAATGATAATGGTGGATATTATAATGCGTCAAATCACCCCAACTACAATGCCTTTGCCACTCTTCAAACCGATGGCTCAATCATGGCGTGGGGTGACTCAGGTTCTGGAGGATCAGGTGCGCCTGCTGGTAGCGGTTATACCAAGATTTATCCATCTGCATATGCCTTTGCCGCCCTTAAAGCCGATGGCTCAATCAAGGCGTGGGGTGACTCAAGTTATGGAGGTACAGGTGCGCCCTCTGGTAGTGGCTATACCAAGATTTATTCAACGGGTGGTGCCTTTGCCACTATTAAAACCGATGGCTCAATCAAGGCGTGGGGTGACTCAGGTTCTGGAGGCACGGCGCCCTCTGGTAGTAACTACACCAAGATTTATTCAACTAATAGTGCTTTTGCTGCTCTTAAAGCCGATGGGTCAATCAAGGCATGGGGTAACTTAGATTCTGGAGGCACAGGTGCGCCCCCTGGTAATGGTTATACCAAGATTTATGCAACTAGGAGTGCCTTTGCCGCCCTTAAAGCCGATGGCTCAATCAAGGCGTGGGGTCACTCAAGTTATGGAGGTACAGGTGCGCCCTCTGGTAGTGGCTACACCAAGATTTATGCAACGGGCGGTGCCTTTGCTGTCATTGAAACTAATGGTTCAATTACGGCGTGGGGTTATTCGCTTGATGGAGGCATAAATGCACCCTCTACTGGTGTCTATACCAAGATTTATTCAACTGGGTATGCCTTTGCTGCCCTTAAAGCCGATGGCTCAATCACGGCGTGGGGTGGTTCAGATTATGGAGGCGCAGGTGCACCCTCTACTGGCGTCTATACCAAGATTTATTCAAACAGTGGTGCCTTTGCTGCCCTTAAAGCCGATGGAACAATCAAGGCGTGGGGTGATTCAAGTTATGGAAGCACAGGTGTACCCGCTGGTAGTGGTTATACCAAGATTTATTCAACTCATAGTGCTTTTGCTGCCCTTAAAGCCGATGGAACAATCGCGGTGTGGGGTGACTCAGATTCTGGAGGCGCAGATGCACCCTCTGGTAATGGTTATACTAAGATTTATTCAAATTTGAAAGCCTTTGTCGCCATTAAAACCGATGGCTCAATCGCAGCGTGGGGTTCTTCATCTACTGGAGGCACAACGCCCACCCCTAATCTTGCGAATACTGCAGGTGCAAACCAAATAGCTGTTATTGATTCTGCCATCACAAACATTACTTTTAGCAATTCAGGTGGTGCGATTACCAGTTGTACAGTAGCCCCTACACTACCAGCTGGCTTAAGTATTGACAATGTAACTTGTACCATCAGTGGCACCCCAACTGAGGTGAAAGTTCCTACTCTATACACAGTAACTGCAAAAGATGCCAAAGATAATACTGGCAATACTAGTTTTTCTTTAATGGTGAATGTACAGGGATCTGTCATTAGCAAACTAAACCGTTTTACTGAGGTGGATTTTTCTAGTGCCAATAATGATAATGGTGGATATTATAATGCGTCAAATCACCCTAACTTCAATGCTTTTGCTACTCTTCAAGCCGACGGGTCAATCACAGCATGGGGTGCCTCAAGTTCTGGAGGTATAGGCGCGCCCTCTGGTAATGGCTACACCAAGATTTATTCAAATACGCGTGCCTTTGCTGCCCTTAAAGCCGATGGGTCAATCAAGGCGTGGGGTGACTCAGGCTTTGGAGGTACAGGTGCACCCGCTGGTCATGGCTATACCAAAATTTATTCAACTCATGGTGCCTTTGCCGCCCTTAAAGCCGATGGGTCAATCAAAGCGTGGGGTGACTCACGTTTTGGAAGTACAGGTGCACCCTCTAATGGTATTTACACCAAGATTTACTCAACTGGTGGCGCCTTTGCTGCCCTTAAAACCGATGGCTCAATCAAGGCGTGGGGTGACTCAGGCTTTGGAGGCACACCACCCTCTGGTAGTAACTATACCAAGATTTATTCAACTTCAAGAGCCTTTGCTGCCCTTAAAGCCGATGGCTCAATCAAGGCGTGGGGTCACTCAAGTTATGGAGGTAGAGATGCACCCTCTAATGGTGTCTATACCAAGATTTATTCAAACAGTGGTGCCTTTGCTGCCCTTAAAGCCGATGGCTCAATCACGGCGTGGGGTCACTCAAGTCATGGAGGCACAGGTGCACCCGCTGGTAGTGACTATATCAAGATTTATTCAACTTCAAGAGCCTTTGCCGCCCTTAAAGCCGATGGGTCAATCAAGGCGTGGGGTGACTCAGATTTTGGAGGCACAGGTGCACCCTCTAATGGTGTTTATACCAAGATTTATTCAATTGATGATGCCTTTGCCGCCCTTAAAGCCGATGGCTCAATTAAGGCGTGGGGTGGCTCAAATTTTGGAAGCATAGCGCCCTCTGATAGTGGCTATACCAAGATTTATTCAACTAAGTATGCCTTTGCCGCCCTTAAAGCTGACGGGTCAATCACGGCATGGGGTAACCCAGATTTTGGAAGCACAGGCGCACCCTCTGGTAGTGGCTATACTAAGATTTATTCAACTGGTAGCTCCTTTGCTGCCATTAAAGCCGATGGGTCAATCACAACATGGGGTCTCTTGCGTCATGCAGGCATTGTAGTGTCCGCCCCTAATCTTGCGAATGCTGAATACCAAGCAGCTGTTATTGGCTCTGCTATCACAGACATTACTTTTAGCAATTCAGGTGGTGCGATTGCCAGTTGTACAGTAGCTCCTACACTACCAACTGGTTTAAGTATTAACAGCACAACTTGTACCATCAGTGGCACCCCAACTAAGGTGAGGGCTCCTACCCTATACACAATAACTGCAAAAAGTGTCTCAAATAATACTGACATTGCTGTCTTTTCTTTAACGGTGAATGCACTCGCCCCTAATCTTGCGAATGGTATAGACCAAGTAGCTGTTGTTGATTCTTCCATCGTAGACATTACTTTTAGCAATTCAGGTGGTGCGATTACCAGTTGTACAGTAACTCCTACACTACCAGCTGGTTTGAGTATTAACAGCACAACTTGTACCATCAGTGGCGCCCCAATTGAGGTGAGAGCCTCTACTGTGTACACAGTAACAGCCGCCAACGCAACAGGTCAAACCGCTACTGCAACGGTTAATTTAGCGACATTACTCTCAGCCTTAGCCCCTACAACATTAACTGCAGTTGCCACAGGCGTTCCTAATGAAGTAACGCTATCATGGGCTGGGGTAACCGGTGCAACTGCTTATAGGCTTTATCAAACAACTGATGCCGCCTTTGCAACAGCAGGCAATAGCGACCCTAGTCAATTTTCGGCATACAGTCCAGCAGCCACTTCCACTGATACGACTGCTACCAGTATTACTATGACGCTAAGTGGCACAGCCACCGTTTATTATGTGGTAACAGCAATCAATGGCACTGTTGAATCTTTTAGTAACACCACACCCGTTGCCGCTACCGCACATGCTTTTGAATTTGGCAAGGTTAC
>NZ_UEXF01000019.1:36328-38530 GCF_900127505.1 thiotrophic endosymbiont of Bathymodiolus puteoserpentis (Logatchev) | reverse complement strand
ATAAGACGACAAACAGACCACTGTGCCATATTATGATTTCACTAGAACCCTACCACCAAGCCCACACCTACGACACAGGCAACAACCTAATCCACCTCTCACACCAAGCAAAAAGCAACACTTGGCAACAAACTCTCACTATCCACCCTAACAGCAACCGTGGCACTGAAACCCAACAATCCACCATCGACTTTGATGCCAACGGCAATCTATTAAACTTAAACAATATCGGTAACCTAGAGTGGTGCTACAACAATACCCTTAACAAACTCACCAAAGCAGACAAAAGCAACGCCACACAATACTATGTTTATAATTACCAAGGCAAACGAGTTCGCACTGTAACTGAATCTAAACACCAAGTGCAAAGCCAGAGAGGCTACCTGCCCTCACTAGATCTTTCAATCAACCAAGCAAAACAACAAAGTAGCACCCTGCACATCGGCACCCATATCCTGCGCGAAAGCAATAAAGACAACACACAAAACCCCATCCAAACTCGCTACCAACTCGCCAGCCACCTACAATCCAACGCCTTAGAATTGGATGACAAAGCCCAAACCCTTAGTTACGAATACTACTACCCCTACGGTGGCACTACCATCATTGCGGGTAAAGACAAAACCCAAGTGCAACAAAAACGCTATCGCTACACGGGTAAAGAAAGAGATGATAGTAGTGGTTTATGCTACTACGGGGCTAGATACCTAGCCCCATGGCTGTCAAGGTGGGTAAACCCTGATTCAGCAGGTGTTAGCTTGAATTTGTATGTTTATGTGGGTAATAATCCCCTTAAATATAGGGATCCAACAGGGCATATGAAAAAAACACCTGAACAAGAGGCTGTGGAAGAAGGTGCTGTTGGGGGAATAAATAATATAGAAATCGAAAGAGAAGTTTCTAAAGAATATAGAATAGATAAAGATGCACTATTACACAATTCAAGTAAGGAAATGGCTCAAATACAACAAGAAATTTTTCAATCACATGTTTTTAAAAAACTGAGTACATTAGAATCTTCTAGCCGAAACCGTGATCTTAGAGGATATGATCAGCGAACAATAAAAATAAAACAATTACGAAATAGTATAGATGGTCATATTGCCAATATAAATCAAACTGGCGTCCCCTTTCCCAATGATTCTATACAATTTTTTGCAAGCAAGGAATATGAGGATTTAGTCATTAACACATATAAAGTTGCTAATTGTTCGGAATGTGCACTTATTATGTTGAACGAGTTAAGAAAAAATCATTCTAATATGACAGCAGAATATCTACTCACAACAAAACCTGATCATGCCTTCAACTTAATTAATCGCGATCAACGCACCCCCATATTTGAACCTGAAAAATGGAATGAAAGTTCTTTAGTGGTAGACGCATGGGCAGGAAGCGTTTACACTAAAAAAGAATTTTCTAATGTAAACGAAAAATTATATTATTATGGCATTAGTAATAATATTACAGGATTGTCTCAACATATAATAAAATATGTTGGAAGCGGGGTGAGTTATCGAACATATCAAAAAAACAAGATGGACTCAGAAATATCTATGTTTTAACCTGTGAGCCCAGCCCAAATAGATGAAAAAAATAGTGCAGATCCTTGCTTTGCTTATTCATATATGGTGTTTTTAAAGATTTAGACTTATCGAAATTTGAATTTTTTATTTTAAAAACGCAGTTAAAAGTATCATAGTATTATCCACAATTAATCTAATTTAAATCAATATTGAGTAAACCAACCATGCAAACAAAAACTAGTCAAACTAAAGCACAAAAAGCCGTTAAGCAACCTAAGCAAGAAATAACACCTTCAATTAAACACAATGTTGCAGTGAACGATTCATCTCCTATTATCGATTTAGATCCTATGGCAGGCATCCAATCTAGTAATTCAGTAACCACAGGCACAATACAAATCGCCACAGGCGTTGCTTTTGATGCAGACATTGCAGACACCACCGATACGGATATTAAAACCATTAAAGTGGTGTTAGGCGGTGCTGGCTTGAATGAAGCAAACGATAAATTAGTATTAGATGCTGAGCTTGCGTTAAATGCCGATATTGCCAAAGTAACGGGTAAAACCATTGGCACAGTGAGTGGTTTAGAATATAGCTATACACACGCCTCTAAAACCCTAATCATCAACAAAACCTCAGGTGCTTTTAACCCTGCTGATGTGGCAAAAGTAGT
>NZ_UEXF01000019.1:28104-32672 GCF_900127505.1 thiotrophic endosymbiont of Bathymodiolus puteoserpentis (Logatchev) | reverse complement strand
TCCTACCCTTGCGTTTGCGTGATTGCTTAGCTTCAATGACGCTGACATCAATAATGTTGATTGAACCTAGAGAAACAATAATACTGTTTTGTTCTAAATGATGATTGATTTGTTCTAGTAGTGCTTCTAGCAAATTTTCAGTATTGAGTAATTGTCTAAAACGCCAAATGGTGGAATGGTCTGGCACTGCTTCGCTTAAACTTAAATCAATGAAGCGTCTGAACATTAAATCTCTAGCAATTTGTTTTTCTAAGGCTTCATCGCTAAGCGCATACCAAGCCTGAAGAATTAGGATTTTAAACATCATTATGGGTGGATAGGCGCTTGCAGCTGTTTTGGAGGTATAAAGATTTGATAGTGTTTGTTCTATCTCGCCCCAGTTAATGATGTTATGCACATCGTCTAGTTCTGATAGAGATTTATGTTCAATAACAAGAGAATCTGCAAATGAATTTTGTTGGGTGTTTTTCCAAGATATTTTGGGTGTTTTATGGGTGTTGTTTTATCAGATTGGTGGTTTTTTGGTTGGGTTATGCAAAGGTCTCTAATAAATAAAATTTTAAAAACTTATCTCATAATATCAGATATAATCTTAAAATATTAAAACATAAAGAGGGTTCAATGAACTCAATAACTTTCAATACAAACTTTACTCGCATTTTATTATTGAAAATAGCCGTCCTTGCTGTCTTAATCAACACAGCCATTGCAGGCGAAGGCAGTATTGAACTAAACCGCTTTACTGAGGTAGATGTCTCTAGTGCCAATAACGATAGTGGTGGATATTATAATGCGTCAAATCACCCCAACCACAATGCCTTTGCCACTCTTCAAGCCGATGGCTCAATTACAGCGTGGGGTGACTCACGCTATGGAGGCACAGCGCCTTCTGGTAGTGGTTATACCAAGATTTATTCAAGTAGGTATGCCTTTGCCGCCCTTAAAGCCGACGGATCAATCACGGCGTGGGGTGACTCAGGTGCTGGAGGCACACGCGCACCCTCTGGTAAGGGCTATACCAAGATTTATTCAACTAGATTGGCCTTTGCCGCTATTAAGGCCGACGGGTCAATCACGGCGTGGGGTGACTCACGCTATGGAGGCAAAGATGCGCCCTCTGATAAGGGCTATACCAAGATTTATTCAACTGGATATGCCTTTGCCGCCCTTAAAACTGATGGCTCAATCGTGGCGTGGGGTGACTCAAATTCTGGAGGTACAGCGCCCTCTGGTAGTGGCTATACTAAGATTTATTCAACTGGGTATGCCTTTGCCGCTCTTAAAACCGATGGCTCAATCGTGGCGTGGGGTGAATCAAACAGAGGAGGCACAAGTCCCTCTGGTAATGGTTACACCAAGATTTATTCAACTGACTTTGCTTTTGCTGCTATTAAAACCGATGGATCAATTGTGGCGTGGGGTACCCCAGGTAAAGGAAGCACAGCGCCCTCTGGTAGTAGCTATACTAAGATTTATTCAACCAGTGGTGCCTTTGCCGCCCTTAAAACCAATGGGTCAATCGTGGCGTGGGGTGATTCAAGTTTTGGAGGCACAGGTGCACCCTCTGGTAGCTATACCAAGATTTATTCAACTGGGCGTGCCTTTG
This sequence comes from thiotrophic endosymbiont of Bathymodiolus puteoserpentis (Logatchev), assembly GCF_900127505.1. Taxonomy (NCBI): domain Bacteria; kingdom Pseudomonadati; phylum Pseudomonadota; class Gammaproteobacteria; species thiotrophic endosymbiont of Bathymodiolus puteoserpentis (Logatchev). The sequence goes on along the minus strand of NZ_UEXF01000019.1, from coordinate 31,066 downwards.
CTGTCATTAAAACCGATGGATCAATTGCGGCGTGGGGTGGTTCAGTTTATGGAGGTACAGCGCCCTCTGGTAGTAGCTATACTAAGATTTATTCAACCGGGTATGCCTTTGCCGCCCTTAAAACCAATGGCTCAATCGTAGCGTGGGGTGACTCAAGTGCTGGAGGCGCAAGCGCACCCTCTGGTAGTGGCTATACTAAGATTTATTCAACTCAGCTTGCCTTTGTTGCTATTAAAACCGATGGATCAATTGTGGCGTGGGGTAGAGCAACTGCTGGAGGTACTACACCTGCCCCTAATCTTGCGAATGCTACAGGTGCAGACCAAATAGTTATTATTGATTCTGTCATCACAGACATTACTTTTAACAATTCAGGTGGTGCGATTGCCAGTTGTACAGTAACTCCTGCACTGCCAGCTGGCTTGAGTATTGACAGCGCAACTTGCACCATCAGTGGCACCCCAACTGAGGTGAGGGCCCTTAGCGTATACACAGTCACTGCAAAAGATGCTAAAGGTAATACTGGCAGTGCTAGCTTGTCTTTAACGGTGAATACGCCCGCCCCTAATATTGCGAATGTGGCAGACCAGGTAGCTATTATTGGCTCCGCCATCACAGACATTACTTTTAACAATTCAGGTGGTGCGATTGCCAGTTGTACAGTAGCCCCTACATTGCCGGCTGGCTTAAGTATTGACAGTACAACTTGTACCATTAGTGGCACCCCAACTGAGGTGAGGACTCTTAGCGTATACACAGTCACTGCAAAAAATGCCACATATGATAAGGAGGATAGTGCTAGTTTTTCTTTAACAGTGAATGCACCGACCTCTAAACTAAACCGTTTTACTGAGGTGGATGCTTCTAGTGCCAATAATGATAGTGGTGGATATTATAATGCATCAAATGTCCCCAACCACAATGCCTTTGCCACTCTTCAAGCCGATGGCTCAATCAAGGCATGGGGTAGTCCAGGTTATGGAGGCACAGCGCCCTCTGGTAGTGGCTACACTAAGATTTATTCAACTGCGTTTGCCTTTGCCGCCCTTAAAACCGATGGGTCAATCGTGGCGTGGGGTCATTCAAGTTTTGGAGGCACAGGTGCGCCCTCTGGTAGTGGCTATACCAAGATTTACTCAACTATGACTGCCTTTGCCGCTATTAAAACCGATGGGTCAATCAAGGCGTGGGGTGAATTAAATTATGGAGGCTCAGGTGCACCTTCTACTGGTGGCTACACCAAGATTTATTCAAATTCGTCTGCCTTTGCTGCCCTTAAAGCCGACGGAACAATTACGGCGTGGGGCAACCCAAGTTATGGAGGCACAGGTGTACCCTCTGGTAGTGGCTACACTAAGATTTATTCAACTGCGTTTGCCTTTGCTGCCCTTAAAGCCGATGGATCAATTAAGGCATGGGGTGATTCAAATTCTGGAGGTATAAATGCACCCTCTACTGGCGTCTATACCAAGATTTATTCAACTGCGTTTGCCTTCGCTGCCCTTAAAGCCGATGGAACAATCACGGCGTGGGGTGACTCGCGCTATGGAGGCACAGCGCCCTCTGGTAGTGACTATACTAAGATTTATTCAACTGAGTATGCCTTCGCTGCCCTTAAAGCCGATGGATCAATCACGGTGTGGGGTGACTCGCGTTATGGAGGCACAGGTGCGCCCGCTGGTAGTGGCTACACTAAGATTTATTCAACTAGAACTGCTTTTGCTGTCATTAAAACCGATGGAACAATCGCGGTGTGGGGTGACTCGCGTTATGGAGGCTCAAATGCACCCTCTGATAGTGGCTACACTAAGATTTATTCAACTTCGAATGCCTTTGCTGCCATTAAAGCCGATGGAACAATCGCGGCGTGGGGCGCCTCATATTCTGGAGGCGTAGGTGCGCCCGTTGATAATGGTTATATTAAGATTTATTCAACTGGCAGAGCCTTTGTCGCCATTAAAGCCGATGGAACAATCACAAGGTGGGGTCCCTCATATGCTGGAGGCATTACACTCGCCCCTAAGCTTACGACTGCTGTAAATACAAACCAAATGGCTATTATTGGTTCTGCCATCACCAACATTACTTTTAGCAATTCAGGTGGCGCGATTACCAGTTGTACAGTAGCTCCTACACTACCAGCTGGCTTGAGTACTAACAGCGCAACTTGCACCATCAGTGGCACCCCAACTGAGGTGAAGGCTGTTACTCTATATACAGTAACAGCCACCAACACAATAGGTCAAACCGCTACTGCAGGGGTTTATTTAACGATATTACTGGCTGACCCAGCCCCTACAACATTAACTGCAGTTGCCACAGGCGTTCCTAATGAAGTAACGCTATCATGGGCTGGGGTAACCGGTGCAACTGCTTATAGGCTTTATCAAACAACTGATGCCGCCTTTGCAACAGCAGGCAATAGCGACCCTAGTCAATTTTCGGCATACAGTCCAGCAGCCACTTCCACTGATACGACTGCTACCAGTATTACTATGACGCTAAGTGGCACAGCCACCGTTTATTATGTGGTAACAGCAATCAATGGCACTGTTGAATCTTTTAGTAACACCACACCCGTTGCCGCTACCGCACATGCTTTTGAATTTGGCAAGGTTACCTCGTCAACAGGTCAAATATGGATGGATAGAAACCTAGGTGCCAGCCGAGTGGCAACCAGTTCTACCGATCCAGCATCCTATGGTGATTTGTACCAATGGGGTAGACCTGCAGATGGACACCAAATAAGGACATCTGCTATCACAGCAACGCTTGCGGCAAATACCACCCCAGGTCATGCAGATTTTATTACCATAACTGGTTCAGAAGCTCCTTATGATTGGACAATCCCACATACAGGTGATGTTGATGGTGCTTTGCGTAGTGCATTTTTTGCCAAGACTGATGGTAGTGGTATTTGCCCCACGGGTTTTAATGTGCCAACTGAGGCACAACTAAAGGC
>NZ_UEXF01000019.1:14249-25146 GCF_900127505.1 thiotrophic endosymbiont of Bathymodiolus puteoserpentis (Logatchev) | reverse complement strand
GTGGTGTCAATTAATACTGTTGCTTCTTGGGCTTGTTTGCCATGCAAGGCAACACTCATTTTAAAAATAAGATTAAAACCTTTAACGCCTATACGCTTTCTAAAGTGCACCAACTCGGTGGCATTGCAAGGCATGCCTGGTATATAGTTTGAGTAGCCACAGAAGTATTGGTAATAAGGGTTGCGCTTAAATTGCAAAACAACACGCTCATCAGAGAGGTTTTCTAGTTGTTTAAGCAAAAGCAAACCTACCATCAGCCTGATGGGTTTTGAGGGTCTGCCATTGTTTTGAGAGTAATGTTGTTCAAAGGCATCATCAAAGACTGTCCAATTAATAGTGTTGGCTAGTTGTATTAAAGGGTCTTTGACATCTAATTGAGAAAAGAGCTCTGAATGAAAAAGATTTGATTGGGTGGATATTGGGCTGGATTTAGTTAACATTTTTTTAAGCAAAACGACCAAGAAATAAGAGGTATTTTAACAAAAGTTGGTTGATTTGTCTAGGGTTATTGTTGGTTTTATTGTTATAAATCAATTTGTTGTGTGGTTTTTAAGGGTTGACTACTTATCCAGAGTTCTTCAATGTTGAACGCTCCGCGGGTAACAGTATTCGTTGTATTAAGAATTAGACACTTTAGTGTAACGCTGTCATTTAAAAAACAGGCTTTTGATTTTTCTTTTTTATCTGCGCTCGTCTTATTACCGAAGTTTTCACCAGTTTTCTTAAAATAGAGAACGGAAAGCGCTTAAAAGACTATTGTAACAAGATGGCATCCAAAAAGACTTGACGCTCTAGTAAAAGGTTTTAATGTTCTACCGAAAAAAACATTAAAAACTTTCGGATATTATGGAAGTTGACGATCCATATTTGGTTAAGGTGTTTAATGACTTTGTCTTGCTCTGTTAGACTTCTAATGTCAAGTTAGTAGCCTTTATCGGTATAGACAACCCCATATGTTTGATGATTTTTTGATTAAAACTTTTTAGAAAGTAACTCAATCTCATACCCATCAGGGTCTTTTAAAAATGCAACAATTGTTTCCCCGGCATTCATTGGCCCCGCATCACGGGTAACTTCAACACCCAGTTGTTTTGCCACTTCAACTGCTTGATATACATCCTCTACATTGATGGCAATGTGTCCAAATCCTGTGCCTATCTGATAGTCACTTTTCCCCCAATTATAAGTCAGTTCAATAGCGGTATTTTCCGCTTCGTCACCATAGCCTAAAAATGCTAAAGTAAATTCACCCTTGGGGTAATCTTTTTGTCGTAATAAACGCATCTCTAAAACTTCGGTATAAAAAGCAATAGATTTATCTAGATCCCCTACTCTTAACATTGTATGCAAAATTCTCATAAAAATCCTTATAATAAAAAACATTATTATAAGAGATTTTTTGCGTTAAATTAAAGGAGTAAAGCCACTAACGAAATCCATTTTCACCCAAATGGTAGCACACAAGACTTTAACTACTTCTTATTACAAGAGACCTTTGCATAAAATAGGAACAATCATCAAGAACCTATTTTTCACCCACTTGGCGATTTTTTAAACCCATCCTTGGCCCTGCTAGGACAAGGTTTAAAGAAATCACCAATTGGGCAAAAATTGGATTTTGCCAATCATCCCTATTTATACAGAAGCCTCTACAAAAGTGTTAATTTTTCATCACGGGTCATTGACTTAATTTCGCACTCGCGTTTTAATGCTGTGCTTCTGTCTTCTACCTGCTCTTGATACACCAGTACACAAGGTCCGTTTGCTCGGGTGTATTTTGCACCGCCTGCAATTTCACCATTATGTTGACGCAAACGCTTATCAAGGTCATTACTTACGCCACAATACAGTGAATTGTTAATACACCTTAGTAAATACACAAACCACAGTTTTTTGTCTGATGTTTTCATCGTAACATAGTATAATGACAAAGTTTTATCCATCTTTATAAAGTTGAGACTAAGTTAATGGAAAAAACCTACAACCCCGAACAAATTGAAGCCAAATACCGCTCACTTTGGGAAGACAAAAATCTATTTTCTTCCAATTCAAATTCTACTAGCAAGAACACCTATTGTATTATGTTACCGCCACCCAATGTGACGGGCAGTTTGCATATGGGGCATGCATTTCAGCACACCATTATGGATGTGTTAACACGGTATCATCGTGGTAAAGGTGAGCAGACACTTTGGCAACCAGGTACTGACCACGCAGGTATTGCTACGCAAATGGTGGTTGAGCGCCAACTCGCTGCGCAAGACATGACGCGTCACGATATAGGGCGTGATAAATTTACTCACAAAATTTGGGATTGGAAACAACAATCTGGTGGTACGATTACTTCTCAAATGCGTCGCTTAGGTGCTTCAGTTGATTGGGAAAGAGAGCGTTTTACAATGGATGAAGGGCTCTCAGATGCGGTACATAAAGTCTTCATTCAACTGTATAACGAGGACTTGATTTATCGTGGAAAGCGTTTGGTTAACTGGGATCCTGTCTTGCGCACTGCCGTTTCTGACCTTGAAGTTATCAACACCGAAGAACAAGGCTCACTTTGGCATATGCGTTATCCAGTGAGCGACTCTGATGAAGTGGTGGTGGTTGCCACCACACGCCCTGAAACCATGCTAGGTGATAGTGCAGTTGCTGTGCATCCAGATGATGAGCGCTATACACACCTTATTGGACAAACCATTAATTTGCCACTGACTGGTAGAAAAATCCCCATCATTGCTGATGATTATGTCGATATGGCGTTTGGTACAGGTTGCGTTAAGATTACTCCTGCACATGATTTTAACGACTATGAAATGGGTCAGCGTCACAATTTAGAGCTTATCAATATCCTTACCAATGATGCCAAAATCAATGACACGGTTGAGAGTGACTATATTGACATGGATAGATTTGAAGCGCGCAAACAAATAATTAAGGATTTGGACGAACAAAACTTACTTGAGAAAATAGAACCACACAAACTGATGGTACCACGAGGTGATAGAACCAATGCGGTGATTGAGCCATATTTGACAGACCAATGGTTCGTCAAAGTTGCACCATTGGCACAGCCTGCAATTGATGCAGTGAAAAATGGTGATATTCGTTTTGTGCCTGAGAATTGGGACAAGACTTATTACAATTGGATGGAAAACATACAAGACTGGTGCATCTCTAGACAAATTTGGTGGGGGCATCGTATCCCTGCTTGGTACGATAGCAAGGGTAATATTTATGTTGCTGATTCCTTAGAAAAGGCACAACAACAAGCAGGTGAAGGCGTAAAGTTAAAGCAAGACGAGGATGTGCTTGATACTTGGTTCTCTTCAGCGTTATGGCCATTTTCAACCTTGGGCTGGCCCGAAAAAACGCCTGAACTCGCGCGTTTTTACCCAACCAATGTTTTGGTAACAGGCTTTGATATTATTTTCTTTTGGGTAGCACGAATGATTATGTTCGGTCTTAAGTTTACAGGCGATGTGCCGTTTAAAGACATTTATATCACTGGCTTAATCAGAGATGGACAAGGGCAAAAAATGTCTAAATCCAAGGGCAATGTTCTAGACCCAATTGATTTGATTGACGGTATTAGTCTCAAAGATTTATTAGAAAAAAGAACACAAGGGCTAATGCAGCCAAAAATGGCAGAGAAAATCACAAGACAAACCAAAAAAGAGTTTCCAAATGGTATTGATGCTTTTGGCACGGATGCATTACGCTTTACTTTTGCAGCGCTGGCTTCTTTTGGTCGTGATATTAAATTTGATCTCAAGCGTGTTGAAGGTTATCGCAACTTCTGCAATAAACTATGGAATGCTTCTCGTTTTGTATTGATGAAACTTGAAGAAGAAACCATTGACACCAATGCAAAATTATCAACGGCTGATGAATGGATTCTATCGCGTTTACAAGACACTAAAACCAAAGTTGAAAAGCATTTAGGTAGTTATAGGCTAGATTTAATGAGCCATGAACTCTATGAATTTGTATGGGATGATTATTGCGGCTGGTATTTGGAATTCTCTAAGTCTTTATTGGCGAATGAAACTACTAAGGCTGGTACACAGGCAACACTCATTAAAGTCTTAAATGAAATGGTGAGCTTACTTCACCCTATTATTCCGTTTATCACTGAAGAAATCTTTGAGCAATGCAATACTATTCTTAGCAAAGATAAAAGTAGCTTGATGAGTGAGCCCTATCCAGAAGTTGATACACAACTTATCTCAGAGAAAGCCGAGGCAGAAATTAAGTGGCTGCAAACTTTTGTTCTAGGCATTCGTCAGATTCGCGCACAGATGAATATTTCACCGAACAAAGTGTTAAATTGCTTTGTACAAGACTTCAATACAGTAGACCAAACCTATCTTAATAACAATACCAATATTCTAAAGTCTTTGTCAAAAATGCAAACTATTAACAAACTCTCACCTAATGATGAGGCACCTGAGTCAGCAACAGCATTGGTGGGAGAGATGAAAATTCTTATTCCTTTGGCAGGCTTAATTGACAAAGAACAAGAGATTGTGCGTTTAAATAAAGAAATTGAAAAATTAAATCAGCAAAAAGCACAATTTGAAAGTAAATTAAATAATGAAAAATTTGTCAGCAGTGCACCTAAGGAGATTGTAAACACCGAAAGAACAAGATTGGCTTCAACTCAAAATGCTATTACTGATTTATCCACGCAATTGAAAAAAATGAACAAATTATGAAGCGCAGCTTATTTATAATATTTTTATTGCTAAATTCAATAATCAATGCTGCCTCCTATGTCTATGTCACCGATATGGTGCCTATTCCGATGCGTTCTGAAAACAAAATTCAGAACAACCCTAGCAATCTTATTAAAATGTTAGATTCTGGCACTAAATTAAAAATTTTAGCCACCGAAGATGGCTGGACTAAAGTTAGATTTGAAAACACCACTGGCTGGATGATTTCACGCTATTTAACCTCTAATACACCTGCAAGAGTTCAGTTGGAAGTGCTTCAGCGTAATAATAACAACAACAAACTGTCCCTTGCTAAACAAAATGAAAAAAATACAACGCTTGAAGGTCTTACAGCTGACTTAAAAGCAAAAAATACCAAACTTTCCATTCGAATTGGAAAATTAGAATCAGAAAAAGAATACATTAAGCAAACTTATCAAGACTCGCTCAAACTTGAACACGAAAACAAAAAACTTAGAACTGCTACTTTGCAACTACAAGCAGAATTACAACTATTAGAAAATAATAATACCGTCGGACAAGATTCCAGTGCCAGAAATTGGTTTATCGTTGGTGCGCTGGTTTTATTTTTTGGATTTATGATGGGCTTTGTTTTTCAAAAACGTACAAATAACAGGAGATTTTAAGATGAATTTACTAAAAACCGCACTCACTTTTGATGATGTATTGCTTGTCCCTGCGCATTCAAAAATAATGCCAAAGGAGGTTAGCCTCAAAACACAACTAACCAAAAACATTACGCTCAATATGCCTATTTTATCAGCAGCAATGGACACAGTGACTGAAGGCAATTTAGCTATTGCTATGGCACAAGAAGGTGGTATTGGTATTATTCACAAAAATATGTCTGTTGAAAAACAAGCAGCAGAAGTACATAAGGTTAAGCGCTTTGAGTCTGGCATTATCAGAGACCCTATCACGATTGGTGCCAAGGCAAGTATTAAAGATGTGTTTGATAAGCAACAACAATATAAGATTTCAGCATTACCTGTGGTAGATGGCAATACCATTATCGGCATGGTGACAGGTCGCGATGTTCGCTTTGAAACCAATCTCAATGATTTGGTTGAAAATGTAATGACACCGCAAAACAAACTTATCACTGTCAAAGAAGGCACAGATATGAGTGAAGTACGCGCACTATTGCACAAACACCGCATTGAACGCGTCATTATCACGGGTGATGATTTTAATCTACAAGGTATGATTACCGTTCGTGATATTCAGAAATCAAATGACTTCCCTAATGCCTGTAAAGATGAGAAAGAACAATTGCGTGTTGGCGCTGCAGTTGGTGTGGGTAGCGGTACGAGTGAGCGCATTGATGCCTTAGTTGCAGCTGGTGTTGATATTATTGTCATTGACACCGCACACGGACATTCTCAAGGTGTGCTTGATCGTGTTAAGAAAACCAAAGCCAAACATCCAAACCTCAACATCATTGCTGGCAATATTGCCACTGGTAGCGCAGCACTAGATTTAGTCAAAGCGGGTGCGGACTGCGTAAAAGTCGGTATTGGCCCTGGTAGCATTTGTACCACGCGTATTGTTGCAGGTGTGGGTGTACCGCAAATTACTGCTATCTCTGATGTGGCAGAAGCCTTACAAGGCACAGGTATTCCCTTGATTGCTGATGGTGGCATTCGTTATTCAGGTGATATTGCTAAGGCCTTTGCTGCAGGCGCTTACTGTGTTATGCTTGGCTCAATGTTAGCTGGTACAGAAGAATCCCCTGGTGAGGTAGAACTCTATCAAGGTCGCTCTTATAAATCTTATCGTGGTATGGGCTCAATCGGTGCGATGAATCAAGCGCACGGCTCATCTGATAGATACTTTCAAGCAGACTCCAAAGCAGATAAATTAGTACCAGAAGGTGTCGAAGGTCGCGTACCATTCAAAGGTTCTATCCGCCCTATCGTTCATCAAATGATAGGAGGTGTGCGTTCATCAATGGGTTACACAGGTTGCGCAACACTGGATAAAATGCGCACCGATGCAACTTTTGTACAAGTAACCTCAGCCGGTATGGTTGAATCACATGTGCATGATGTCTCTATTACTAAAGAAGCACCTAACTACCATCAATAACTTTATTTTTTTTATTCTATTACATTAAACATACAAAGCTTTAAAAGAAAAAAGAGCTTGCTGATAAAGGACTTAACCTTAATTTATTGAGTTTTATTAAAAAAGAATTAAACGTAATGAGAAGAACTTATATGACCACTAAAACAGAATTAGAATTGATGATAATTGAATGATTGTAGAAATTATCATAGCAACAATACTAGGTCTGTTTACCGGCAGTTTCCTTAATGTCGTTATTTACCGATTACCACTTAACGCTACAATTGATTTAATCAATCCTAAGCGCTCATTTTGTCCCGTTTGCAAACAAAAATTAAGCGCACTAGAGCTAGTGCCAATTTTTAGCTATCTAGCTCAAAAAGGCAAATGTAAGCATTGTGGCGCTACTATTAGTTGGCAGTACCCGATCATTGAAGCAATGACAGCTTTAATCAGCGCATTAATCGTGTTTATGTTTGGGATAACGACAGAGTCAGGATTTTATTTGTTACTAGCATGGCTCTTGATTCCACTATTTGTCATTGATTTAAAAGAGCAACTATTGCCAGATGTTTTAACACTCTCACTAATGTGGATTGGGTTTATTTATCAAATGCAGTTTGGTGACTTACAAAATGGCGTTATTGGGGCAATGGTTGGGTATTTGTTGTTATGGAGTCTGTATTGGTTCTTTAAGATAATGAGAAAAAAAGAAGCTATAGGCTACGGTGATTTTAAATTACTCGCAGCACTAGGTGCTTGGATAGGATGGCAGGCAATACCGCAGCTACTATTGGGTGCTTCAGTGTTAGGTTTAATATTCTTTGTAGTAAGTAGAACCAAGAAAGATCAGGCGTTTGCATTTGGTCCATTTTTAATTATTGGTTTTTTGCTTGTAAAGTTGTTTACTTTATCATCACTGTTGTAATGAAATCATTGACAGTTAAGCAAATAATAGCGCTACATCATGAGTCAAGACTTAAAATAAAGACTGATTCTGCGGTAAGGAATATTTCTGCCTACATTGTGCCTTTAAGGCAAGAAAGAAATTATTGGTAATAAATCTTTTATCATGCAGATAAAAGATTTTACAGGCTATAATGTGACTGGGAAAAGTATAGGCAGACTAGAAAGATGGTAAAAGAAAGAATAGTCAATCTCAGCTCTCTCCCTACATAAAATTCACTAAATATAAAATAAATGCAAAAAATAAAAAATAAAAAACAACATGGGTTTACCTTAATTGAAATACTGGTAGTAATGGTAATTATTGGTATTTTAGCCAGTATTATCGTACCAAAGCTAACCAGCAAGGTTGGTGATGCGCGCGTGCAAAAAGCACATCATGATATTAAGGTAATCTCTTCAATGCTTGATTTATATAAATTAGATAAATATGGTTATCCAAATTCTGAACAAGGTTTGGAAGTGTTGGTGGGTCCGTATTTAAAGACACTGCCTAAAGATCCGTGGGGTAAGGCATACTTATATTTAAACCCAGGCGCACATAATGCCAAGTTTTTTGATTTATATACCTTGGGTGCTGATGGTGTTTCTGGTGGTAACGATGAGAACAAAGATATTGGCAACTGGGAATAATAACAACTCTGTTATAAAACACAATGCTGGATTCACGCTGATTGAGTTACTGGTTGTTGTTGTCATCGTTGGTATTTTGACAAGCTTAGTTACTTTAAGCATGAACCTGGCTAAACCTTCTGCTGTGAAAAGTTTGAAGGTAAAAATACAAAACCACATTGCATCAACGCAGAACCATGTGCAGCTTTATAACAAACCAATTCGTTTAATTATTCGTTCAAACAAAATTCAATCATTAACTTTAAATAAGTCATCTTGGAAACCCTATAAAGCACTACCGGTATTAGAGTTCGGTTCAGTTGCTGTGGACTCCGATGTTGATACCATTGAGATACTACCCAATGGATTTATAACACAAGCGTCCATCATATTATCTAAAGATGATGAGTCTAGCATAATCAACACTAAAACCAATGAACACTAAAGGCTTTACGCTTGTTGAGACATTAATTGCACTTGCGATTGTGGCTATTTCACTGGGTGCTTTGGTTAAGGCAAATCAACAAAATGCTCAACAAATCATTTATTTTAAGCAAAAGACTTTAGCGAATTTAGCTTTGAGTAATTTAAGTGTAGAAAAACGCCTAGGTCGAAAACCTAATACTGGATATCAATCAGGTGAATACACACTAGGAAAGCAAACTTGGTATTGGCTGTCTCATACACAGATAACGCCGAATAAGAATATCAATAAGACTGATTTAACACTCTACCCAACAATCGCCAAACGAGAGGCTAAAGCCTCAATTGCTGAATTAGTGTTTTACTTTGAGAAATGAAACAAAAGGGTTTTACTTTGGTGGAAGTGTTGATTGTTATGGCGATTTTGTCTGTTATTAGTTTAATTTCTTACAGCACGCTAACAACAACATTTAAACACCAGTCAGTACAAAAAAAGCATTCGCAAGCCTTAAGCGAAATGCAAAAAACGCTACTTTACTTTGAGAGAGATTTCTCTCAGATATTTAATCAAGAAGTCATATTAAATGAAAAAGGTGTGCAACTAAATAGCATACAAAATGATACATTGTTAAATATTCATTATGAATTTGGTTCGAATATAATTAAGCGTCAAGATAAAACCGATATAGAAAGAATAGCTGAGTTGGTACTATTGAAGGAAGTTAGTCAATTAAAAATTCGTGTATTGGATAATCGAAATAAATGGCATGAAGCTTGGCAATATGAAAACAATAAAAACCATTTAAAAGCCATAGAAATTAAATTTAGTCACCCTTACTGGGGTGAGATTAAACAATTGCTTGCGATCTAGATGAATATAGCGCATAAAAAAAATGAAAAAGGGATTGTGCTAGTCAGTGTGCTAATTATCGTGGCAATGGTCGGTTTGGCTGTGAGTTTAATGTGGCAACAACAAGCTTCTAATCTTAATAGCACGAAAAATATCATTCACACTAGTCAAACCATTAATTACCTTTACAACCTTGAAGTATGGGCTAAAAGTATTTTGAGAAATGATGATGCTAAAGTCGACCATTTGAAAGAAGATTGGGCAACCATTATTCCTCCAATTGAAGTTCCCAATGGCGAGCTTCACGGAAGGATAGTTGATGTACAGGCGCGTTTTAATATCAATCATTTATTTTCAATTAATAATGATTCTACTCAAGCTTATCTCAATCCAAATTATATGAATTGCTTAAACAAGTTAAACGCAAGCTTAGAGCAAGATTTTATGAGTGATTTTATTATTGAGTATATAAATAAACAGCGTCCAATAGAGAAATTTAAGCATTTGTCAGCGCTTAGAAAAATAGAGGGTATTGAGTATAAGGATTATTTAAAAATAAAGTCTTATTTAACAGCATCCAGTTTAATTAAAACAGTTAATATCAATACTGCTAGTAAAGAAGTGCTTAGTTGTTTGCATCCAGATTTATCAATTTCTTTAGCGCAAAACATTATTGATAAAAGGCCATTTAATTCACTTAGTGAGGCAAAAACTGCAATTCGTCAAGCGATAGGAGGAGGCAGTCAAAGCGCCTTTAATAAAAATTTAATTAGCATCAATAGTCAATTTTTTTTGTTGGAGTCTGATATACGAATTGCCAGTAGCCACATCAAGGTAGAGACACTTTTTCATCGAAATGCTAGGTTACTTAATGTAATTTCTCGCACTTATGAACAAATATCATCTGATTAACTTAAGAGAGAAAAGACAAACTAGGGGTATAAATTAAGTTTTTTTTCGCCATTGTTACTTTGTGTCAGGTTTCACCACGTTATCCCCTACTTTCAAAAACCACACTCCGAAACATATCAGGCTTTCTGATAAACAAATCAGGCTTCAAATTATACCAATACTCTAAAGCCTCATAAGGCGTCCTTACCTTAATCTCTTTTCTAAGTCCACCATGTCCACGATTAAAATTATAAAAAATCAAAAACTTGTTCAAATCTTGCTTCATTTCATCAATGTTTTGTTACGTTATCGCCTTAACTGTTGCATTCTTAATCGTGCCATTGACGCGCTC
>NZ_UEXF01000019.1:10112-13085 GCF_900127505.1 thiotrophic endosymbiont of Bathymodiolus puteoserpentis (Logatchev) | reverse complement strand
CAAAAGTTGGTTGATTTGTCTAGGGTTATTGTTGGTTTTATTGTTATAAATCAATTTGTTGTGTGGTTTTTAAGGGTTGACTACTTAATGCTCGACCTAGAAAAAGGTTTGACTTTAAAACTCCTCAAGATATATATGAGGCAAATTTTAACTGAGGATATTAATAGTGTTGGATTTTGAGTCTAAGTCTAAGCACTACCCTTTTTAGGCTTGCCAACATTCTAAAAATAAAACAAAAGGATAGTGCCCCCTCGTATCATAACAATCGTGTCAATCATCAACACCAAAAACCGTTTTTGATTACACTATCCAATGGCGATTGGATAAGGAGATAGTGACACAGTGCGTCCCAATAAGTTTTTAAACTTGTGAATAAGGTTTTGTGCCTATCTCCTTATTCTCAATAAAAGACCGAAGATTGTTTTTGGTTAGTGGTTGAATTTTGGTTTATTCAGGTTGGACTACAGTAGTGATTTGATTTGATTTTTCAACGCACTTAGCATAGGTTTTATTGATGACGCGATCCGAGTCTGACTTTTTTTAATACTTAAACAACCCTTGAACCATAAAATGATCTGATGTTTCCACATCCCCATAATGGTAAAGTTTGCCATCTAATGATCGTTGATACATAGTTAGGTCATCTAGTGCGCGTATGGGCGTTATTTGTCTTTTAATTTGAGACGGCTGAGTAAATCCCTTAATTGGAATAATGTAGTCATACATTCCTTGATCATGTTCACCAGGTGGAATCATTAAATTTAAATTTGAATCATTGCTATATTTCGGCGATGCATAAATACTATTTTCCATATTATCAGTATTTAAATTTAATACTTTCTTAAGGTATGGAAACTGCTCTTGATTATAATAATCTGTGTTTAAATCACCGATTAAAATTAAGGGCTCATCCTTGGATATATTAAGTTGATGGCTATTTATTATCAGTGTATCGATCAAACGAAATTCTTGTTTTCTGATCGCAATTGCCTCTGCATCATCTTGCGCTTGTGTGTGAGTCGCAATAAAATTATAATAAAATCCATTTTTGTTTATTCTGAAATATAAGGCGCCTTTGTTACTCAATGAATCAGCGTCAACAAGTGATTGGTGATCCTGGTAATTTAAAAAGTATTGCTTGGTAACTGGGTACTTACTTAAAACAAGTAGACCACTATTCAATGGCTTATCATGGGTATACTGAGGTATTGGATCAATAGAATAAGGATAAGCCTTAAGGAAGTTTTCCTTTAATTCTCCTCGCAGGTCTCTATCCCATGCCTCTTCAAACACAATCACATCCGCATTTCTAATATTCTTTTGGGATGATAAGTAATTCAATCGTGCCTTAGGTTTATTTAAATCTAAGGCTACTCCCATATATAGTGGAAATGCTTGAATATTGTAAGTGATTAATGAAATTTCCTTTGGCCCATTAGATGTAAAAATTTGAGGCTTTTTATCAATTGCTAAATAAATACTATCGGTTCCCTGTAGGCTTGGAATATGATCCTTTTGTGCTGCCGCATATAGCGTATATTTTTCACCACTCTCGACAAAAGAGTGGCTCCCTAGTCTATTTAGCAATACTTTTTTATCGTCACTTTCATTATTCAACAAATTATAAGTCATGCCGTCAATAAACACATCAATAGACTTGATATGAGAACCAATTATGTCACCATGAACAATAATTGAAAAATAATTGCCTTGAACGCTATTTGGGCTGGTGAAATAACTTTTTACGGTATAATCTTGACCAGATTTAATTCCTTGATCGTAATTAACCTTTAAGATTGGATTGCGTTTAAATGCGCGTAATTTACCATCATTAATCACTGAACATGCACTTGATCCTAGGTCTTCACAGGTGCTTTTTATATTTATGTCGCCTGGCGTATTATTCATAAAATAAACCTGATACTCGGCCAAAGCCTCATGTAATGGTAGTGCGCTTAATAACAAGCATAAAATAGTTTTTTTGATTTTTCTTTTCATAAAGCAGTACTGGTTTGTCCTTTGGTATCGGTTTGGTTGATTAATTCAGCTAAGGCGTTATAGCTACAAGCCCATGTAATGTTCTAATCAACTTAGACACATTTCAAGCCACTTTTTTTAATTAAACCACCTTCTTAACAAGTGTATTATACCCAATGGCTGAATGAATCCTTGGCGAATTCAACCCATAAGCGCAACACTTCCATTTAAAAAATAGTCCTTGCCAGTCATCTTGGCAAAGACCTCAAATGAGGTCTTATACCCCAAGCATTTCCTAGGTCTATTATTCATTAAATCTGTTGCCCTAAATGCTTCTTTCTCACTCACATTATCCAAAGCCATTCGCTTAGGGAAGAATTGCCTTAACAGTCCATTGTGATTCTCGTTTAAGCCCCTTTCCCAACTATGATACGGTTTGGCAAAGTAAGTGTTACAGTCAAGATTTTCTGCTAGCTTTTCATGCCAACTAAACTCCCTGCCATTGTCAAAAGTCAAGGTTTTGACCCAATGTTTAAGTGGAGTGAGTCGTTTATTGATAGCGTCATTTGCATTTTGTGCGGTTTTGTTGACAATGGGTAGTGCAAGATATAGCCTACTCTTACGCTCAGCAAGAGTGGCAAAGCCACCTTTGTGTCCTTTACCAATAACCAAGTCAACTTCCCAGTCGCCAATGCGAGTGCGAGCATCAACAATACTGGGGTGCTCATCAATGTCAATGCGATTAGGTATCCTACCTCGATAATCATTTTTGCCATAGCGTTTTCGATATTTCTTATGCTGATGGCGTAGGTATTTGTAAAGCGCTCCGCCTACCGCTTTGTCTTGCAAGACAAAGCGGTAGGCGGTTTCAGTGCTAATTTTAATCTTTTTATCTAATTCCAAGCGTCCCATGATTTGTTCAGGACTCCAATATTCTTTTAGCTTTTCACTAATGTAATTTTTAACACAATCTGTGAGTTTGATGGCTTTATTTTT
>NZ_UEXF01000019.1:3848-8456 GCF_900127505.1 thiotrophic endosymbiont of Bathymodiolus puteoserpentis (Logatchev) | reverse complement strand
TTGGCAAAGTAAGTGTTACAGTCAAGATTTTCTGCTAGCTTTTCATGCCAACTAAACTCCCTGCCATTGTCAAAAGTCAAGGTTTTGACCCAATGTTTAAGTGGAGTGAGTCGTTTATTGATAGCGTCATTTGCATTTTGTGCGGTTTTGTTGACAATGGGTAGTGCAAGATATAGCCTACTCTTACGCTCAGCAAGAGTGGCAAAGCCACCTTTGTGTCCTTTACCAATAACCAAGTCAACTTCCCAGTCGCCAATGCGAGTGCGAGCATCAACAATACTGGGGTGCTCATCAATGTCAATGCGATTAGGTATCCTACCTCGATAATCATTTTTGCCATAGCGTTTTCGATATTTCTTATGCTGATGGCGTAGGTATTTGTAAAGCGCTCCGCCTACCGCTTTGTCTTGCAAGACAAAGCGGTAGGCGGTTTCAGTGCTAATTTTAATCTTTTTATCTAATTCCAAGCGTCCCATGATTTGTTCAGGACTCCAATATTCTTTTAGCTTTTCACTAATGTAATTTTTAACACAATCTGTGAGTTTGATGGCTTTATTTTTTTTGATGTCGTTCGTCAGCAAGCCTGTTGGCTTGCTTATGGCGATAGCCTCTTTTGCCAGTATTGCGAGATAATTCTCTAGAAATAGTTGATTTGTTTCTACCCATTGATTTGGCAATAAAGGTTTGGTTGTATCCTTGTTTGTTTAGCAGGTAAATATGGTATCTTTGTTCGCAGGTCAATTGTGTATATTTTTGCATGTTTCACTCCTTTTTCTTGTCGGATTAAAGAGTGGTTAATATACCCTTTGGCCGACTAATTGAGTGTTGCACTTATGATGTGAATCTAAGGAGTTTTGCTCTAAATGCGTGTTGATTTATTCTAGTAGAAGCTCTAGGAGATTCTCGCAATCACCTCTATACTATCGCCACTAAAGTGGTTCAACATGGCAGACAAGTGATTGTTAAGTGCCAAGCATAATATTATGACCCCAATCCAAAAATAGAAACTAAAAAAACACAGCAAGCCCAGTTGGTATAATAGTTTCAACCAAAAAACTGTTTCACCCATTGGGTGAAAACAAAAAGATAACAACACCTTTTTTATACACAACTAAACTTTACTGCGTTTATGGATATTTTAAACTACAAACTTGATACTACCAAAGAACTTTTAACCTCTCGTATTGGACTACTTGCCACTGCCCATACAATTAACACACTTAATTTATCCAATGTCATTGACAAGCACTTCCCAGCACTAGGCAGCAATCGTGCCCTTAAAGCCTCAATCTTTATCAACACCTTAGTATTAAGCCAGCATGAAGGTGGTAAGTGCTTAGACGATGTTACTCATATTGCCAAAGACAAAGCCTTGGGTATGCTGATTAACCAACAAACACCAACCGCGCAAGCCATCGGCACTTGGCTAAGACGTTTGGGTAAAGACAATCAAGGTATTAAAGCTTTATCAAAAATTAACAAAACTTTACTTAGTGCTGCCTTATGCAATTGCAAAAACATTACTCTTGATATTGACGCCTCTGAAGTGATTGCTAATAAAACAAGTGCTCAGTGGACTTATAAAGGCAACAAAGGCTACATGCCCATGGTAGGACACATTGCGCAAACCTCTCAGATTGTTGCCACTGACTTTAGGCAAGGCAATACTTCTCCAGCAAAAGATAATCTTGAGTTTATTAAACACTGTCAAAAGGCACTACCAAAAGGTGTTAAAGTCAACAAACTACGCATTGACGGTGCAAGCTATCAAGCTGGCATTATTGATTTTTGTTTTGACAAAAACATCGGGTTTGCCATCAGGGCAAAGATGTGCAAATCCCTCAAAGATATTATCATTGACAAAAATAATAATTGGCAAGCTTTGCGTAACAAAGATGGCAAAACAATTAAGGCACAAGAAACCTTTAGAATGCAACACTTTATCGGCAAAGATGGATCCGTTTTTGATTTAGTGGTGCAAAGAAAGTTAATCAAAGGGCAGAGCGAGATGGACTTAGGTGTAGATATAAATAATGCTATTAATGACAGCGACCAAAGTCTTGCTATTGGTGAATATGTTTATCGAGCCATTGCCACTAATCTTGAGGGTTTAACTGATAGTGAGATTATCCATTTTTACAACCAACGAGGTGAAGACAGTGAAAACCGCATTAAAGAGTTAAAGAATGACTTTGGTGCAAGACAAATGCCTTGCGCTGATTTTAATGCCAATGCCTTGTATTTTGATATTTGTAGCCTGTCTTACAATTTGTTTGCTTTAATGCGACAACTGCTACCGCTTGAGTTTGCCAATAAAAGAGCAAAATATGTGCGCCATCGTCTTTACGCTATTGCTGCCAAGGTTGTTCAACATGGTAGGCAGGTGATTGTTAAATGCCAAGCACAATATTATGATTTACTCAATCAAGTATTAAACAGTATCAAGGCATTTAGACCTGTATTAACCTGAACTAGTACCTTAGTACCATGAGTGCTTTTATTAAGTAAGGACGACGCTCGTCTAAAAATCAGAAAAACCAATGAAAAACTGTTTGAACAAGCTTATAACACTTCTGATTAGTTGACTGTTAGTAATAATCATAGACTGGCTGGTTGAAAAGTAGTTTTTTATGTGAGAAAATTATTTTTTGGATTTTTTGGTTCTATTTTTGGATTTGGGTATGACTTACTTACTCAGGTGCTAAACAACATCAAAGCGTTTAAGTCGTTGCTATCTTGATTTAAACGAACAACAAAACAAACTCTGCCTAAAAAAAGGAGACTTAAGCACACCTGAAAAACCCAAACGATCCAAAATATCGAATAATTTGTGCTGATCTTATCAACTTGGGAATATTGTCTGTATTTTTATGGATGCAAGACTTGAATGGGGTGGTTTTTTAGGATTTTGATTGGTATTTTTTGGGTTGGGTGGTTCTATTTTTGGATTTGGGTTCACATTTATACAAAGCTCTCTTATGGTTTGCGGTAAAATTTTTTATTATTTTTTTATCAACTAGCCATGTCACTACAAGACTTAGATGCCGCAATTTCGTTTCAAAATTTAATCTTAAAACTACAATTATTTTGGGCATCAAAGGGTTGCACACTGCTGCAGCCCTTTGACATGGAAATGGGTGCAGGTACTTTTCACCCTGCCACTTTTTTAAGAGCCATCGGCCCTGAACCTTGGAAAGCAGCGTATGTACAACCCTCTCGTCGTCCAACTGACGGGCGTTATGGCGAAAATCCAAATCGCTTACAACATTATTATCAATTTCAAGTGTTACTTAAGCCATCGCCTAAAGATATTCAGGATTTATATTTAGAATCTTTGAGTGAGATCGGACTTGATTTAACCAAGCACGATGTACGCTTTGTTGAAGACAACTGGGAATCACCAACACTAGGTGCTTGGGGGCTAGGCTGGGAAGTTTGGCTTAATGGCATGGAAGTCTCGCAATTTACTTATTTCCAGCAAATCGGTGGTTTGCCTTGTAAGCCTGTATCAGGAGAACTCACTTATGGGCTTGAACGCTTAGCAATGTATCTGCAAGGCGTAGACAGTGTTTATGATTTGGTGTGGGTTGATAGGGTTAGTTATGGTGATGTCTTTCATCAAAATGAGGTTGAACAATCAAAATATAATTTTGAAATTGCCGACATTGATGTCCTGTTTAAACAATTTGACGAGGCAGAAACAATGAATGAAAAACTCATCGAACAAGCACTGCCTTACCCAGCGTATGAGCAAGTAATGAAAGCATCACACTTATTTAACTTACTTGATGCGCGTCACGGTATTAGCGTCACAGATAGAGCGCGTTTTATTCGTCGTGTGCGTTCAATGAGTCAGAAAGTAGCTAAGGCGTATTACGATTCGCGTGAAGCACTTGGTTTTCCAATAAAGTAAATTAAATTTTATGCAAATATTTTCTAAACTTTATCATAAGACGCTAGACTGGGCACAAAGTAAACACGCTGTTTACTGGTTGTCTTTAGTAAGCTTTACAGAATCTTTTATACTGCCCTACCCACCACCTGATATCTTACTTGCGCCTATGGTGCTTAAAAAACCAGAGAAAATCTATCAATTTACATCAATTTGCACAATTCTATCTGTATTAGGCGGTGTGGTTGGTTATTTTTTAGGTGCATTATTGATAGATATCATTCAACCATTGTTGGTCAAATTACATTATGTTGATAAACTTGAAACAGTTAAAGAGTGGTTTACAGAATATGGCATTTGGATTGTGGCAATTGCAGGATTTTCACCAATGCCCTACAAAATATTTACCATCGGTGCAGGTATTGCCAATATGGCACTTTTACCGTTTATACTAATATCATTGCTAGCCAGAGGTGCACGGTTTTTCTTAGTGGCATTTTTTGTTAAGAAATTCGGTGATACCTGTGATCTTTGGCTAAAAAAATACATTGACCGTCTAGGTTATATTTTGATTATCATCATTGCATTAGGGTTGTGGTATGCTAAATAAACTGATTATTGTTTTTATCTCTCTGATGCTTACCAGCTGTTTTTTTGAAAAAGCAAAAGAACCAGTGGTTATTATTGATAAGTCAATAGGTCAAGAACCTATAGAC
>NZ_UEXF01000019.1:0-1809 GCF_900127505.1 thiotrophic endosymbiont of Bathymodiolus puteoserpentis (Logatchev) | reverse complement strand
TTGATAAATATTCTCTGTCTAATTGCTCCAAACCTAATTCATCTACCTTGAGTTCACTCAATGCTTCATGTGCAATGGCTTGATGCACGATGCCATTGGTTTTAACATCAGCAAAATCACGCACTCGGCGTAATAATCGATTCGCAATTCTTGGTGTGCCACGAGAACGCTTAGCAATCTCTAATGCACCGTCTAACTCTATTTGGATATCTAAAATATCGGCAGAACGCACCACAATTGTTTGTAAATCTTTGACTTCATAAAACGCTAAGCGTTGGACAATGCCAAATCTATCTCTAAGTGGTGAGGTTAACATACCTGCACGCGTGGTTGCGCCAATCAAAGTAAATGGTGGTAACTCCAGTTGCACAGAATGTGCAGCTATACCCTCACCGACCATAATATCGAGTTTAAAATCTTCCAACGCAGGGTATAGAATTTCTTCAACCACAGGATTGAGGCGATGAATCTCGTCAATAAACAACACATCATAAGGTTCAAGTTTAGTGAGTATTGCTGCCAAATCCCCTGAGCGCTCTAATACAGGGCCAGAACTTTGCTTAAACCCTGCACCCATTTGATTAGCAATCACATTTGCCAAGGTGGTTTTTCCCAGCCCTGGTGGACCATAAATTAGGGTGTGATCCAGTGCATCGCCACGCTTTTTGGTAGCTTTAATAAACAATGACATCTGAGATTTAACATCTTTTTGGCCGATATATTCACTGAGCAATTTAGGGCGAACCGAAGTCATAATAATGGCTTCGTTTTCCTGATTCTCTGCACTTACTAAGGAGTCTTCTTCTATCATATTGCGTTATTTTAACCGATTAACTTCTTGCAACAGCAGTTTGATTTTAATGTGTTTATTTGGATGACTTAAACGGATAATTTTTGGATAAGCAACCCCCTTAAACACTTGATGTTTACTCGTGCTAATCTGCCAACCTTGTCTCTTGTTGTTATTACCTTTAAAAACAATATCCTCTAAAGCCTCTACTGGAAAATACCAACCCAACTCAAGCTTCATCCACTGCTCTAAGGTTAATAAAGTGGGTTTGTCATCAATAAACAAGCCTTGTTCGGTTTGCTTTATTTGTCTTTGCCCAAACCCAAGCGAGCCACTAAATGTTAATTGATAATACCCGCCTTGTTGGCTAAATTCAAAGCCGACTATGTCGGTTTTTTTATTGCGCATGACACTGAGGCGCCCTTCTATCGTCCATGCACTTGGAATATTGTTTGAATAAACCAACTCTTTGGAGTGCTCTGGTATTGTTGAACAAGCGGATAAAAAGCCAAATAGCAACAATAATACAAGTGTTTTCATGGCTGCGTATTGTAACGCTAAACAACGCTCTTATGGTATAATTGAGCGTTTATTTCTCTAATTTTTTTCGTGCCTAAAATTGCCATTTTAAGTGTTAACCATCAACTTGCGCCTGTTGCAGTGCGTGAGAAAGTTGCGTTTTCAGCCAATGAATTACCCAATGCTTTGAGGCAACTCAACAGCACGCAAGGTATTGAGGCTTGCGTCATTCTATCAACTTGCAATCGCTCTGAAATTTATAGTATTGTTGATAGCAACAATGCACAACAAATACTGAGTGATTATCTTGCCACCACGCACAATGTTGCCAGAGAGAAATTAGACCCTTATTTGGTTTATTTTGAAGGCGACGATGCACTCAAGCATATCTGTCGCGTAGCAACTGGACTGGATTCTTTGGTATTGGGAGAGCCACAAATCTTAGGGCAACTTAAAGATGCTTACCATACTGCCAAAGAAGCAGACACACTAAACAAGTT
>NZ_UEXF01000018.1:0-814 GCF_900127505.1 thiotrophic endosymbiont of Bathymodiolus puteoserpentis (Logatchev) | reverse complement strand
AAACTCACAGATTGTGTTAAAAATTACATTAGTGAAAAGCTAAAAGAATATTGGAGTCCTGAACAAATCATGGGACGCTTGGAATTAGATAAAAAGATTAAAATTAGCACTGAAACCGCCTACCGCTTTGTCTTGCAAGACAAAGCGGTAGGCGGAGCGCTTTACAAATACCTACGCCATCAGCATAAGAAATATCGAAAACGCTATGGCAAAAATGATTATCGAGGTAGGATACCTAATCGCATTGACATTGATGAGCACCCCAGTATTGTTGATGCTCGCACTCGCATTGGCGACTGGGAAGTTGACTTGGTTATTGGTAAAGGACACAAAGGTGGCTTTGCCACTCTTGCTGAGCGTAAGAGTAGGCTATATCTTGCACTACCCATTGTCAACAAAACCGCACAAAATGCAAATGACGCTATCAATAAACGACTCACTCCACTTAAACATTGGGTCAAAACCTTGACTTTTGACAATGGCAGGGAGTTTAGTTGGCATGAAAAGCTAGCAGAAAATCTTGACTGTAACACTTACTTTGCCAAGCCGTATCATAGTTGGGAAAGGGGCTTAAACGAGAATCACAATGGACTGTTAAGGCAATTCTTCCCTAAGCGAATGGCTTTGGATAATGTGAGTGAGAAAGAAGCATTTAGGGCAACAGATTTAATGAATAATAGACCTAGGAAATGCTTGGGGTATAAGACCCCATTTGAGGTCTTTGCCAAGATGACTGGCAAGGACTATTTTTTAAATGGAAGTGTTGCACTTATGGGTTGAATTCGCCATAAATTTAAATTATATTTTGGATATC
>NZ_UEXF01000017.1:0-1039 GCF_900127505.1 thiotrophic endosymbiont of Bathymodiolus puteoserpentis (Logatchev) | reverse complement strand
GTTTTAGTGCCTCCTGTTTTCATCGTCTTAGTGCCGTTTTCATTGATCTCTACCTCGCCCCCTCTGCCCGTTATTTGTGCAGTTCTTAGTGCTGGCATATTGTCGTAAATCGTTTTGGCAAAATTCCTAGCTAGACCTTGCTTGATGTTGGTAGTATCACAACCTACTAGGGCAATGCGCTCAAAATGAGTATTTTCATTGGCGTAAGTGTCATAAATCTGCTTGACTTTATCGGTCAATTTATCCATGCCATTTTCACCATTGGCAAAATTTTCTCCATGATCAACAAAATTAAGGCGCACATTGCCTTTAGGGGTGTAAATCTCGTTGTCTGATGTAACCAATTTGTTATTGTCATCAAAATGAACAATAATGCTACTCTCAGGGTGTTTATTGGCAAGGGATTGGGCGGCTTTGACGGCGGCTTCGCTGTTGCCGTTTTGAACGATAATGTTACTTCGGTAATTGCTGAAGTCTTTTTTGAGTGCGTGACGAAAAACCATATCACTGGACACTTTAGGGTCGCGTTTTACAAAACCCTTCATTTGATATTCATTAATAAAACGACTATTTTCATTAACCATTACTTCGATTCTGTCAATTTTATAAGAGGTATTTGGCTCGTAAAGTACTTGAGTTGTGTCTTTTGCTAAGTCGTAACTCATAATAATCAGGTCTTGCTGTTTTCTTGCTTTTTCTAATAGGCTTTGTTCAAATTTTGGATCATCCCCTAACATTTCCTTGCTAACAAAAATGGCGTTTATACCTTTGTTTTGGTCAAATTCTTTTAGGATTTTTAATGATATATCTTTCCACTCTTGCAAATTTTCTATATTATCTGCTCTGTCATTCAGTGAAGAATCAGACGGAGATTCTGATGGCGAGCTATTATTTAATGGATCTATAACATAAAGTTGCCCATCTCTGCCTAATAACATTTGTAAATCATCAATGCCTAAATTTGGATGTTGATCAAATTTCTGCAATAAATTTTGAATATCGCTTAGCGTTTTGTGTGTTACACGCTCCTCTGGAACAG
>NZ_UEXF01000016.1:140351-140483 GCF_900127505.1 thiotrophic endosymbiont of Bathymodiolus puteoserpentis (Logatchev) | reverse complement strand
AATTTTAATGGCAAGTTTGGCATCGGTGGGGTAAGTGATGTTTTTTTCTTGTACGGTGGTGTCAATTAATACTGTTGCTTCTTGGGCTTGTTTGCCATGTAAGGCGACACTCATTTTAAAAATAAGATTAAA
>NZ_UEXF01000016.1:117673-140303 GCF_900127505.1 thiotrophic endosymbiont of Bathymodiolus puteoserpentis (Logatchev) | reverse complement strand
CCTTTAACGCCTATACGCTTTCTAAAGTGCACCAACTCGGTGGCATTGCAAGGCATGCCTGGTATATAGTTTGAGTAGCCACAGAAGTATTGGTAATAAGGGTTGCGCTTAAACTGTAAAACAACACGCTCATCAGAGAGGTTTTCTAGTTGTTTAAGCAAAAGCAAACCTACCATCAGCCTGATGGGTTTTGAGGGTCTGCCATTGTTTTGAGAGTAATGTTGCTCAAAGGCATCATCAAAGACTGTCCAATTGATAGTGTTGGCTAGTTGTATTAAAGGGTCTTTGACATCTAATTGAGAAAAGAGCTCTGAATGAAAAAGATTTGATTGGGTGGATATTGGGCTAGATTTAGTTAACATTTTTTTAAGCAAAACGACCAAGGAATAAGAGGTATTTTAGCAAAAGTTGGTTGATTTGTCTAGGGTTATTGTTGGTTTTATTGTTATAAATCAATTTGTTGTGTGGTTTTTAAGGGTTGACTAATTATATTAAATAATTTTATCTATTTACCTTCACAGCGATAATGTTTTTCTAAAATTAAAATATCACGACTACTTTTGCCAATTCTCTTGGCAAGTTGTTTTTGACTCGGTCCTTGATGAAATCTTTTGGTTTTTTGCAGTTTTGGTTTTGTTATATTGCCAATAAAACAAAAATCGGCAAGTGGTGGGCAGTATTTTAGTGGGATGTTTTTGATTTTATCATTTTCCCACCGGCAGATTGTTGTAGTATTTACACCAAATTTTTCAGCCGACTGTAATTGTGAAATTTATTGTTTGAGTCTCTTGGATTTTATGTGTTCACCTAGTGTATTTAAGAGCTTTGTATGGCGCAATTTAACCTTAAGAAACCTTTGCATAAATAGGAGTAATCATCATAAACCCGCTTGAAGCGGGTTTTTATTGTCTAAATTAGCCCCTTAACTGAAGCCAATGCTTCATCTACCTTACTAGATTCTGTACCGCCACCCTGCGCCATATCTGGACGACCACCGCCCTTACCACCAACTTGTTGCGCAACATGATTAAGGATTTTTCCTGCTTGGTATTTATCAGTTAAATCTTTGGTAACACCAGCAACCAATGATACTTTATTGCCACTAACAGCTGCTAATACGATAACTGCTGAACCGAGTTTATCTTTAAGTTTGTCGACAATATCGCGCAAATCTTTGCCATTCACCCCTTCTACAACACTAGCGAGTACAGATACGCCATTCACACCTTGCGCTTGGTTAACCAAATCATCACCTTGGTTGCTGGCAAGTTGTTTTTGCATAGAAACAATTTGCTTTTCTAATTCTTTTTGTTGTTTTATTAACTGCGCTACTTTTTCTACAACTTGTACACTACTTGACTTGGTCATCTGTGCAATTTGATTCAAGTTATCTTGTGTTTGATTATCAAACTGATAAGCACTATAACCCGTAACTGCTTCAATACGACGCACACCAGCAGAAACACCGCCTTCTGAGGTAATTCTAAACAATCCAATATCGCCAAGTTGATTGACATGAGTGCCACCACAAAGCTCTACTGAAAAATCGTCTTTACCCATAGTTAAAACCCGTACAGTATCGCCATATTTTTCACCAAACAGTGCCACTGCACCTTTCTTTTTAGCGGTGTCAATATCGCTAACATCGGTATGCACTTTAGTATTAGCTAAAATTTTACGATTGACCATACCTTCAATTTTATCAATTTCAACTTTGTTAATTACCTCATCATGTGAAAAATCAAAACGCAGTTTTTCACTATCAACCAATGAGCCTTTTTGCGTTACCGTTTCGCCTAAAACCGTGCGCAATGCAGCGTGCAATAAATGCGTGGCTGAGTGATTTCTAGCAATGCACTTGCGAGATTTTTTATCAACGACAACTGCTAACACATCACCTACTTTTAAAATACCTTTATTTAAAATACCATGATGCTCAAATGCACCTGATTTTTGTTTCTGTGTATTGCTAACTACAAACGCAACCGTATCATTTGAAAGTATGCCACAGTCACCAATTTGTCCTCCTGACTCGGCATAAAAACTTGAAGTAGTAAGCACAACAATACCGTGCTCGCCTGCTTCAATTTGTTCCACCAATTCGCCTTCTTTAATAAGGGCTTGTACTGAGGAGGAATTTTCCAACTGCTCATAGCCTAAAAACTGTGTTTGTTCGCTAATATCAACGCCTTTTTGCAGGGTTTTAAAGTCCCCTGCTTGACGGGCTCGATCGCGTTGCTTGGTCATTTCAATTTCAAAGCCAGCTATATCAATGGTTAAACTATGCTCTCGTGCTACATCAGCAGTTAAATCAGCTGGAAAGCCATAGGTATCATAAAGTTTAAATACAGTTTCACCGTCAATCTCATTGCCTTTAAGTTGAGTAATCGCTACGGTTAAAATCCCCATACCTTGGTCTAGTGTCTGTGCAAATTTTTGCTCTTCTCGCTTTAATACTTTTTCAACATTTGCCAAAGCTTTTTTGAGTTCTGGATAGGCATCTTTAAGTTCTAATGCCAAAACTGGCGCTAAGCGATAGAAGAATACTTTATTAATACCAATTTTATGCCCGTGACGAATGGCACGACGAATAATGCGTCTGAGCACATAACCACGCCCTTCATTGGATGGAATCACACCATCTACCACCATAAATGCAGTTGAACGAATATGATCAGCAATCACGCGCACTGAGGCATTATCTTGCTTAATACCACCGTCTTCTTTGGTTAATCCAACAATGGCTTTGGTTAAGGTTTTAAAGCCATCGGTGTCATAATTATTATTTTTGTGTTGCAATACCGCAGCCAGGCGCTCAAGCCCCATGCCTGTATCCACGCAAGGTGCAGCGAGTGGCTTAAGATAGCCATCTTCTTGCTTATCATATTGGGTAAAGACCAAATTCCAAATTTCAATATATCTATCACCATCTTCATCAGCATGCCCCGGTGGTCCACCTGCAATATTTTCACCATGGTCATAAAAAATCTCACTGGATGGACCGCACGGACCAGTATCACCCATTTGCCAAAAGTTGTCTTTAGCGCCACAACGAGAAATGCGATTTCTAGGGAATCCGATTTCATTCACCCAAATATCTTCCGCTTCATCGTCTTCTTCAAATACACTAACCCAAAGCTTTTCTTTAGGTAGCCTAAGTTCAACCGTTAAAAACTCCCAAGCGTATTGAATCGCCTCGCGTTTGAAATAATCACCAAATGAAAAATTACCCAACATTTCAAAAAAAGTATGATGGCGCGCGGTGTAACCTACATTCTCTAAATCATTATGTTTGCCCCCTGCACGCACGCACCTTTGACAACTCGCTGCACGATTATAAGGGCGTTTTTCCACGCCACTGAACACATCTTTAAACGGCACCATGCCAGCATTAACAAATAATAAAGTTTTGTCATTATGCGGAATGAGTGAAGCACTTGGCTCAATAGTGTGTCCTTTTGATGCATAAAAATCTAAGAATTTTTGTCTAATTTGTGCCGTTTTCATTGTAATACTTTAATAACTAAAAAAAATAAAGGATTGAATTATACTGAAATGAGCGAGGTGTCGCCCGCACCTTGGCGAATAATTTCAACACTATCACCTGATAAATCAATGACTGTAGTTGGTTCTGGCGGACAATAACCACCATCAATAATCATATCAACTTGCTTATCCAACGCCTCACGCACATCGTCAATATGATAGAACTCACGCCCCTTTAAAATCAGAGAAACGCTCATAAGTGGCTCATTCAGTGCTTCTAAAATGGATTGAACCACACTGTGAGCGGATATTCTTAAGCCAATGGTTTTTTTCTTAGGGTGTAGTAGGCGTTTTGGCACATCACGAGTGCCTGCTAAAATAAAGGTGTAAGCCCCAGGCAAGATTTTTTTTAATAAGCGAAAGGCATTATTGTCCAACTTTGCATACTCTCCAATATGAGATAAGTCACGCATCATTAGAGTAAAGTCGTGTCGCTTAGACAAGTTACGAATACACCTAATTCGCTCCAAGCCTTTTTTATTGCCCATTGCTGTACCTAATGCATAACCAGAATCCGTTGGATAGACAATTACACCACCCGCATTGAATTCATCTACCACTTGTTTAAGCAAGCGATTTTGTGGATTCTGCGCGTGAATTTCCAATAATTTTGCCATTACCAATCTCTCCATAATGCTCTATCAGGATTAGGAAAATCCTTTAAACACCCAATTTTAATTCTCTGATTATTCCAACCATGGTAATCTGAACCACAAGAATGTAATAATTCATGTTCATTCGCCCACTTTGACATTAAGGTAATTTCGCCGTCCGTGCTATGGGCAGTTATAACTTCCACGCCATCAAGTCCAGCATTTGATAAGTGCGAAAGCATTCGTTGAATTTTAGTATTAGTCATACGATAACGCAAAGGATGTGCCAATACTGCTACACCACCTGCGGCATGAATCCACTTAATCACTTCATCAAACTGCGCCCATTTCCCGCCAACACCGCCAGGGTTTTTACCTGTTAAGAATCGTCTAAATACAGATTTCATATCTTTGCAAATACCTTCTTGAATGAGCATTTGTGCAAAATGCGTACGCGTTATCATATCGGTCTTGGCAAGTGCTTGGGTTTTTTCCATTGCACCCACCACACCTGCACCGCCCAAACTACGCGCTATTTTTTCAGCTCTAGTTTTGCGAAAATCTTGATGTTGCTTTAATCCCGAACGCAAAATCGAATTATCTTTATCAATATTAAGTCCAACAATATGAATGGTCATCTTACTCCACATGGCTGATATTTCAACACCATGTACCAACTTAATATTCTGGTTATTCGCTTCTTGTTGTGCCTCAATTAACCCATCAGTTGTATCATGGTCGGTAAGCGCAAACACATTGCACCCCGATTCTTTTGCCAGACATACCACTTCGCTGGGTGATAAAACGCCATCGGAATAATAAGAATGGTTATGTAAATCAATTGTCATAAGTGTTATTATATTGACTATAATTTCAAACATTAATCTTAATTATTGTTTATATGTGCGGAATTGTTGGCGGTATTTGTCAAAACAATATTACACCCCTCTTAATTGATGGCTTAAAACACCTGGAATATCGTGGTTACGACTCGGCAGGTTTGGTTGTGCTAACACACGATAATGTACTACAACGCGCAAGAGCAGCAGGAAAAGTTACCAATCTTGAAGGTTGCATTAATGCAGAAATAGTCAATGGTACGATTGGTATTGCTCATACTCGCTGGGCAACGCATGGCAAACCTTCTACAAAAAATGCACACCCTCATATTTGTAACGATAGCGTTGGCGTGGTACATAATGGCATTATTGAGAATTTTTTAGCGCTTAAAACCCAGCAACAGGTGCAAGGCTATCGCTTTACTTCAGATACTGATACTGAGGTGATTGCACACGGCATTCACCAAGCATTAAAAAAATGTGACACTTTATTAGAGGCGGTGCAAACTGCCATTACTACTTTCCAAGGTGCCTATGGTGTTGGCGTGATCTCACCACAACACCCAGGACATATTGTCGCTGCTAGAAGTGGCTCACCTTTGGTAATCGGCTTGGGTGATAAGGGTAATTTTATCGCTTCAGATCAAATGGCATTAATTAGCATCACCAAGCAATTTATATTCTTGGAGGAAGGTGATATTGCTGATATTACTAAAGACTCTGTGACTATTTTTGACAAAAATGGCACAAAAGTTGAAAGAGAAATCAAAATCTCAAAACTTAAAAAAGGGCAAATCTCAAAAGGTGATTATGCACATTATATGCAAAAAGAAATCTTTGAACAGCCGCAAGCCATCAGTGACACATTAGAATCTCGTATCACCAAAGACAAGGTACTAATATCGGCTTTTGGTCACGAAGCAAAAACCATATTTAAAAAAATTGAACATGTGCAAATCATCGCCTGTGGTACGAGCTATAACGCAGGTTTAGTGGCTAAATACTGGCTGGAAGATATTGCCAGGATACCTACTCATATTGAAGTTGCTAGTGAATATCGCTATCGTAATCCAATTATTTTAGACAATACTTTATTTGTTACCATTTCTCAAAGTGGTGAAACAGCCGATACCTTGGAAGCACTTCGAACCGTTAAAAAATGCAATAAAAAAATTTATTCGTTAACAATTTGTAACAGCGCTGAATCAAGTTTGACTCGCGAATCAGAGCTCACTTTCTTAACCCATGCAGGTCCTGAAATCGGCGTGGCAAGCACTAAGGCATTCACCACACAATTAGTATCATTAGCGCTACTATCAGTTGCCCTTGGCAGATGCCACAACCAAGTATCAAAGGAGCAAGAGGCTTCCATTGTTGACGGACTAAATCGCCTGCCAAATTTAATCAAAAAAACGCTTGAGCAAGAAGACCAAATTATTGAGCTTGCCAAAACCTTTAAAAACAAGTTCAACGCATTGTTCCTAGGCAGAGGCTCAATGCACGCCATCGCCATGGAAGGCGCACTTAAACTCAAAGAAATTAGCTATATCCACGCTGAAGCTTATCCTGCAGGTGAACTCAAACATGGTCCGATTGCCTTGATTGACAAAGATACACCCGTGATTGTTGTGGCTCCAAATGATGAATTATTAGACAAATTGAAATCCAACTTACAAGAAGTCAAATCTCGTGGTTCACATATGATTGTGTTTGAAGACGAAGCTTCAAATATTGAGCCAATGGAGGGCATGAGCATCATTCCCACCACACACAACTTAGGACGCATCACTGCCCCAATCATCTTTACTATCCCATTGCAATTGTTAAGTTATCATGTAGCATTGATTAAAGGCACCGATGTTGACCAGCCAAGGAATTTAGCCAAATCAGTAACGGTTGAATAATATTAACTCGGCATTAAACACACGGTATTTTAATGTTGAGTTAATACCCTATCGAGTTTATCATCATATTTGAGCAAGCTTTCTTGGTAATCTGTCAATGCTTTAACATAGTCTAATTCAACATCGCGTTTTTCTTGATATGCATCAATCAGCACTTCAATCGAAACAGAATGATCTAAATAACCTTTGAGTGCCAAATTAGACTCAACCCCTACATCGATCCTTAGTTTTTGATAGGTAGCAAGCGCCTTTTTTTTCAAATTCAGCCCGACAATCAATGCCTGTACATCTGCGAGAATATCTTTTAATTTGTTGTTGTAATCTATGTTGAGTTTTTGCAAATTTAATTGTGTCACCTGAATATCTTTTTGATTATTCACATCAACACCAATCGGCATAGAAAAATCAAGACTTGCAGTATAAAGAACACTCTTGCTCTTATAATCTGCTGTCATTATGTTGCCTTTATTATCATTCCTTTCAGCATTAATATTAAAATCCAATTTATAAAGAGATTGATTGTTGTGATAATTCAAATCAATCTTTTTTAAACGCTTATCAATCTCAAGCTTCAACAAAGATCGCACATTATGTTGTAAATATTGCGTTAAATCAGGCATAATTTTTAGGCGTTTTTCGGTACTTATTTTGGGGTTTTCAAACCACAAACTTGAGTCATTCAGTACGCTCACCAACGCTCTTTTCAAAGACTGTAATTCACTATCATTGCTTGATATATCCTGCTTTGAACGCAAGATAGCTGTATTTAGTTTTGACTTGTCTTTGGCTTTATTAACTTGAATTATTGTTAATGACTGACTATAATCTTGGTAAATCTCAGCATTCTTTTGATAAAAATTCCAATCAATAAATTGCTCTAAACGATCCACCAGAAAACCTTCTTGCGCATCATTAAAATCAAATTTTTCGCGTTCTAAATCCAAAATATCACGACGATAAGTTTTTAAACCTGATGCATTTTCACCATGCTTTAACAAGGGATATTTGTAACTAATTTTGTAAGTATTATCAAAAGTAGTGATGCTATATTTAGAATTACTACCAGTATAAAGTGCACCTTGTTTATAGCGCGTTATATCGGAATCTGGGATTGAACGCTTAATACTGAATGTTAGAATAGCAGGATTAGATAAAAAATTCTTTGTAGTTGATAACTTGATAGATTTGTTGTTATTTTGGCGATGCTTCTCATAGATAGAGGCAGAAGTTGTATTATTATCTATATCATAATAACTGTTTGACAATGATGCACTTAAATCAGTATTCCAACCTGCATAATTACGCTTACTGGCGTCTAATTCTATTTGCTTAATAGCAACATATATTTTGTCTTTTTCAAAGCGTGTATCTTGGCTTAATACTTTGTCAATAAACTCTTGTTCAGTTAATGCCAAGGCATTTATAACAAATAAAAGAAAAACCGTACCTACAATAATTTTCATTAGTTTGTGGTCTTGATAACTAAGCGCTTAAGGCTATATGTTTCTGGGTCTTAACCAGTTAAGCGCGTTATTTTTAAAAATTTTCAGCAAGATTTTATACAAATCTTACCCCCCCTATTATTAAATCTAAATTCACATTCTTTAAAATGGTATTTAAATATATCTTATTTATTCTTTTAAATTTTACCAATCTTGTTCTAGTATACTCCCAAAATAACTCAATACCATTAATATGAGAATTTCCTCTTTTTTAGTTAAATCCAGTGAAAAACACTTAATTATCCCTCTAAATAGGTACAAATAAGTTTAAAGGCTCTGTAGTTGTTCTTTTGCAAAAACACTATTTGCTTCAATAAAACCTTTAACACTACCACAATCAAAGCGTCTACCCTGAAATTGATATGCAATAACCTTACCTACTTTAGCAAGTGTCATTAAAGCATCGGTGATTTGAATTTCGCCATTTTTATCAGGCTGAGTACTTTTCAAAACTTCAAAAATCTCATGTGTGAGAATATAGCGACCAATAATTGCTAAATTGCTTGGTGCTTCTATTGGTGCAGGTTTTTCCACCATATTATGTACACGATAAGCATTATTTGAATCTTTTAATAATTCGCCCTCAATCACGCCGTATTTATCTACTTCGCTTTCTGGTACCTCTTTAATTGCCACAATGCAACAATCAGGGTTTTGTTTATATAATTTGATCATTTGCAACAATACACTATCACTATCACTGGTGCACAAATCATCTGGCAAAATTACCGCAAATGCATCAACGCCAATCAGTGGCTTGCTAGTGTAAATTGCATGCCCTAAGCCCAGCATTTCTTGCTGCTCAACATAAGAAAAATCACACTGTTCAGAGATAGCATTAACTTCGTCTAACAATACTTCTTTGGTGGTGTTTTTAATACTTTTCTCAATATCTGCATGTGGTTTGAAATGGTTTTCAATAGCTTTTTTGTGTTTGTTGGTTACCATTGTCATACTACAAATACCAGCACTTATTGCTTCTTCCACAGCATATTGAATTAATGGCTTAGTGAGAATTGGCAGCATTTCCTTAGGAATGGCTTTAGTGACAGGTAGAAATCTTGTGCCATAACCTGCAACTGGAAAAAGACATTTATTGATAACACCCATTATTAATTCTGCAGACTTTCTTTAAGAATGGCTTTGCCTTTTTCTACACCCGGCTGATTGTAGGTGTTAATTTGTAAAAATTCACCAATAGCAGAAACCAATAATTGATAACTAAACATTAACTTGGCAATATTATATTCATCCACGGTAGAAATTGTAATCACATCGCAAGGAATATCACCTTGAGCTTCAACCGACTCAATAGTCGCATCGGCTTGTTTGTTAAGCAAATCATTGAAGCTCAAGCCTTCAGCGTATTCCAAGCCCAAATTCTTATCATTAGACTTAGGAATAATGGTATTGTCTTTTAAATCGGCAATCTTAATAAAGGTAACAGTCTTGTCACGCACACCATCAATAATAAGCTGTAAAAAACTATGCTGGTCAACAGGCCCTATCAAGGCAATTGGTGTAAGCGCTTGCCTGGTTTTATTGATATTAATCTTACCTAAACTTTCTGCCCAAAGTTGCACATACCATTTGTTAAAACCTTCAAGTGATGAAGAATAGGAAAAAATCACATTAATATTAAATCGTGCTTTATTCTCCACTAAAAATCGTGCTTTTCTAATAATAGGCGCATAATAACTGGACTGATCAAAAAAACTGGCTGACACACGCTTGCAACCATTTAATAAATTATCAACATCCACACCTACCATCGCAAGTGGCACTAAGCCGACTACGCTAAATACTGAAAAACGCCCGCCGACATTCTCAGCCAATTCAAAGACTTTGATATCTCGGTCTTGTGCAAACTTAGTTAGCCCACTCTTAGCCTTAGAAATAACGGTGCAATTATCACTATTTATCTCAACCAAAGTACGCAAATACTTAAACAAACTAATAGTCTCAATGGTATTACCTGACTTTGAAATCACCACAAAATGTGCATCAAAAATATCAAATTTAGTTAGGCAATGATTAATCTCAAGTGGGTCAAGCGTCTCTAAAAAGACCAAATCTTTTTGATATTTATTTGATGGCAATAAAAACTCATAAATCGCTTTAACACCCAAACTTGAACCACCGATACCAATCACTACGATATGTTTTTGTACTATCGTCTTAGCGTACGCCTTAATATCGCTGGTATCCTGATAAGGTAAATCGTAATAGCCAATTGTCCCACGCTCGCTCTGAATGCGTTGGAAAATATCGCCATTAGAATGGATTTGATAAAAATTCTTGTTATATTCCATTTAGGTATTATATCTACTAGTTAGAGACCTTTGCATAAATAGGAATAATCATCAGAAACCCACTTCACCCACTTGGTGATTTTTCCAGCGACACCCAGTAATCCTCTAGGAGGGTAAACCCAGCCTTAGTCCTACTAGGGCAAAGTTTAAAGAAATCACCAATTGGGCAAAAATTGGATTTTGCCAATCATCCCTATTTATGCAAAGGTCTCTATTAATATAGCCCACGGTCAATAAAAATTTGTTGATATTTTTTATCCCAATCTTTAAAATGAATGGCTTTTTTACCATCAGGAAAGGTAACACTCATTTTCTCAAAATCTAGTGTATAAATACTTAAATCAGGTTTAACCAAAACTGCTCTTGGGTTGTTATGTTGTGTTGGCATATACTGGCTAACAACCCTTAAGCGATTTGGGTCTTGCTTATCAAACAAAGATTTACCATTAACATTAGTATGCGCTTTCATACCAATAATAGCCAAAATACTTGGCACAATATCTGCTTGTGAAACTGGCAAATTTTGATTACGCATCAACGCATGATATTGTGATTTTGGTGCAGAAATAAGCAGTGGATTATGAATAATATTTAGATGCGGGTCTTGATTAAAGTGCCCTGATTTTCCACCCAAACCCTGTCCATGATCAGCAGAATAAAACACCCAACTATCAGGATACCTGCTACGCATCTTCTCAATAATTTTAGATAAATAATCATCGGTTTTAACCACGGTGTTGTCATACGCATTGATAGAATTTGACTCACCCTCAGGCAAAAACTTCTTGTGTTGTTTGGTAGAGTGTTCATCATAAGGATAATGCGAACCATCCATTTGCAAGACTAAGAAAAATGGATTTTTCTTCTTTGTAGCATTGTCAATATACGGCATGGCAATCTCGTTTAACACACGCATATCATCTGCACCTTTATGCACAGAAGCATTTTTATTCATCTGCACGCCATGCCAGAAATAATCCACGCTCTCGTCAACAAACAAATCTTTAATATGCCCCCAACTAACATCTTGTGCGCTGATAAATGCCGTCGTATATCCACGAGCCTTAGCATAGTTAAATATTGACGGAGTTTGATAAAATTTACCTTTTGGGTCAATACCTTCTATGCCTACCAACATATAAGGCACACTCAGGCGTGTATGTGTGCCAATACTTAGTGCGTTGTTATATTTAATCAGCTTTTTGTCTCTTTCAAGTTGCAACAACTTAGGGGTGGTATCTCGTTCATAGCCATAAATACTCATCTGTGAGAAGTTTAAAGATTCACCAATAATATAAATAATATTAGGTAAGTTGTTAACTGATTTTTGACTGGGTGTTATATTTGGTTTTTCGTGTTTGAACTTCACCACTTGATTGCGTGACATTTGCGATAAGGTTGCGTAATATGCCAACACTGAATTTTGAAAAGTACTCACACCATACCAACTAAATGTCGTAAGTAAATACAACAATACAAAACCAATGACATTTAAACCATAACGCCATTTCACTATTTTAATTGGCGCTGTTATTGATCCTAACAAACTATAAACTGCCAATAAAATAAAAATAGATTTTAAAATATTAAATTGCTCTAACCACAGTGCTAACACCATCATTGGGTCTTGTGAGAATTCACGAAAACCAAAACTTGAAGCAAAACTTTGATACACTTCATAATGTGACATTTGCACCAACATTGGCACAACAATAATTAAGAAAACAAAGGCTTTCCAGATTTTAGAACGCCTAATAATAGGTTTAAGAATGAACAACAAAGATAACATTGCCAATGATGTTAAACCCAAATTAACAAGTGCCCGTTTAATATCCCAATGCTCTAAAACCCATGCAAAATCACGCACCACAAAGACATCTAACAATATTAGTCCAAGCCAAGCAAAAAGTATTGGTTTTATTTGATTGTTTCTAGCCATGTGGATACTGTGTCTATTTCGTTATACTTAGTTAAGTCAATTTGCAAAGGCGTTACTGATACATAGTTATTGGCAATTGCATGAAAGTCTGTACCCACACCGTTATCAGCTTGCACACCATTCTCACCAATCCAAAATTTCGATGCATCGTCTTTATCAGGTACGCTCTTTTCCGATTGATGACGCTTGCCCAAACGGGTAGTTTGAAACCCTTGAATATCTGCCAATGGCACATCCGGCACATTGACATTAAGAATCGTATCGTGTGACAATTGCGCATGGGTGATTTGAGTAAGCAATTTTTTTGCAATAATACCTGCTGTTTCAAAATGCTTGCCTTGCCAACTTGCCAACGAAATTGCTAACGATGGCAACCCTAAAAAGCGCCCTTCAATTGCGCCTGCAACTGTACCAGAATAAACAACATCATCGCCTAAATTTGGTCCAAAATTGATACCTGTTACCACCAAATCAAATGCTTCATCCAGTAGTCCGCTAAGCGCCAAATGCACGCAATCACTCGGTGTTGCGTCAACACTATAAAAATTTTTCTTGATTTCAACAGGTTGTAGTGGCCTATCCAAAGTCAAAGAGCTACTAGAAGCCGATTTGTTTTCATTCGGCGCTACCACGACAACTTCGTGTTCTTGTGACAAATTTTGCACCAAAATTTTGATACCTTGTGCATCAAAACCATCGTCATTACTAATTAGGATTCTCACGTACTAAGTATCAGTATAATTTGGTCTTTTTTAACACTCACTTTAACTGTGCCACCCTTTACCAGCTTGCCAAAGAGTAGTTCGTCAGCGAGTGGCTTACGGATTTCCTTTTCAATCAATCTTGACATTGGACGAGCACCCATCTTAGAATCATAACCGTGCACAGCGAACCATTTGCGTGCTGGCTCAGACACAATCAAAGCAACATTTTTATCTTCTAAAGTGGACTCCAACTCAAATAGGAGCTTATTCACCACATAAACAATAGTTTCTTCATTGAGTAAATTAAAGTAGATTACCTCAGATAAACGGTTTCTAAATTCTGGGGTGAAGGTTTTTTGTAATTCACCTTCATAATCCAATGAATGGTCTTGTTCGTTAAAACCAATTGATGCACGCCCAACCGTTTGTGCGCCAATATTAGATGTCATCACTAAAATTACATTTCTAAAATCAACTTCCCTACCACTGGCGTCAGTGAGTCTGCCGTTATCCATCACTTGCAATAACAAATTAAAAATATCAGGGTGCGCTTTCTCAACTTCATCAAGTAACAACACAGCGTGTGGATTGGAGTTAACCGCTTCGGTAAGCAAGCCACCTTCATCATAACCCACATAACCTGGTGGTGAGCCAATCAGTTTAGACATTGAATGACGCTCCATATATTCACTCATATCAAAACGCAATAATTTCACGCCCATAATGCGGGCAAGTTGTTTGCAAATCTCAGTTTTTCCAACACCTGTTGGGCCTGCAAATAAGAATGATCCCATTGGCTTGTCTTCGTGTGCCAAACCAGAACGCGCAAGTTTAATGGCGCTAGATAGGCTATCAACAGCACTGTCTTGACCGAATACACCAAGTTTTAGGTCTGTTTCCAAATTTTTAAGTAGCGACTTGTCATCACTACTCACTTGACGAGATGGAATGCGTGCAATCTGAGCCACAATATCTTCAATATCACTCACACCAATATTAACCTTGCGCTTAGATTTTGGTTGAATTTGTTGCAATGCGCCCACTTCATCAATCACATCAATGGCTTTATCTGGCAAGCGACGCTCAGTCATATAACGATGCGAAAGCTCAACTGCCGACACCAATGCTGCTTTTGAATACTTAACTTTATGGTGCGCTTGATAATATTTTTTCAAACCATGCAAAATCTTAATTGTGTCATCCACTGACGGCTCATCAATATCAATTTTTTGGAATCGTCTTGATAGCGCGTGGTCCTTTTCAAAAATTTTACGATATTCTTCATAAGTCGTAGAACCCATGCATTTAAGCGAACCATCTGCTAATGCTGGCTTAAGTAAATTCGATACATCTAATGAGCTACCTGACACGCTACCTGCACCAATCATTGTGTGGATTTCATCAATAAATAAAATAGCATGTGGGATTTTTTCTAGATCATTCAGTACTGCTTTTAGGCGTTTTTCAAAATCACCTCTATATTTTGTACCCGCAATCAACACACCAATATCCAGTGAATAAATACTGGCTTCTTTTAAGACCTCAGGTACCTTACCATCCACGATATGTTTGGCAATACCTTGTGCAATCGCTGTTTTGCCAACACCTGCCTGACCTACAAACAAAGGGTTGTTTTTACGACGACGGGACAAAACTTGAACAGTTCTTAAAACTTCTTTTTCTCTGCCTAAAAGTGGGTCAATTCCCCCTGCTTTTGCTTTTTCACATAAATTAATTGTATAGTCTTCTAATGCGCTTTTCTTGCCCTTCTTTGGATTGGATTTTACCGTAGGTAGCTCTTCTTCTAATTCTGGCGAGTGTGTTGAAATCGCCTCCATTACTTCAAGACGAGAAATATTATTGAGTTTCAATAAATAAACTGCATATGATTCTTTTTCAGCAAAAATACTCACCAGTACATTCATCGCATACACAGTATTTTTTTGCGCTGATTGCGCCTGATAAACACTGCGCTGTAACACGCGCTGAAAGCCAACGGTTGGCACAATATCGATTTCTGAATCTTGTGGAATAAGTGGCGTATGAGAATCAATATATTCTTCTAACTCTGCATACACCTCTTTAATATTGACGCGTTTATTACGCAGAAAACTAACAACTTCATCAATATTAAACAACGCAATCAACAAATGTTCAACCGTTACAAACTCTAAACGGTTATTACGCGCCTGTGACATAATGTGATTAATTTCTTGTTGTAGTCCTGTTTCAATCATAAGGTTATTATACTAATTATGTTAAGTCCAATTCACGAATAACACACATTAGCGGTTGTTCATTTTGTCGAGAAAAATTGATAACTTGCGATATCTTTGTTTGTGCCACATCAAATGAATAAATGCCACAGACACCTTCGCCATCGATATGCACTTTAAGCATAATAGCATATGCGCTCTCTTCGGTTTTATCAAAGAATTGTTGCAATACTTGAATAACAAACTCCATTGTCGTATAGTCGTCATTTAACAACAACACTTGAAACCGACTGGGTTTTTTAAGTTCTGATTTTGCTGGTTTAGTGCGTGTTTTTTCCATTGCTAAGTTTGTATAATTATGCATTCATATTATAAGGCAGATTTCTTTTTTAACAAGAAAAAAGCAATTACCAGCACCACAAGTGTCGGCGCCGATGCACTAAATAATGGGTCATAATCAAAACGCAACGATATAGCGCCGCCGATGCGTGATGATAATTCGAAAAATAAAGCGATAATCATACCTAAAAATATCTTCTTACCTAAGGTT
The DNA here is from genome assembly GCF_900127505.1 of thiotrophic endosymbiont of Bathymodiolus puteoserpentis (Logatchev). Taxonomy (NCBI): domain Bacteria; kingdom Pseudomonadati; phylum Pseudomonadota; class Gammaproteobacteria; species thiotrophic endosymbiont of Bathymodiolus puteoserpentis (Logatchev). The sequence goes on along the minus strand of NZ_UEXF01000016.1, from coordinate 124,198 downwards.
GCATCTCGCAGTGATCCAAAGATAAACAACATTGAAAGCAACAGCATTGCAACCAATGTGACGGGTTTAACCAGTCGCTTATATAACTCAATTTCAAAAGCGCTTGATGCTAAATTATTATCCGCAAGGAAGCTAATCTGCTTATATAGTTCCCAGCTTGATAATTCATTAGGCTCCTTTTCTAAGGCTTTAACCAAAGTTTGGTCAAATGAAACTTTGACGCTATACTTTTGAATATCCTTGGATTGAATTTTGGTAAATTTATCATTTTGACTAAATTGATAATGTTTAGCTTTTTCAAGATTTAAATTATCATTATCAAACAATGCCTTATCAGAATGAATAATTGAGTCTAATTGATTGACCTTGTTTAATTTAATTAAAGTTACATCACCAAATATGCGTCCATCAAAATTTTCCTTAACATTGATAATTGTATTACCATCTTTGAGCCAAAAGCCTTGTTGACTTACTGTAGAAACATTTTGCCCTAATGCTTTCGTTCTAAATGATTCGGCGTATTGCGTAGTGAATGGTGCAACAAACTCACCTAATAAAATCACTGTAAAAATAAATATTAACGCTGCATTCACTGCTTTTCCGGCAATTTGCATAATAGATACGCCACAACCTCTAATAACAACCAATTGAGAGGTTGTCGCCAAATAACCCATACCCAACAAGCAACCTAACAATATAATGACAGAAGAGTGTGAGTAGATAACTGCTGGCAAATCAGCCGCTACATAAATGATTGCTGACAAAGTAGTATAGTTCTGTTGCCCAATTAGATTAATTTCATTAATAAAATTAAAAAGCGCGTAAACACCCACCCAAACCACCATAACACCCAAGGTGTAAAAGAGTAGTGTTTTAATAATGTAGCGGTCTAGGATTTTCATTAAAATATAGTCTTCATTCAATTAATCAATAATAATTATGGCAAACATTCATCACGACAAAATCCTTATTCTTGATTTCGGCTCGCAATATACTCAACTCATTGCGCGTCGTGTGCGTGAAATTGGCATTTATTGTGAATTATTGCCTTATGATGTAGATAACAATTTTATCAAAAAATTCAACCCAAAAGGCGTCATCCTTTCAGGTGGACCTGATACAGTCACACTTAATGATTCCGCCAGAGCACCGCAAATTGTCTTTGACCTTGGTGTACCAATACTTGGTATTTGCTACGGCATGCAAACCATGGCCACGCAACTTGGCGGCCAAGCCACTTCAGCAGACAAACACGAATACGGCTTTGCACAAATTAAATGCGAAGATAATGAATGTTACTTATTTACCGATTTGCGTGACGATACGCACGATGCAGGTCACGGTATACTTGATGTATGGATGAGTCACGGCATTGAAGTTAATACATTGCCAGACGGATTTAAACTGATTGCCAGTACCGATAATTGCGCTATCGCAGGCTTTGCCAATGTTCAAAAACATTACTACGGTTTACAATTCCACCCAGAAGTTACCCACACCAAGCAAGGGAAACACATCTTAGAACGCTTTGTTGCTGGTATTTGTGATTGCCAGAAAAAATGGACTACAAACAACATCATCACCGACTTAGTGCAAAATTTAAAAGACCAAATTGGTGACAACAATGTCCTACTTGGACTCTCAGGTGGTGTCGATTCATCCGTAGTGGCAGCACTACTCAACAAGGCTATTGGTAAACAACTCACTTGCGTATTTGTTGATAACGGCCTGTTGCGCTTGAAAGAAGGTGATGAAGTCATGCAAACTTTTGCCGATAATATGGGTGTTAAAGTTATTCGTGCCAATGCTCAAAAAAAATTCTACGATGCCTTGTCAAATGAGGATGAACCCGAAGCAAAACGCAAAATTATCGGTCACGCTTTCATTGAAGTTTTTGAAGAAGAAGCGCGTAAACTTGATGACATTAAATTTTTAGCGCAAGGCACTATCTACCCTGATGTAATTGAATCAGCAGGCGCTGCTTCGGGTAAAGCTAAAGTCATTAAATCACACCATAATGTGGGTGGGCTACCTGAAGATTTAAAGTTTGAGCTGGTTGAACCACTTAAAGAATTATTCAAAGACGAGGTAAGAGAGCTCGGCGTAAAACTCGGCATCCCTTCACATATGCTATACCGTCATCCATTCCCAGGTCCTGGATTGGGGGTTCGTATCTTGGGGCAAGTCAAAGAAGAATATGCCGATATCCTACGCTTGGCAGATGCAATATTTATGCAAGAACTTTACAATCATGACTTATACGGCAAAGTTGATCAAGCCTTTGTGGTATTCTTACCCGTTAAATCAGTCGGCGTCACGGGCGATGAGCGTCGTTATGATTTTGTTGTGGCATTACGCGCTGTTGAAACTATTGACTTTATGACTGCTCGCTGGGCACACCTACCGTATGACTTCTTAGATTTTGTCTCCAACCGTATTATGAATGAAATTCCTCGCATCTCCCGTGTCGTTTACGACATATCAGGCAAACCTCCTGCTACTATTGAATGGGAATAAACATGAGTGCTTACTTATTTTTATCTGGTGCAATAATTTTTGAAGTAATAGGCACACTTTTATTACCCGCTACACAAAAATTTTCAAAAATCCTACCTTCTGTTATTCTGGCTGTTTCTTATATTTTGTCTTTTTATTTTTTGACTTTTGCAATCAAAAAAATACCATTGTCCATTGTTTACGCATCTTGGGCTGGCATAGGGGTTTTGTTGATAGCGATATTAAGCTATTTCTTTTACAAGCAAACGCTTAGTTGGCAAGCTATTTTTGGACTTGTTCTAATTGTAACTGGCGTAATACTGGTTAATCTATATAAAACTTAATTAATACCAACATGAGCAACAAATCACTCGACTCTCAATGGATGGAGTTAGCACTAAAACAAGCATTATTAGCGGAACAAAAAGGTGAAGTGCCAGTTGGTGCAGTTTTAGTAAAAAATAACAAACTCATTGCCAAAGCACACAACCAACCAATTCTAAATAATGACCCTACTGCTCACGCAGAAATCCAACTACTACGCAAAGCAGGAAAAATACTTGATAATTATCGTATGCCTGATACTACTTTGTATGTCACACTTGAACCTTGCACAATGTGCTTAGGTGCAATGGTTCATGCGCGTATAGAAAAAGTTGTATTTGGTGCTTACGATGAAAAAACTGGTGTTTGTGGCTCATGCCAAGACCTATCAGAAAGTAAATGTTTCAACCATTCTATTGAAATACAAGGTGGTGTACTCTTTATAGAATGCAAGCACTTGTTACAGCAGTTTTTTAAAAGTCGAAGATAAACACTATAATAGCCCTAAATAAACCAAAATTCAACCACTAACCAAAAACAATCTATGGTTATATTTATACCCACTCTAAAGGTGGAGTTAAAAAAATAAAATCACAACTCAAACAAATGATCAAAACCCTTAAAATAAAAAACTTCGACAGAGTAAGAATGGAACGAGAAGGATTGATGCATTATGATAAAGTTTTTGAATCAACACTTTGCTAATGACATTAAGAAAAGCAGGAAAGCAGAGAGTACTATCCTTTTTAACATAAGTTCGCCACTTATTAGTTGACGCAAAATTGGTGGTTTTCAGGTCAATTAGAGCTCTTTGTTGGATTTTTTTGTATTGAATGTGCCCAATAAAGGTTTAACATGAGCAATACCGATATTGAAAATAAAAGCCTTCCTATCACCACAATAAATATATTAGCGCCTATCAGTAAGACCAAGGCCGTATCCTCTATTATTGAATGCATTAAATTTAAAAAATAAATTGATTTTTTTTTATCTTCCTTGCTAATATTTGATTTTTCTTGGAAATCTTTTTTAAGTAACGCTCCTCCGTAGGAAATCCCAAGAAGAACACCGATTAATAGAGAAAATGATATATCTTTATTGATTTTTAATATTCTTGTAATTGGAGACAGTGATTTTTCAAGATAAACTATTACACCCCATTTTTTTAAAATAAAAACAAGTCTATGAAGAAGAATTATGATAACTCCAATTTCCAAGCATAAAATAAAGGGGCCTATTAAAATATTTTGGATTGAATTTTCGCCCATCACAGTAATAATGTTTATTACACTTATTTTTTCCTGAAATAAGTTAAAAAAAGAGAATATACTTGTTAATAGCGAAGAAAAAATAATTGCTGAAATTATTCTAAATAATATTATTTTCCAGTATTCCACACCTAGATAACTTGATATTTTAGCCTCAATTGGTAATGCGTGAGAAACAAGGATAAAAGATGCCAATGTCGTAACCTCTGCTGTTGTTACGGTTTCTGGGTTGATTAATAGAAAAAAACTTGATACACCTCCATAAACACCTGTTAACAATCCAAGCAATAACACCATACCAAATTCTACCGGTAAGTTTAATAGACTTGTTAATGGATACACTACAATGGATATTTCAATAATTAAATTAAAATATTTCAAAATCTCTATAATTATTAAAAATGGGAGTATTATTTTAATAATTCCTATGGCTGAATAATAATCCTGAATCACTCCCTCTTTCATGATTTAACTTCCTTGTAGATACTGTCTATATATTTTATTCCGCCATCAGGTAAAATACATACGATATTAGAATCTTGTTTTATATCACCACTTTTTAGTAATTTAGATGCTGCCCATAAGACACTTCCGGAAGACCCGCCCAGTAAAATACCTTCATTTTTTGCGATATACCTACACATTGAAAATGCATCGTTATCGTTACACTTTAATTTTATGTCAACTAATGAAGGTGTATAGTTATCTGGAACAAAGCTTAACCCCGTACCATTTTGTTTATATGGCATTTGGCAGCCTCCAAATATTATAGAGCCCAATGGTTCAACGCCAACTACAATAGGTTTTTTTATACAGTGTTGTTTTAAATATTTAGATACGCCTGATAAATGACCGCCTGTACTTACACTTGCTATTAGAACATCTATTTTTCCATTTAGATCTGAGAATATTTCATATCCAGTATTATAATTTCCTGATTTACAGGAAGGATTTGAATATTGATCTAAGTTAAAGTGGTTTATTTTCTCACCTATTTTTTTTGCAGTTAAAATTCTATTTTTTTGATAGCCGCCATATTCATCCATATCAGTTATCAGTAATATACTTGCGCCATATGCCTTATATATTTCAATATTTATTTTTGGCGTTTTTGGATCCACTATGCAAATAAGTTTATAGCCTTTTGCCGCACATATCATTGCAAGCGAATGCCCCATATTACCAGAAGTTGACTCTACAATAGTATCACCTTTGATAATTAATTGGCGCTTCTCAGCATCTTCAATTAATCTTAATGCCGCACGATCTTTAATACTTAACCCTGGGTTAATATATTCTATTTTTCCATAAATTTTTGTACTATTTGTTGCATTTGGTAGATGCTGTAACTTAACCAAAGGAGTGTTTCCAATACACTCATATACTGATTCTTTAATCATATTCGCCCTTGTTTGTTATACATTACCCCAAAACCCCTGACAACTTTTTAAAATTTCTTATATAGAACATCTTAAGAGACCTTCTTCTTTTCCTGATTAAATTTTATACTTTCTTGATACACATCCATTGGTTTTTTATATTTCAATGTTTCATGGAATCTTTGATGATTGTAAAACTCAATATAATCATCCATATCAGTGATTAAATCACTGATGGATTGATATTCATTTAAATAAATTCTTTCGCATTTTGCGCTCCTCCAGAAACGCTCAATACAGATATTATCTGTAGCCCTACCTTTACCATCCATAGATATTGTAATACCTAAATCTTTTAATCGTTTAGTGTGTATCTCACTGGTATATTGACTACCTTGATCAGTGTTAAATATCTCTGGGTGTGGGTGTTTCTCTAAAGCGTCATTAAGTACACCCATTACCAATTGAGAATCCATGGTATTGGATATCCTGTGTGATAGAACAGCTTTTGAATGCCAATCAATAATAGCTGCCATATAGACCATACCCCCTGCAATCTTGACATAGGTAATGTCGGTGCTCCATACATGGTTAGAATGACTGATATTAAGCCCTCGTAGCTTGTAACTGTATTTCTTGTGTGCTTTGATTGGTATAGTTGTATTAACTTGTTTAACTGCTAATACTGCCTTTAAACCTAATTCTTGCCGATAGCGTGCTACGGTGTTTAAACTCACCTTGTAGCCGTCTTCAAGTAATTGTTGATGGACTTTTTTCTCACCATAGATGGGTATTTTTTCAAACACCTTGGTGATGTGGTTTTTGATAGATTGCTTGGTGTTATTTACTTTTGGCTTGTAATAAATCCCACTTCTGTTAACACCTAACAATTGACATTGATGATTAACTGACAAAGAATATGAGGCGTGCAATAGGGAAGGCTTGAGATCAACTAACTGTTTGCGGTTAGATGAGCCCAAGCTTTTTAGCTTTTTTGCTAACCACTCCTTCTCTACGGTTACCTTGCCTACTAGTGTAGTTAAACGCTCATTTCGCAT
>NZ_UEXF01000016.1:87159-116057 GCF_900127505.1 thiotrophic endosymbiont of Bathymodiolus puteoserpentis (Logatchev) | reverse complement strand
TCTTGTAATAAATCCCACTTCTGTTAACACCTAACAATTGACATTGATGATTAACTGACAAAGAATATGAGGCGTGCAATAGGGAAGGCTTGAGATCAACTAACTGTTTGCGGTTAGATGAGCCCAAGCTTTTTAGCTTTTTTGCTAACCACTCCTTCTCTACGGTTACCTTGCCTACTAGTGTAGTTAAACGCTCATTTCGCATTTGTGCTTTGATAAGTTCGTCTTTGTATTCTTTGACTGCCTTGGATGGCTCCATGGCAATCTCTGCGTTAGCAAGGAAAGTCTTCTTCCAATTTTGTAGATTCTGAGGCAAAATATTATGCTTGCTGGCAATCTGCACTATGGTGCTTTCATTTTGTAGTAATTCAAGTACTAATTTAGTCTTGAATGCTGAGGTATATTTTGTTCGTTTTTTACTCCGATTTTTTTGTTTAGTTTAAATTGTTGTCTGAAATTGTTGGGGTTTTATACTCTCGTCCACTTCAATTTGTCCAACTAATGGATCAGATTGAATCTGTGATAATTCAAAAATTCTTATCTTTACAAAGGTAAGAATTTTATTAATAGTGTTTCTATTTAAACTAGTAAAACTGGCAATTTGACCTGCAGTTAAATCCAGTGAAAAACACTTGATTATTTCTCTGAAATACGGGAACGATTGTAATGCTTATTTTTCCTTATCATAACTAGTATTTTTTTCTCCTCTCAGAGGGCGCGGCTAGGTTAAACGGTGTACATACCACCATTAACATGAATAGTTTGAGCTGTTACATATGCACCACCTTCACTTGCCAAGAACAACACTGCCCCAGCAACCTCATCTGCTGTGCCAAGTCTACCCATTGGAATTTGCTTAGATAAAGCCTCTTTTTGCTCTTCTGGCAATGCATCTGTCATATCTGTTTTGATAAAACCTGGTGCAACTGCATTCACGGTAATGCCACGAAGCCCAACTTCACGCGCCAGTGATTTGGTAAAACCCATAACGCCAGCTTTAGCAGCAGCGTAGTTAGTCTGGCCTGCATTACCTGTGCTACCAACCACTGAGGAAATTGAAATAATGCGCCCCGCTTTCTTCTTCATCATTCCGCGTAATACCGCTTTAGACATCTTATAAACCGAAGCAAGATTAGTGTTCATAATGTCATCCCACTCATCTTCTTTCATGCGCATCAAAAGATTATCACGGGTAATACCTGCATTATTAACCAAAATATCCACTGCACTATAGGTGTCAGTAATGTTTTTCATTACCTCGGTAATTTGCTCATTGTCGGTCACATTGAGTGTCATGCCTACGCCAGTAATACCACTATTTTTAAACATACTGCTGATTGCATCAGCACCTTTATCGCTGGTTGCTGTACCAATAACACTTGCACCTGCACCACCTAGAGATAAGGCAATTGCTTGCCCAATTCCTCGGCTTGCACCAGTTACTAATACGATTTTTCCCGTTAAATCTGACATTATTTTATCTCCTTTAAAGTTGCCTCAAGACTCTCTGAGTCCAGCACAGCATTGGCAGTTAATGATTTTTCAATTCTTTTGGTGAGTCCAGCCAAAACTTTGCCTGGCCCACATTCAATCAATTTTTCTACGCCCATAGTATACATTGCTTGCACTGTGCCTGTCCATAAGACGGGTTTATATAATTGCGCTACAAGTTTAGCTTTTATATCGGCAACATCATTTGCTTTTGTTGCATCAACATTATGTAGCACATCAACGCCGCCCATTTTGAAGTTTACTGCTTGCACCACATTAGCAAATACAGTCGCTGCGTTATTCATTAAAGAACAATGTGATGGCACACTCACAGGCAATATCACGGCACGCTTTGCACCTGCAATCTTCATCGCTTCACAAGTTACATCAACAGCTTCTTTATTGCCTGCAATAACCACTTGTCCATTTGAATTAAAGTTAACTGCTTCAACAACACCATCGCCAACATAATCGTTACAGATTTTTACCGCAGCCTCATCATCCAAACCTAGAATAGCTGCCATTGCACCTACACCTGGTGGCACAGCTGATTGCATCAATTCAGCACGCTGACGCACTAATTGAATGCCATCACTAAAATTGAGTGTACCTGTGGCAACTAAAGCTGTATATTCACCCAAACTATGTCCTGCCATACAAATAGGCGATAGACCTGTTTCATGCTCAAGCACTTGATAAGTTGCATAGCCTGCTGCCAACATTGCTACTTGTGTATTTTGCGTTTGATTAAGTCCATCTTGGTCTTCTTGCGTTAACTGCCAAAGGTCAAAACCTAAAACATCACTTGCATCTTCGAAGGTATTTTTTACAGAAGGAAAATTATCAGCTAAATCTGACAACATGCCAAGAGATTGAGAGCCTTGACCAGGAAAAATAATTGCGTAATTCATAAAATATAAATAAATAAAAACTCTTATTTTAAATAATAAAAAAGCGCCCAATGGACGCTTTTTTAAAATAACTTGAGCGCATAAATAGGGATGATTGGCAAAATCCAATTTTTGCCCAATTGGTGATTTCTTTAAATCTTGTCCTAGCAGTGCTAAGGCTGGGTTACCCTCCTAGAGAACTGCTGGGTGTCGCTGGAAAATCGTCAAGTGGGTGAAAAGTGGGCTTATGATGATTGTTCCTATTTATGCAAAGGTCTCATATCGTTCAAATTTATACTGCCTCAATTGAAACAGTTTGACGCATAAATTTACCTTTCTTAGCAAAAACAACCGTGCCATCTGCTGTTGCAAACAATGTATCATCCTTGCCTCTGCGAACATTAGTGCCTGGGTGGAATTTGGTGCCTCTTTGGCGAACTAAAATATTGCCAGCTAATACTACCTGACCACCAAATCTTTTAACACCAAGGCGTTTTGATACGGAATCTCTACCGTTATTAGTACTACCGCCTGCTTTTTTATGTGCCATGGTATATTCTCCTACGAATTAATTTTTGTAATTTCGATCTCAGTGAACAACTGTCTGTGACCTTGTTGTTTCATTGAATGCTTACGACGACGGAATTTAAGAATGTGTACCTTTTTACCCTTACCTTGTGAAATCACTTTTGCTTCAACACTGGCTTTTGCTACTAAAGGTGTGCCAATTTCAACTTTATCGCCTTCAGCAACCATCAAAACATCCTTAAAGGTAACTTTTTTGCCTGGCTCAACTTCTAATTTCTCAATTTTTAGTGTTGTACCTTGCTCAACTCTGAATTGCTGACCACCTGTTTTAATAACTGCGTACATAATATCTGCGTGTCGTAAAAAAGAAACTATTATACGCCAAGACAATCGCTTTTGAAAGGGTGTTTTTAAGTATAATTTGCATTCTTATTAAAACACTCTAAAAAACAATGATTATTTTTGAAACAAACATGGGGAAAATTTGTATTGAAGTTGATGCTAAGAAGGCACCAAAAACTGCCAAAAACTTTATTGATTATGTCAAAAGTGGCTTCTACGAAGGCACAATTTTCCACCGTGTTATCAAGAATTTTATGATTCAAGGTGGTGGCTTTACTAAGGATATGAGTGAAAAATCCACCGAGTCTGAGATTGAAAATGAAGCAAAAAATGGCTTAAAAAACACCAAATACACAGTGGCAATGGCAAGAACAACGATGCCACATTCAGCCAGTTCACAATTTTTTATTAATACCTCAGACAATAGTTCCTTAAATTATCCTGGACAAGATGGCTGGGGCTATTGCGTGTTTGGAAAAGTAGTTGAAGGTCAAGATATTGTCGATAAAATCAACGGTGTATCAACAGCTAATCACGGTATGCATGGCGATGTGCCCGAAGACGCTGTGATTATTAACAAGACAACTATTAAAAAAATAACCAAGAAAAAAGTAACTAAGAAAAAAACAGCCAAAAAACAACCTCTTTTATGACGCGTACATTACTCATTGCAGATTTACACCTTGTCTCTGGTGAGACAGATAAAACCAATTTGTTTATCAAATTCTGCCATGAAAAGGCGATAGAAGCAGACCAGATTTTTATCTTAGGCGACTTATTTAACACTTGGCTAGGTGATGATTTATCACTTGATGCCTATCCAAGTGTTATCTCAGCACTCAAAACACTTAACAAAACCACCAAGGTTTTTATCGCTAGTGGTAATCGTGATTTTTTATTAGGTGATGAATTTACCAAACAAACAGATTGTGTGTTACTCAATACACCTTATCTACTTGAAACTAATAGTAAAAACTATATATTGGTACACGGTGATGAATTGTGTACAGATGACAAACAATACCAACGATTAAAAAGTTTTTTGCAACATCCAATCACAAAATTTATTTTTCTGCATTTATCAACAAAAACACGCCTTAAACTCAGTGGTCAATTACGCAAAAAAAGCGTTGTAGCGCAACGATATAAGTCTCTTGAAATTATGGATATTAACCAAAATACAACAGATAAACTGATGCAAAAATACGCAGGTTCAGACTTAATTCATGGACACACACACAGACAAAACATCCACAAAAATGCGCAATATACGCGTTATGTTTTAGGAGATTGGCGTGCTGATAAAGGCAATGCTATTGAAATTAGCGAGCAATTAAACTACCTTGAAATTCACTGACCTATCCACCAAGTTCACTTGACTTACTTGAAGTTGCATTTCTTCATCTAACTGAGGCAAGTTTTTAAACTTAATCTGCGTCATCATGCCAATGTCAGGAATCATAAATAACGCCTTATCGCCACGAATATCAACCACCACACCTGTAGCTGTCCAGTTCGGATTTTGATTTAAAAAGAGACACTTAAAATGCTCGTCACTAGCGCGACTGACTTTATGGACATTGGATAGTGCCACATTAACTGAGCCAATAATTTCCTTCACCCGACTCACGCTCAACATTGGCTTATCAGTAATAAAATTAATAATCTGCTGGTGTGTTAACAAATCATAATAACGCCGCATCGGACTGGTGACGCGTAAATAGGCAGGTAGCCCTAAACCATAATGTAGTAGTGGCTTGACAGAAGTTGCAGAACGCTTGAAATTCTTAATCGCCAAAAATGACTCGCTTAGCGTCAAAGAATCTTTCTTTGCCAAAAACTCCTCAGAAAAATCACCCTCATCTTGCAACGCATAAGGCACAGGGATAAGGTTGTCACTGGTAAATTGTGCCATTGTACGCCCTGCCATTACCATCATTTCAGCCACCAAATCTCTACTTGGGCTACTCACCTGTGGTGTAACTGATGCCTTGCCGTCAATAAAACGCACATCCACACTTGGCAAATGTAAATTGATTGCACCTCTACTATCTCTGAACGCTTGATGGGTGACACCAATGGCTTGTATCTTTGCCAAGTTCTCATTTGAGTTAGCAACCAACCACTTATCCACTTCATTGTAAGTCGTATTAGTGACATTCACCCTACTTTGCATCACTTCAATATTGTTGATATTCTCACCGTCAAACTCAAAGCAAAATGACAAAGCATTTGACTCTCCACTTAATGCAGTCGCTTTTGTCACTGAAGTGGGCAACATATGAATAATTGACTCTGGCAAATAAAAATTAGAACCACGCTCCTGTGCATACACATCTAAATCTGAACCTGATGGCACAATATTAGCCACATCTGCCACATGTACCCACAATTTATCACCCTCAATACTAATCGCATCATCTGCATCATTTGAGTCCTCGTTATCAATCGCATAACTAGCTAAATACGTTAAATCAACACGCTCAATGACTGGCACATCTACAGAAATCTCTTCATCTGTTGGGATGTTAAAGCGCGCAGGATAAGGATTAAAACTCGGCTCAAAATATTGTATTTTAAGTAGCAGTTTGTAGGCGGCTTCAGGTAAATTTTCCACCCCGATATGGCTTAAAATTTTGGCGGTTTTTGACTGATTAAGCGCCACTCTGGCGATCTCTTTTAGATAAGGCTCATCTTGTTCATCAAAGATATTTTTAGACAGATTATCAATGCAATGTACCAAACTCTCAGCGGCTAATTTTTCAGCATCTCGCTTCGCCTGCACGCTTTCAACCTGCGCTGTTGGACGCACAAATACTTTGTCTTTTTGCCAATAAAAATATAGTCCATCTTCAACCAATAAACAAGTACACCAAGCCGTTTGTGCGTTAAATTCATCAAACAACCACTCGGTAATCTCTTGCAAGCTTAAAGTTTCTTCTTGAAACTCTGTCAACACAGAAAAATCAGCCTGTGGACAATCATCACTAATTTGTGTAAATTCAGGATGAATAAACCGAAAGTCTTTCTCTCGGACCTTGAGCGTTGAGCTATCAGCAAATTCTAACGCAAATTTATTACCGTCAGTATTCAAAATACACGCAGGCTTGCCTTTATAGGCAACCAAAGAATTAATCACGAAAACAACTAATCTAGTGTCTCACTATAAGTAGTAGCGTCCATTAAATCATTAATACCTTCTGATTTAAATTTCACCAACCAACCCTTATCGTAACAACTGGTATTAACCAATTCTGGCTCTGCGTCAAGTGCTTCATTTGCCTCAACAACCTCCAGATCAGCAGGCGCATAAACGCCACTTGCTGCTTTCACGGATTCCACCACACAAAACTCATCTTCAGTAGATGTTTCATCGCCTTCACTCGGCAATTCAACAAATACCATATCCCCTAACAACGCTTGAGCGTGGTCAGTAATACCCATTGTATAAGTACCATCACCATTGTCTAAAATCCACTCGTGGCTTTTGGTGTATTGCCTATCGTCTCTAATGTCGCTCATAATAAATAATCTCCTAAACTAAAATCTTGCCATTACGCACAAATGGTGGTTTGACTATTTTAGCCGATACCATTTTATGACGCATCTCAATTTCACATATTCCTTCACTGTCTTTTGGCACACTGGCAAGTGCAATTGCCTTGCCCATTGTTGGTGAGAAAGACCCCGATGTTACCTCGCCTTCACCCAAATTTGTCATTACTTTTTGATGGTCACGAATCACACCTTTGCCTTCCAGTACTAAGCCAACAATCGTCTTGTTAGTGCCCTTTTGCTGTAATATTTCCAGTGCATCTCGACCCACAAATGCGCGACTCTTATCCGATAAATCTAGCGTCCAAGTCAACGCCGCCTCCAAGGGCGATACCGCCTCATTCATTTCTGAACCATATAAACTCATCCCTGCTTCTAAACGCAAAGTATCGCGTGCACCTAATCCACAAGGCTTTACACCCGCTTCAAGCAACATCTTCCAAGTAAACTCAGCCGAACTTGAAGGCAACATAATCTCAAACCCATCCTCGCCTGTATAACCTGTGCGTGCAATAAATAGTCCACCCAAACTGGCTGCATTAAAAGGCTTTAACTCACCACAAATTTCCTCAGTACCTGGTATCGCTTGATAGACTTTTTCGCGCGCATTCGGACCTTGAACGGCAATCATTGCTAAATCAAATTTTGGCTCAACACACACATCAAAACCTTGTGCTTGTGCATTAATCCATGCAATGTCTTTTTCTGTCGTACCCGCATTAATCACCATGCGATAGTCTGTGTCGTTTTGATAATAAACAATCAAATCATCGATCACACCGCCAGCTTCATTGAGCATACAACTATAAAGTGCCTTGCCTTTGGTTTTGAGTTTATCAACATCATTTGCAATCAACACACGCAAAAACTGTTTTGCCTCAGCGCCCTTAAAATCAACCACACTCATATGTGAAACATCAAACATCCCTACATCATGTCGCACCTGATTATGCTCTTCTAATTGCGAGCCGTAATTGAGTGGCATTTCCCAGCCACCAAAATCAACCATTTTTCCATTGGCATCTAAATGTGCCTGATACAAAGGCGTTTGTTTCATCATGTTTATACTTCCTTTTCTTTAAGATATTTTGACATCAAAACGACTGTCAATACAATAAGCACAAAAGTCAATCCCATCGTACCAAATAATTTAAAGTTAACCCAAGATTCTTCTGTTTGTTGTGCATTTTGGCAAAATTGCACAGCAGCATCAGTGGCAAGCGCAACACAATCCAACTCGGTTAATTCTATTTTTTCATCCAAAGTTGTAGCGGCAAACAAATTCTCTCTTGCTGCCAACGCCAAACGCACATAATAGCCATTGACAATCGCAATAGCAACAAAACCCAAGCCCCAAAACCAAGTGAGCCTTTTCCAAACTTCTTGTGGCAAATCCAACTCCTTACCTACCATTCTTTGCATCAAAGTTTTTTCACCAATCCACAAACTACCAATCAATGCCAAGGCAAACGCCACATACAAAACACTCACTTTCCACATCAAAAATGCTGGGTCTCTTACCGCAAGTGTAATACCGCCAAATACCACCAACAAACTCAAAGTGATAAGATGCATTTTCTCAAACTTACCCGTTTGTACTCGTGCCACCAACATCTGTAGCATAGTCGCGCCAATCATGGCATAAATCGCTGGATACAATCCCATGGTCTTATAAACAACAAAAAATAATGCAATCGGAAAAAAATCAAGTAAAAATTTCATAGACAATCCTTATTTTAAATGCTCCTTTGAGCAATATACTTTACCATTTTGAATAATGGCTTCATTTTCAGGAATGTGCGTATTACAAACGCTACAAGCCACCATTTTATTAGCAGATGGCTGTTGTGCTGTAGTATTTACAGGTTTTCTAAATTTCTTCAACAAGAAAAACCCCACAAACACCAATAAAGCAACAAAAATTAATTTAACCATGCCCATCATACATCAATCCAAAAGAATGGAATTTTACCGACGCTTAGTATATAATTTCCCCTTTTTAATGTGTCTATAGAAACTTTTACACAATTCATGCCCGGGTGGTGAAATTGGTAGACACACAGGACTTAAAATCCTGCGCCTTCACGGGCGTGCCGGTTCGATTCCGGCCCCGGGCACCATACTCAAAAAAGGCTTGTAGATATACAGGCCTTTTTTATTTTCAAGCAAGCGAAAAGATATTATTTCAAGTGTTGTTATTTAATCCGCAAACTGCTTTATACTCAAATTACTGAGTTAATCTTCTAAATCTTAAATAAATGGAGAGTGCTTCTTCATTTAGCTTACCCTGATCTTTTTCTAAAACAATTTTGTCTAAAATGTCAATAAGCTTCGTGCTTGTATTATTTAGTATTTTTTCAGGTAACACCTTGTTTAATATTACCATTGTTTCATTTGGATATTTATTGGCTATCTTTTCTACATTATAAAAAACGCTGTATGTAAGATCAACGACAGATAAATAATCGCCTATTACACCATATATATTTTCAAAATATTTTGCATCATGACAGGCCAATAAACGCAAAAAACTACTTGTATTTTCTGTGTTTTTCACCTCTTTTTCTTTAGGCCAAATATTTTGAAAAAATTGGACAACTGAGTCAATATGCTCTTCACAATAATTTGGCAACATTTTAATAAAACAACTAATAAAATCATGGTGACTTGTATATATAATCTCTTTCATTTCCCTATCTGGAATATATTTCTCCTTCCACAAAAGGAAAAATAAGCTTGAAATTGTTTTATAGTATTTTTTATAAATATTATTGTGCTGTAAATCCTTACACGCCAATAATGGCAAACCTGACTTTATGTGTTCATATAGCTTTTTGCTGGGAACTTTATTTGAACATAAAAAACCAAGCCAAAAAGCATTATTAATATTCCTATTTTCTATCATTGACCTAGAAAGCAAATGTTTTTCTACCCATTCTGGATGATAATGATGCAACCAATGTATTTGATTAGAAAAGGCAAAAGTTGCATAGTCAGACAATGGGCTCTGAAAATTTAATATTGCTTTAGCTAACTTCAGCCATTGTTTGGATGGGACGCTATTAACAACTTTCGAGCTATTAAAAATTAAGGATTGGACAAGATAGTAAGTATTAGAATTAATTGCTGTTGACACAAGTTCAACCCTATCATTTGAAGCAATCGTTCTATCATCAAATTCTGGGTGTTTTTCATAAACATCCATAGCATTTTTAATACTTTGATGAAAAATATCGGAATTTAACTCTTTCCCAAACTTCTCATTTATGCGTATAAAACTTTCTATTATTGATTTGGTATGTATATTTATGTTTTGCTCATATTTAACAATATAAATATTATTTATAAAACCATTAATCTTATCAATTAATTGATAATTCTTATTAGCTATTTTTTGTTGAAATCCTTCATTATCTTCATTATTATAAACTATGCACTTCAAATATAATTCAAGAGCCCAATCATTGTGTTTTGACTGACAAGAACTGATCACATTAAAAATATATTTTGGATTCTTTTTTATTAGACCAACCAAAGGAACATTTTCTTTGGTTCTCTCTCCTGGTGATTGAACATGAAGTTGATATGCTGTCTCAATTAATTTTGAACCCTCTATCCCTTCTAATTCTTTAGGGTCTTCGTTACTTGTTATAGTATAGAATTCAAAAGGTTCATCTTTGTCAATTTCTTCTATATCTTTCTCTTTCCACCTTGGACAAATATTTTTTAGACTTTTCTTTTTTTGTTTAAAATCAAAGGTAAATACCACACCGTTCTTGTCTAGCCAAGCAATACGCTGTAACATAGAAAAAGCTCTATACTCCTTTTCCTTACCTTCTAGTAACTTAACTTCTAAACGTTTTTTTGTTGTTTGACTAAGATCATCCCAACGCTTTGACAGACTTTTTAATAATGTTCGCTCATAAATGCCAGACCAAAAATCTTGCTTACTCAATCCAATGATAATTTTTCCTACTTCTGAACCTTTTAGTAAACTATAGCGACACGCGTATAATTTTAAATAAGTGAAAATAACAGAACCCTCTGATGATGTCCATGTTGAAAATTCTTGGTAAGCGGCACTATGTTCAATTCTTATCAATTTTTTAAATAAAGAGATAAATAAATTGACATGCCCCCCTATAACTTCATGCATTTCTGCTTTTGGATATTGCAGTGTATCCTTAATTTTATCTTGTTGCTCTTCATTCTTATTGAATCTATCAACATCTTTTGCCACAACAGATACATATTCAAGATTATTTCTAAGCCCTTGAACCATTAACTTAAGATATTCGTCTGGAATGTTTATCTTATCAATATCGTCTTTTATTATAGGAATAAATTCTAAACCTAGTTTTTTTGCGGTTTCCGCTTTAACTTGTGGTCTACACATTGTAATATATTTTTGAACTAAAACCACACACCAACCAAATTTTTCAACTTCTCTTTCGAATGTATACTGATGACAGATTTCCTGTTGTTGTAATATGTACAACCAAATTTGGCTGTTCTTTTGCTGTCTATTGATTTTTTTATGTAGTACATCATGCAAACAAGGCTGTTCAATTACCCAGTTAATAATTTCCTCCTGATCAGTTAATTTGACTATCCAATCAAATATATAATCAACAGTTTGTGTATCTTTTAAATCATAAAAGGCATCCCATTTTTCACCTAGATTGTCGTCTTGAGTATCATTACTATCACTTTCTAATATAGGTTTTATAGCTTCTTTGTTATCACATTTATTTGGTAGAGATTGTTTTCTATCTCTAGATTCTGACTCCAAATGGTATAAATCAAAATAATCATATTCTGTTGTTTTTTTGTAGCGTCTTTTTTTATCAAATACATTAATCCATGTTGCTGGTGGATGTGGGTCACGATTTTTGAACATCTTAGCGCCAGAAACACTGGATATTAAGTATGTAACTAATTCACGCTCAGACGGTTTGAGGGTTTTAGGTTCTTGTTCTGCAAGTTTGAGTATTTCTGTTTGCCATTTTTCTTCATCTTCTGATTTTATTGCCCACTTTTCAAGAGTTTGCCATAAAGAAACAAAATCTCCATCTGGGTAATTTATTTTTTGAATGCCACTATTCCAATGAGAACTTTCTTGATCAAATGCATAAATACCATTCTTTGTCTCTTCTCCCAAGGCTTCTAATAAATAACGAATTGGCGGGTCATTTGCAGAATAACCAATAAATACAACACTATATTTTTCAAGAATTTTTTTAAAGAATGTTGTTGCCCAAGCATCCGTCATATATGCTTTCGCAAAGTCCCGTGATGACAATACAAGGTTATGATTGTCATCTAAACAACCATGTAAATGAACTATGCCATCTAAGTTTTCTTTTATATTCACGATATTAGCATGAGAATAAACTTTTAGATTACCATCTGCCTCGCTAAATAACTTATCAAAATTGGTTGTTACTAATTGAACTTTTTCCTCAGAGGTAGTAGCCAATTTTAAGATTGTTTGATGCGACTCTAGCTTATCTGAATCTTTAACTCTTAACTCATTATAAATCACCCCTTCAATATCTTGTCTTTCAAATTCACCTTCAAGTAAACTGAATAGGTGGTCAATTGGTATAATGCCATTAAAACCCTCTATTTCTAAGCAATTTTCGAGTTTTTTTAAATACATTTTAGATTGAGACTCTGGGCTGGAAGTTAGCCTATCCACAATAATTTTCGCCAACTTAAGAAAATTTGGTTTGTTAGCTCCATTTTTAGAAACACCAGCGCCGCAAAAAAATACAACACGCCCATCTTCATGGTCTCTTAGTAATTTATTTGGTATATCAATTCCATTTTCTATAAGCTTCATGATGACTATTATATCTTTCCTTTTAATGCGGCAAACTCATATCCTTTAAGATGAATTCAATATAAATGGAGGGTTTGTGTGTATTAAATGGTAGTATAAATTCTTTTCTGTAAATTCAACCTGAACACTTTTTTAAAGTTTTTGGTTTTTTGCTTGCAAAAACCCGAATAATAAAAAACCAAAAACTTTAAAAAAGCGTTCATCTCCATTTATTCTATTGTTTTTTTCGACAAAATAATAGGAGTGATGAAGATGAACAACAATGATAATGAATTCAACGCAATGAATGGTAATAATTTAGTCAGTGTATACGAATTAATCTCAACCTACGGTATGGAGGCCATGCCTCAAGCCATGGAGATTCTATTTAACGAGGCAATGCTGGTAGATCGAACCCAACATCTAGGTGTTGGGCATTACGAGCGAAGTAATAACAGATTAGACTATGCCAATGGTTACAAGCCTAAGCGGGTTAAAACTCGCATCGGTGAATTGGATCTGTTGGTACCACAAACACGAAATAGTGATTTTTATCCTCATTGCCTGGAAAAAGGTTTGCGCTCTGAGAGAGCCTTAAACATCACCCTAAGTGAAATATATGTCAATGGTGTGAGTACTCGAAGAGTGAGTAAAATCATTAAATCAATGTGTGGTGCCAGTGTCTCCTCACAAATGGTATCTAGTGCTGCTAAAAAATTAGATAGCGCTTTAAATGCTTGGCGAGAGCGCCCATTGGGTAAAATTGAATAGTTGATGGTTAATGCTCGCTACGAATAAGTTAGGATTGATAATTTAGTTAGAGACTGTGCCGTGTTAATTGCACTCGGTATTGATGACAAAGGCAAGCGTGAAGTACTTGGCGTTCAGGTGAGTTTGAGTGAGGCAGAGGTCTATTGGCGTGAGTTTCTAGGTGATTTACAAAAGCGTGGTATGCATGGCACTAAACTCATCATCAGTGATGCTCACAGTGGCATTAAAGCCGCTAGAAAACCATCATGTCAGGTTCGCTGTTAGTTCCCTCTTCAACAAAATGCTCAAGCCTATGTCACCAAGCAAAGCAAGAAGAAAGCTGTAGTAGCAGATATACGCGCAGTCTTTAATGCACCGAGTACTAATGAGGCTAAAAGACAATTGGATTGATTGATAAGTATCAAGACAGTATGCCAAAGCTCACCCAGTGGGCTGAGGATAATATCCCTGAAGATTTAACAGTGTTTGGCTTGGATTTGTGTGAATTTAACAGGAAGAGACTAAGAACAAGCAATATGATTGAGCGACTTAATCAAAGTGTTAAACAGCGAACAAAAGTGGCTAAAATATTTGCTAATGAGGATTCTTGTTTGAGGCTGGTTACGGCCGTGGTGATGAAAGTCTCAGAGCAGTGGTAAAGCTCTAAGGTTTATTTGTCTTTGGACAATAATAACGGGTAGGTTTTTTTAATGAACGAGAAATCGATGGAATAGATGGTAATTTACAGAAAGAAGTTTATTTGACCTTGTTATGACCCTTTTCTATTTGTGCAGTCTTAAAAGCAGATTTTTTTTATTTTCAAGTGAATGACAAGATGAAGTAAAATTTAACAATATTATTACCTGGGAATTACTTATGCAAAAAAATATTATTTCAACCAACAAAGCACCTGAGGCGATCGGCACTTACTCTCAAGCAGTGGCAGTAACTGGTGGCATAACAGTTTATCTATCAGGGCAAATTCCTTTAGTGCCTGAAACCATGGAAATAGTTGGAGACGGTATTAACGAGCAAATTCACCAAGTGTTTAAGAACTTGAGTGCTGTATGTGAAGCAGCAGGTGGTGATTTGAATAATATTGTAAAACTCAATATCTTTTTAACGGATTTGAGCCATTTCCCAACAGTAAATGAGATTATGGCACAATATTTTTCTCAGCCTTATCCTGCGCGTGCAGCCCTTGGCATTAAAGAATTACCACGAGGTGCGCAAGTAGAAATGGATGGTGTTTTGGTCAAAGAAGCCGATCCTGAATAAATAGAGCAGGTCTAATAATAATGGCGTTATCTGATTCAATTATTTCAATCAATGGATTAGGTCCAAAAGCACAAGAAAAATTAAATGCTTGTGGTATCTATAATTTGGAACATTTGTTATTTCATTTGCCACATCGATATCAAAATAAAATATCTATTACCTCATTAAATAAGGCGCGCGTAGGTGATGAGATTTTGGTGCAACTCACTATTAAAAGTATTGAAACTCCACCAACAAGTTCCCGTACTAAAAATCGTCAGCTATTGTGTTATCTCATTGATGAGAATAATCGACACTTATTATTACGATTTTTCCATTTCAATCAATATCAAAAACAACAACTGGTGCGTGGTGATATTATCCAATGTTTTGGCGAGATAAAAATCGGCAAAGATGGTTTGGAAATGTACCACCCTGAATATCGGCTGATCTCTAAAGGGCAAAACACTTTATTAGAAAAAACCTTAAGCCCGATTTATCCATTGACTGGCAATATTGCCCAAACACAAATGAAAAAATGGGTGAATACTGCGATGGATGCGCTAAAAAACTCGCCACTCAGGGATAATTTTGAGTCATTATCAAATCATTCTATGCCATCATTAAAACAGGCGTTAGAAATATTACACCATCCAAAAGAAGATGAAAATATAGAGCAAATTGAAACATTTAAACACATTGCACAACAACGATTGATTATTGAAGAATTGTGTGCGCAACAACTCAGTTTGCTACAATTAAAAAAACAACGCAAAAATAAAACAACCAATATATTTAAAATTAAAGACAACTTATCGAATCAATTGCATAAGAATTTAGGTTTTGCATTAACCAGTGCTCAACAGCGCAGTATTGCTGATATTAATGCAGATTTGTCGTCCAATCATCCGATGTTAAGGCTGTTACAAGGTGATGTTGGCTCTGGCAAAACCATCGTTGCGGTTTTCGCTTGTTTGCAAGCGGTTGAGAATGGTTTTCAAGCGGCAATTATGGCACCAACTGAGATTTTGGCATCACAGCACCTACAAAGTTTTTCCAATTATTTAAATCCTTTGAATGTTGAAATTGCATTTCTAGCAGGTTCACAGAACACCCAAACAAGAGCAAAGCAAACAAAAAAAATACAATCGGGTCAAGCACAGATAGTCATTGGCACGCATGCTTTATTCCAACAAAGCATTACCTTTGACAAACTAGGATTCGTTATTATTGATGAACAACATAAGTTTGGCGTGCATCAACGCCTGTCTTTGGTGCAAAAAGCGCACAATACCCCGCACCAATTGGTCATGACTGCCACCCCTATTCCACGCTCACTGACAATGAGCGCTTACGCAGATTTAGACTCGTCAATTATTGACGAATTACCCCCTGGTAGAATGCCTGTACAGACCGTTGCACTAAGCAATGAGCGCAAAGATGAAGTGATTGAAAAAATTAAACAGGTGTGTAATGCAAACAATCAGGTGTATTGGGTGTGTACTTTGATTGAAGAATCTGAAGCCTTACGCGCTGAATCTGCTATCAATACACATCATTATTTACAACAAAATCTGCCAAATCAGTCTGTTGTACTCATTCATGGAAAAATGAACAAAGATGAAAAAATCACCATTATGCAACAATTTGCGTGCGGCGAGGTTAATGTATTGGTGGCAACAACGGTAATCGAAGTGGGTGTTAATGTGCCAAATGCATCACTCATGGTGATTGAAAATTCAGAACGATTAGGTTTGGCACAATTACATCAATTACGCGGGCGTGTAGGTCGTGGCAACGAGAAAAGTATTTGTATACTTATGTATCAAGCACCACTTAGTAGCACTGCGAAAGAACGACTTAATATTCTAAGACAAACCAATGACGGCTTTGCGATTGCCAACAAAGATTTAGAATTACGGGGTCCTGGCGAGATTCTTGGTACGCAACAAACAGGTATTGCCAATATGAAAATTGCTAATATCGTGCGTGATGGGTACCTTCTCAAGCAGGTACATTTTTATTGTGATAAATTTATCAATGAAAATGAAGAAAAACAACAAGCACTAATCCAACGATGGATTACCCACGACAAATCCCAATACGCCAGTACATAGTAAAATGCCATTTATGAATATTAAAAACCTTCTTTGGGTAAACTTAGACGCGCAAATGACAATACCTAAAGCGTTAGAACCATGGCTGATTGATAATCAATCACTGACGCACAAACTCAAACAAGAATTTGAGGATTTTGCTGTCAATGTGCTGTCACAAACACAGGGGAAAGCCCACAAAAATGAAGCTGATTTGGTTGACACCCGAGACGATTGCATTATTCGTGAAGTAGAATTATTAGGCAATCAACAGGTGATGATTTTTGCACGCTCAATCATACCGATTACCAATGACACCAAAGATTTACGCACTATTGGTGGTAAACCATTGGGCGAAATTTTATTTAACGATGGTAGCATCGTGCGTGGTGAGATGCAAATAACACACGCAGATAATCTTTGGGGAAGGCGCTCAACCTTTACCATTGGTCAAACCAAATTATTGGTTAGCGAGTTCTTTTTGGAGAACCTTTATGCGTGACAAACTCTTTCAAAAAAAGACAGATTTGGTTGATTTTACTTTTGATGAAAGTGTTGCTAATGTATTTGATAACATGGTTAGACGCTCAGTGCCTGGTTATCAATCCATGATTGAAATGGTTGGACTGATGGTTAAAACTTATGGACAAGACAACAGCAATTATTACGACCTTGGTGCGTCAACAGGTGCGATTTCTCTAGTATTAGGTTTAAACAATAATCACAATAATAATCAAATTATTGCGGTTGACAATTCTCTGGATATGATAAAAAAATGTGAAACCAATCTTGCAGGTGAATTATCAAACTTTAAAACTATTTGCAATAATATTGAAGATATACATATTAAAAATGCATCTATCGTTGTTCTTAATCTCACCTTGCAATTTATCAAACCTAAACAAAGGCAGACACTTATTAACACTATTTATCAAGGGTTAAACAAAGGCGGTGCATTGATTGTATCGGAAAAAATTCATTTTGACGATAAGCAAAAACAAGATGAGATAACCAAACTACACTTAGATTTTAAGCGTGCCAATGGATACAGCGAATTAGAAATTGCCAGCAAACGCCAAGCCATTGAAAATGTGTTAATTACTGATAGTCAACAAACGCATTTTGCACGATTTAAAAATGCGGGATTTTCTCAAAGTTTTCATCACTTTCAGTGCCTTAACTTTGCCTCCTTTTTAGCGGTAAAATAAACCCAATCAAAACCTAAAGTTTGATAGAATAGTTTGGTTTTTTGGGGCATTACACTTGCACGATTGGCAAAATTTTTAAATGTATCATTTGAGTAGCTGGCAACGGGCAATATAATTGAAAACAACCAAAATATGATTATTAAAAAATTATGCCATTTATAAAAAAGTTTAACACCAAGCACAAAGGTAAGCCGATTGATTTTCCTCAGGTTGTAAAATAAACTTTTTGCTAAATAAAAAATTTGTGTATAATTTTATTTGTATCCGTTAAGTTTGTAGGCAAGCATAAAAGACCAAAGCTTGTGGGCAAGCATAAAAGACCAAAGCTTGTGGGCAAGCATGAAGGCCTCCTTTTGGAGGTCTTTTTTTTAGCTTTAAGGAGTAAAAAAAATGAAAAAAACTATTTTACTGATTGATGCTGGTTATTTACTCCTTGTCTTAAGAGAGGAAGGTATTTTTTATAATGCAAATATGATTGCACAAATAGCTAAGGATTGTTGTGTAGCTGATGAAGAATTACACAAAATTCTCTATTATGATTGTGATTCATTTGACCCAATTGACAAAAAAACTGGCAAACCATTCTTTTATTTGCTGAAACACAAAAATGGTGCAGAATTAGTCAAAAAAGAAAATAAACTGATTGCAGAATTACAACCAAAAGATTTATTTGCTGTTCGTTTAGGGATTTTAAAATTCGAAGGTTGGACTAATGAAGGCAAAAAAGGTAAGCCAAAATTTAGGCAAAAAGGCGTGGATATGCGTATTGGGTTAGATATGGCACACCTTGCTCATCAAGGAAAAATTGATAGAATTATTTTAATTACTGCAGACACTGATTTTATTCCTGCAATGAAATATGTTAGAAAAGCCAATATACAGGTTGTAATTGCCAAATTAGGAGGGCGCCATTTAACGCCAGATTTAACCATGCATACTGATTTTATTAGACCAATCAAACTAACTAAATATCAAAAAAAACAATAAATTATGCTTTTAATGATTGACAATTACGATTCATTTACCTATAACTTGGTGCAGTATTTTGGCGAGTTAGGACAAACGGTTGAAGTGTATCGAAATGACAAAATTACAGTCAATGAAATTGAAAAACTGAATCCAGAGTTTTTGGTTATCTCCCCTGGCCCTTGCACACCAAATGAAGCAGGGATTTCAATTGAAGTGATTAGAAATTTTGCTGGCAAGATTCCAATACTTGGTGTGTGCCTGGGGTTTCAGGCGATGGTGCAGGCATTCGGTGGTAATGTGATTGGCGCTAAAAAGATTATGCATGGAAAAATATCACCTGTACATCATACAAACAAAGGTGTATTTAACAACCTCAACAATCCATTAAATGCCACGCGCTACCACTCATTGGTAGCCGAACAATCCAGTTTGCCAGATTGCTTTGAAATGACTGCTTGGACTAAGGATGAACAAGGTGGTTGTGATGAAATTATGGGCATCAAGCATAAAGAAATGTCCATTGAAGGTGTTCAATTCCACCCAGAATCTATTTTGACTGAACAAGGTCATGAGATGCTAGATAACTTTTTAAAAGGAGAATAAACATGGAAGTTTTAGAGTTTTTATTAGATGACGAGCAAATCCTTACCACAGTTACATTGGTGATTTTGATTATGCTACTGATTGGCAATGTTGTTGCAGATAAATTAAAAAAATACGAAGATATAGATGTTGACGCAGCAGTTACATTAATGGATGAAAAAGATTTAATTATCCTAGATGTGCGCGAGAAAAAAGAACGCAGTGCAGGCTATATTGCAAATGATATTCATATCCCAATAAGTCAAGTTAAAAGTAAACTTGATACCTTAGATAATAAGAAAAAAGTATTGGTATATTGCCGCAGTGGTTCGCGTGCAGCACATATTGCAGGACTATTAACACGCAATGAGTTTGAGCATGTTTATAACTTAAAAGGCGGCATGAACGCCTGGAAAAAAGCCAACCAACCCATTAAATCTTAGGAGACGCAAGTGAAAACAAACACAATTTATTGTTCTGATACTTGTCCATTTTGTCAAAGAGCTTATCAATTATTAGAAAGTAGAGGTATTCCCTTTAAGAAACATTATGTCAAAACACCCGATGATTGGGACGAAGTAATAGAAAAAACTGGCAGAAATACAGTACCACAAGTATTTATTAATGGCACACATATCGGTGGCTTTGATGATTTAGCAGCCGCTGATTCGTCTGGAAAATTAGACGAAATCCTTAATCAATAATGACCAACAACCTTAGTATTATTGGTGCAGGTGCTTGGGGAAGTGCTTTAGCAATTGCCTTGTCAGATAACTTTGATACTATCTTTTTACATGCTCACACGCAAAAAGAAGTTGACACACTACAGCCAAAACACCCTGCTTTATCGGTAAATTATGCATCAAATATAAAACTGACTTTTGATTTATCGCATGTGCAAGATTCTCACAGTGTTTTAATTGCGGTACCGAGTTATGGTTTTACTAGCACACTTAAAACACTGCAACCCTTACTCACAGAAAAACAATCTGTTGCTTGGGCAACTAAAGGTTTTGATACCGATGGACAATGTTTTTTACATGAGAGCTTTGAATCTATTCTAGACAAACACCCAAGTTGTGTAATTTCAGGACCTAGTTTTGCCTTTGAAGTCGCTAGTCGTAAACCAACAGCACTTAGCGTTGCTGCAAAAGACAAAAGAATTCAAGACCACTGGGCGCAAGTTCTAAATACTCAAGCACTTAGAGCCTACACCAATGATGATGTCATTGGTGTAGAAGTGGGCGGGTCAGTCAAAAATATTTTGGCAATTGCCGCAGGTATTGCTGCAGGTTTAAACTATGGTGCTAGCGCTCAAGCGGCTTTAATTACGCGTGGATTAGCTGAAATGATACGCTTAGGTGTGGCTTTAGGTGCGAATACATCGACTTTCAATGGTTTATCGGGATTGGGTGATTTGGTGCTAACTTGTTCCGATGATTTATCAAGAAATCGCCAATTTGGCAAGGCATTAGCTAAAAATCAAAATACAAAACAGGCGTTGAATAGTGTTGGTGCAACTGTTGAAGGGCTTAATACCTTAGAGTTAGTATTATCACAGGCAAAAAATCATCAAATTGAAATGCCAATTTGTGAACAAGTTAAACAAGTTGTTGATGGACAAGTGACGCCGACCCAAGCCGTTAATCGGTTAATGTCAAGAGTGCAAATCCACGAGTGATTTCTCTAAAATGATTCTTGACTTATTAAGACATGGTGAACCCGAAGGGGGGCGCTTATACCGTGGAAATTTACTTGACGACCCCTTAAGCGAAAAAGGCTGGCAACAAATGCAAGCATCAATAAATGGTAAACACTGGGATTTTATTGCCACTTCGCCAATGGCTCGTTGTCAAGCATTTGCTCAGCATTTATCAGAAATACAAAATATTGAAATGCAAGTGTTTGACTCACTAAAGGAAATAGGATTTGGCGACTGGCAAGGTCGAAATGCCAAGGAAATTGGACAAACCACAATTGACAAATTCAAACAAAACCCCTTAGACAATCGACCATTGGGTGCAGAAGATTTATACGATTTCCAGGCACGAATATTGTCTGTATTAGAGCAAATAACCCAAGAACGAACAAAAAAGTCAATCTTACTCGTCGCCCACGCAGGGGTAATTAGGGTTATTAAATCTCACTTACTCAACCTATCCATTGAAAAAATGTTTACAATACAAGTTGCTTCTGCATCTTGTGAGCGATTTGAATTATGAGAGAACTTTTGTTTGTCATCACTATTGCTTGCGCTACTACAGCGCAGGCTTTTAACATCTGGGATTTAATTTCACCAAAAACACCAAAATTTGATAAGATAAAAGATTCTAATCAAAAGAAAAATGCTTTTTTTGATTACTTACTACCAATGGTAAAAGAGGAAAATAATAAAATTAAACTGCTTCGTTCATTGATTAAAAATAATCAATTTGATGACACACAGATTAAAAAATTAGCTAAAAAATATCGTATTAAGAGTGTGAACAAAATCTCGTTATTAAATGCAGTAGACACTATCCCTGCCTCTTTAGTGTTAGCGCAAGCAGCGATTGAATCCAATTGGGGGAATTCCAGATTTTCCAAATACTACAACAATTATTTTGGTCTGTGGTGTTTTAAACCTGGTTGTGGTGTTGTACCTAAAGAGCGTATAAAAGGCGCTAAGCACGAGGTAATGAGCTTTTCTTCGGTCAACAAATCCATTAAATACTACCTGCTAAATCTTAATCGTAATCATACTTATAGGTTACTCAGACAAATTAGAGCTTATAAGCGTAAACACAATCTTAAACTTACAGGTGCCAGTCTTTCTGAAGGATTGGAAAAATACTCAGCGATTGGTTATGAATATATTGAGTTAGTGCAAAGTATTATTAGACAAAACAAACTGTCTAGATTTGATGATTAACTGCCGAATTAAAACAAATTCTAGGCAATAAAAAACCCGAAATCTGCGGGTTTTTTTTGCAAGCATTAAATAAAATGTTAACGCTTTGAGTACTGCTCGCTCTTACGCGCTTTCTTGTGTCCAACTTTCTTACGCTCAACAATTCTTGCGTCACGAGTAACAAAACCAGCCTTACGAAGGTCACCTCTAAGCTCTTCATCATACTCCATTAAGGCGCGTGTCACACCTAAACGAATCGCACCCGCTTGACCAGTGTCACCACCGCCCTTAACCATGATGTTGAAGTCAAACTTATCTCTCATATCAACCGTATCTAATGGTTGATTAATAATCATTGAAGAAGTTTCACGACCGAAGTATTCGCCCATTGGACGCTTGTTTACGGTAAATACACCTTTACCTTTAGTCATATAAACACGAGCTACTGAGGTCTTTCTTCTGCCTGTTGCATAAAATATTTGCGTCTTTGCCATAATAATTTCCGTACCTTAAAATATCTAAAATTAAATTTCTAAAAGTTGAGGTTGTTGCGCCGCGTGTGTATGTTCAGCGCCTGCGAATACCTTCATCTTTCTAAACATATCTCTACCTAGAGGGCCTTTTGGCAACATACCTCTGACAGCTTTGTTGATAATTTCTTCAGGCTTCTTAGCTTGTAAATCCTTGAATGCTATTGACTTCAAATTACCTACATAACCCGTATGATGATGATACATTTTATCGTCAAACTTATTACCTGTTACTGTTACTTTTTCAGCATTGATAATAACAATGTAATCGCCTGTGTCTGTATGTGGCGTGTATTCAGGCTTGTGCTTACCACGAAGGCGAGAGGCAATTGCTGTTGCCAAACGACCCAGTGTTTTACCGTCAGCGTCAACCAATAACCAATCTCTTTTCACTTCGTGTGCCTTAGCGCTAAATGTTTTCATAAATCTATCTTTGTGCAAAATAATCGGACTATTATAATCATCTTTAGATTTTAATGTTGTCTATTCACCGAATAAAGTCTAATTTTTGTTCATAAACTTTGGTTCTAACATCAAACAACCCTAACAAAGTATGGAACAACCCATCATGGCTTAATGCCAAATCTTTTTTGCCCTTTGTAACTTCTGTGGAAAATTTCTTGTCAAACCATGCGATTGACGCCACATGAGTTTGCTCTTTTGGTGCTATAAAATAAGGCATACCATGTAAATACAGCTCTTTTTCGCCTAACGACTCACCGTGATCACTCATATAGAGCATTGCACTTTGATGTGTTTGATTTTTCTTCAACAATGCAATCACTTGAGATAAAAAGTAATCGGTATAAACAATGGTGTTGTCATAGGCGTTATTAATCATCTCATCAGTGCATTTACTAAACTGATTAGTCTTGCAGGTTGGTGTGAACTTTTCAAACGCCTTAGGATAGCGTTTATAGTAAGCAGGCCCATGACTACCCATCATATGCAGGACAACTAAAATATCTTGGTTTTTGTGCGTGCTGATGTAGTCTTGTAAACCATCCAACATCCCCACATCTCTACATTCCACATCACACATAGGGTTATTACTACTGGTTTTAAAATCTTGATAGGTAACACGATTTGCAACGCCCTTAGAGCTAGAATTGTTGTCTCTCCACAACACCTCAACACCAGCATGATTCAAAATATCTAATATATTACTCATATTTTTACCTTGCGTGTGAGAATAATCACTCCTACCCAACGATGAGAACATACAAGGTAGAGAATAAGCGGTATCGGTACCACAAGAAGACATTTGAGAAAAACTAAGTACCGACTCCTTCGTCAATAATGGGTTAGTCAGCCTTTGGTAGCCATTTAACGAAAATCTATCTGCTCTGGCTGTTTCCCCCGCTATCATAATAACCAATTTCTTGTGTTGGCTATCTCTATCAATGCGTGCGTCTTCGCCAATAACTTTAAAAGGCATACGCTGAGTTTTAAATTGTGAATTTATAGTTTGGCCAATCGCATATAAATGATAAGTTGGATTGATATACAGGCGCAAATATGCATATTCCTTAAAGAGTGCAGTGTAAGACTTAAAAAACACCAAAGTAATCACAACAAATACAATAATTAAACTCAAAAATACCTTGAATCTACGCCAGAGTTCTTGTGGTAGTTGATGATGCACAGTCTCTACTTTATAGACCCAATAAGAGGGAATAATACCAAGTATAACAACATACAACAACAGTTTAAAGCTCAACAAATCTATGGACTCCGCCCAATTGGTACCCATAGTATTGGCAATCATATTCTCATCAAAAATCGTGCCGTAATTATTCGTAAAATAACTTACCATGGCGGAAGAAAATAAAATAATAATTAAAATTGGTTTTGCGCTATATTGATTACTAATTAGTAATAAAATAGTAGAAAGAACGACAAATAACCAAATAAATAATGATGCAACATAGCCGAGATTCTCAGACAAAGAAGTATCGAGTATTTTGGAAAAAAACACCACATTGCCAGTGATAGTCAAAAATATAGCAACAATCAGCACCAATGAGATGATTGAAAGTTTGTGTGAGAACATGATTATTTGTTTATAAAAAAAATAATGACCATTATATGATTAATTCGCATGCACATTTAGATTTTGACGAAGTCAATGATAGGCACATTGCACAAAACGCAGTGGCAATTGTGCCGAGTGTCTCTAAGCAAAATTGGACTGATGTACAATCGTATCCTTATTTCGCATTAGGCATTCACCCTTGGATGGTGGAATATCATCAACAACAAGATCTAGAGCATTTGGAGTATTTAATCAAATGCAATAACCCAGTTGCAATTGGCGAATGTGGTTTAGACTATGTTAGAGATATTGATAAAAAGCAACAACTCCACTTCTTTGTTTCTCAATTAGAACTGGCGCAAAAATATGACTTGCCCATTATCATCCACGCAGTTAAATCAAGTGAAGATGTGATTTTCTTATTGAAAAAATATCCTAAGGTGACAGGGGAAATTCACGGATTCTCTGGTAGCGAACAACAGGCAAAGAACTTAATAGAAATGGGATTTTATTTGGGTTTTGGCATGCAAATTACCAATCCAAAATCCAAACGCTTGCGAGAAATTGTAAAAAACCTACCAATAAAAGCTCTATTAATTGAAACCGATGATCACCCCAACCCACAAGACTTGTCCATAGTGGCTGAGGAAATTGCCAAATTAAAACAAATATCGGTAGAAAAACTCATCACACAATGTGATAATAACGCCATTTCACTTTTTAGGCTTTCATGATGGGTGGCAGTTGCGCACGCACAGAAATATTACTTGGCCAACAAGGCCTAGCGCGTTTAGCCGAATCACATGTGTTGATTGCTGGACTCGGTGGTGTGGGCGGTGCTTGCGCTGAAGCCCTATGTCGTGCAGGTATAGGCGCATTAACGCTGGTTGATTTTGATGTAGTGGAAAAGACCGACCTTAATCGACAACTAATCGCTCTAAACTCAACCTTAGGCAAATATAAAGTGGATGCTTTAACTGATAGGTTGCACGATATTAACCCAGATACCATTATTATTAAACGCAATGAATTTATTGATAGAGCAAAAGCACAAAATATTGCTATTGAAGCGGATTTAGATTTTGTTGCCGATTGCATTGATGCCATTGCTTACAAAACTATATTGATTGACAGCTGCAATCAATCTGGCAAGCCGATTATTTCTAGCATGGGCGCAGGCGGACGACTGGACCCGACCAAAGTACAAATCTCACGCATGGACAAAACTCAGAACTGTGCCTTAGCAAGAGAAATGCGCAAACAACTCAGGCGCATTAGGGCTTCAATGAAATTTCCTGTGGTGCATTCTATTGAAGTGCCAATCAAAGCACTGCCCCACCAAGAAGTGAATGCGACCGATACTGCACCTGCTGGCAGACCTAGAGCAGTCAATGGTGCAATCTCTTATATGCCCAATATTTTTGGCCTGATGATGGCAGGACACATTATCCAAACTTTACTCAAACAAAAATAGCATATATCTGACAAAAAATACGCTATGATAGTAACCTTTCGGGGCATAGCGCAGTTTGGTAGCGTACCACACTGGGGGTGTGGTGGTCACAGGTTCAAATCCTGTTGTCCCGACCAATTTTAAAATATAAAGGAAGCACTATGATAAGTACACAAACCCCAATTTGTGACTTTAACACGCCAGCGATTGATTTTAACCTCAAAGGTGTGGATGGAAAAATACATAACTTAGCAAGTTGTAAGGGCAAAAATGGCTTACTGGTAATGTTTATTTGCAATCATTGTCCGTATGTTAAAGCTATTATTGAACGCATTATCAAAGACACTAAAGAATTGAAGGCATTAGGTTTAAATGCTGTTGCAATTATGTCTAACAACCCAAAAGAATACGAAGCAGATTCTTTTGAAAATATGCAAAAAATTGCTAAAGAAATGGATTTTTCGTTCCCTTATTTAATGGATAAAACTCAAGAAGTTGCCAAAGCCTATGGTGCGGTTTGTACACCAGACTTCTTTGGCTATAACACAAACTTGGCGCTACAATATCGCGGTCGACTTGATGCTTCACGCAAAGAAACAGCCTTGAGCAGTGTTAAGCGTGATTTGTTTGATGCAATGAGCCAAGTGGCAACCACTGGGCAAGGTCCAACAGAACAAATCCCCTCAATGGGTTGTTCAATCAAATGGAAATAAAGGCCATATTAGTTGAAGATAAAAGCAAAATGCCAGCCTTCTTAAGGTCCGGTTTTAGAGTTTTATTTTTTGCTGCTGGATTAGGCTCATCACTGTTAATGCTGGCTTGGTTGCTATTCTTTAGTGGGCAAATTAATGTCGAGTTTAATACGCACTATTGGCATGCACATGAAATGATTTTTGGTTATACAATGGCTGTTATTGTAGGATTTTTATTAACGGCAACTCAAAACTGGACAAAACTCAAAACAACGAACGGCTACCCATTGTTATCTTTAGGCATTGTGTGGTTGATTGCTAGGGTGCTTTTGGTCATGGGCAATGATTATGTTTTCTATCAACTAATCGCTGATTTATATTTTTTAGTTTTCTCATTACTATTTATAACCACACCTATTATCAAAGCAAAAAACTGGCAAAACTTACCTATCGTTTTTAAATTATTGATTTTTACTATTGCTGATATTTTATTTTGGTATTTTAGGCTACATAGAAAATGGACAATACCTAGGTATTTACATTGCCTTTTATACTGTAGTTGCGCTTATTTTGATGATGATACGCAGACTGATTCCATTTTTTATTGAGAACGCTGTGTCAAAGGATACCAAGCTCAAAAATTCTAAACTCCTAGATTTTAGTAGCATGGTCTTATTTATTGTATTTGCCATTGATACTATTTTCTTTAAAACATCAATAACGCCAATTAGTACCTTACTCTTATTTGTCAGGTTTCACCACGTTATTCCCTACTTTCAAAAACCACACTCCGAAACATATCAGGCTTTCTGATAAACAAATCAGGCTTCAAATTATACCAATACTCTAAAGCCTCATAAGGCGTCCTTACCTTAATCTCTTTTCTAAGTCCACCATGTCCACGATTAAAATTATAAAAAATCAAAAACTTGTTCAAATCTTGCTTCATTTCATCAATGTTTTGATACGTTATCGCCTTAACTGTTGCATTCTTAATCGTGCCATTGACGCGCTCAACCATGCCATTGGTTTTAGGGGTTACAGGCTGTGTTAATCGATGCTCAATCTCACTGCGTGAACAGAGTTTGTCAAATTTGTGTTTACCACTAACTTGCTTGTCTTTAGTGACAAACTTATCAGTAAACTCTAAGCCATTATCAGTTAATATATGCGTAATTGTAAAAGGATAAAAGTCCTTGCAATTATTAAGGAACTCAACGGCATTGATAGCGGTTTTATTCTCATAAATCTCAAAATAAAGCACCCTAGTAGCACGATCAATGGCAACAAACAAATATTGCTTCTTACCCGCTAGTTTTGGTAAATAGGTAACATCAATGTGTAAATATCCAGGCTCATATTCCTTAAATGTAGAGGCTTGTTGTTTCTTTTCTTGTGGCACTCGGTTAATGCCAAAACACACCAAAGTGCGATATACATTACTCCTATTGGCATTTGGCATGCAGGCAACAATACTATCAGTTAAGTCATCAAGTTCTAACCAAGTGAGGGTTCGTACTACTCGAATAATCTCACGCTCGGTCTCATTTAAAGCGTAGTGTATTGTCTTTGGTCTTGAGGTTTTGTCTTTAACAAAATCACGACTCTTCCATTTGGCAATGGTTTTAGTGCTAACACCAAAGCGGTGTGCTAAGGTAGTATTCGAAGCCTTAGCCCCGTGTATAATCGCTCTTGAATGTGCATTAGTATTCGCATTCATGTGGTAGTTCTGTTTCATATATTCTCCTTTTTGTAGTAGAAAAAAAGTTAATATGTTACGGCAACTACCACCCTAATTTAGGGGGG
>NZ_UEXF01000016.1:0-86690 GCF_900127505.1 thiotrophic endosymbiont of Bathymodiolus puteoserpentis (Logatchev) | reverse complement strand
GAGCATTACAACCACTTACCAGTATTTAGGAATGACAAAAATAGCTTGGGCATCAAACCAACTGCCTAAATACTGGTAAGTGGTTGTAATGCTCCAATCAACTTAGACACATTTCAAGCCACTTTTTTCAATTCAGCCATCTTCTGAACAGGTGTCATATACCCAATGGCTGAATGAATCCTTTTGTAATTGTAAAAATAAATATAACTTTCTGAGACCTTTGCATAACCCAACCAAAAAACCACCAACCTGATAAAACAACACCCATGTCAGGTTTCACCACGTTATTCCCTACTTTCAAAAACCACACTCCGAAACATATCAGGCTTTCTGATAAACAAATCAGGCTTCAAATTATACCAATACTCTAAAGCCTCATAAGGCGTCCTTACCTTAATCTCTTTTCTAAGTCCACCATGTCCACGATTAAAATTATAAAAAATCAAAAACTTGTTCAAATCTTGCTTCATTTCATCAATGTTTTGATACGTTATCGCCTTAACTGTTGCATTCTTAATCGTGCCATTGACGCGCTCGACCATGCCATTGGTTTTAGGGGTTGCAGGCTGTGTTAATCGATGCTCAATCTCACTGCGTGAACAGAGTTTGTCAAATTTGTGTTTACCACTAACTTGCTTGTCTTTAGTGACAAACTTATCAGTAAACTCTAAGCCATTATCAGTTAATATATGCGTAATTGTAAAAGGATAAAAGTCCTTGCAATTATTAAGGAACTCAACGGCATTGATAGCGGTTTTATTCTCATAAATCTCAAAATAAAGCACCCTAGTAGCACGATCAATGGCAACAAACAAATATTGCTTCTTACCCGCTAGTTTTGGTAAATAGGTAACATCAATGTGTAAATATCCAGGCTCATATTCCTTAAATGTAGAGGCTTGTTGTTTCTTTTCTTGTGGCACTCGGTTAATGCCAAAACACACCAAAGTGCGATATACATTACTCCTATTGGCATTTGGCATGCAGGCAACAATACTATCAGTTAAGTCATCAAGTTCTAACCAAGTGAGGGTTCGTACTACTCGAATAATCTCACGCTCGGTCTCATTTAAAGCGTAGTGTATTGTCTTTGGTCTTGAGGTTTTGTCTTTAACAAAATCACGACTCTTCCATTTGGCAATGGTTTTAGTGCTAACACCAAAGCGGTGTGCTAAGGTAGTATTCGAAGCCTTAGCCCCGTGTATAATCGCTCTTGAATGTGCATTAGTATTCGCATTCATGTGGTAGTTCTGTTTCATATATTCTCCTTTTTGTAGTAGAAAAAAAGTTAATATGTTACGGCAACTACCATCCTAATTTAGGGGGGAAGTTTAAGGGTTTGAGTTTTTATTTTTTAGCTTTTTGCAAGCAAAAACTCAAACCCTTAAAATGACGATTGTAAGTGGCTTGAGAATTATTGATTCAAATGCTCAAACTGGAATAACGTGGTGGAACTGGACACTTATTCATTATCCATAGCATTAGAATGTTCTATTGGTATGATAGCGAAATTTGGAATAAGCCATTGCTCTGGGGTTTGTATGTTGCGTACGGTATGATCAATTTAGCCTTCTTATTAACCCTTATCAACCACTTTATAACATTACCAATCAATGTGGCAATACACAGTTTTGCTATGGCTATTGGGCTTATAACACTAAGTATGATGAGTAGAATTAGCCTTGGCCATACTGGTAGAAATGTCTTTGTACCGCCTAAAGCGCTTGGCGCAATCTTTTCTATGCTGGTAGTTGCTTTTATATTTAGGATTATTGCTGTTATATTTTGGAACGAATATTATCAGCAATTTATTATCATCTCCCAAGCATTGTGGATTATTGCCTTTGGTTTATTTGTCTTCATATACAGTAAGATGTTTTTTCAAAAAAGAGTTGATGGTTTATTTGGATAACAAAAATGAAGACACCCAAGCAATTAATAGTATTAACAAAAAAACACCATATAGGAAATTTTAAAAAGTTGCAAAGGTTTTAGAGTGACAAATAAGACACACTTAAAATTATCTTGAACTAAGTTTTGATTTAAGCTGCGCAATCTTAAAAAAATACTGTTATAATCAACACCAAACTATTTACTTTGAGGAGAGTTAAATGTTATTACAATACACTTGGAAATTATTTTTCAATTCAAAAAAAGCATGGGAAGAAATACGCGATAAAGACTGTTCAATTACGCGTTGTTATCTTTCTTATTTAATAATTATTGCTGCCATTGCGCCTATTTCAGGATTTTTTGGTACAACAGTAGTAGGTTGGCAAATAGGCGATGGAGAGATTGTGCGTTTAAGCACGCAAAGTGCGTTGCTGATTGCTATTATTTATTATTTTGCTGTCTTAACATCTGTATTAGCAATAAGTTTTGCAATCCAATGGATGGGCAAAACTTATGGTTCTGATATTCCTCTAGCGCAAGGTGTTAAATTAATTACCTATGCTGGCACCCCTATTATGCTTGTTGGTATTTTAGAGCTCTATCCTGTTTTATGGTTGAATTTAATCGTTGGGTTGCTAGCATTAACTTATACTGTTTATCTGTTGTATAGTGGCGTTCCAATATTATTTAAAATACCAAGCGATAAAGGCTTTTTACTTTCCAGTTCCTTGGTTGCCATTGGCTTAGTTACATTAGTGAGCCTTTTAGGCTTAACGGCCTTCTTCTGGGATTGGGGATTTGCACCGCAATTTGTGTAATACCATTTATAAAAATAACCATACTAAAGAGTGTAGATAATTATCCATTTTAGATAACTTAAAATGGATAAGAGTTACTGTTGTTTGTTATATGCAAAACCAGATAAACTCACTTGCATTCATTTAAATACAGAAAGCGTTACCTAAGAGACAGTGACATACCTTTATCGTTATGTAAAAAAAATAAGGGGTTTTTGTTAATAAGACTAACACTTAATCTTTGTCAATAGAGTTAAGTAACAGGCGTTGTTGCGTAGGCCACTGCAAGCGTCCCGTTAAGCGCCAGATATTGGTACTGATTTCAACTTTCCAACGCCCTTGTTTTAAATTTTTGGCAACTTTTGCTTCATACAAACCATCACTAATAGCCTTTAGTTTAATACGCCTATCAAAACCTTCACGGGTTGGATGGCGTAGATGAAGCTCAATTTTTTTGCCACGATAAACACTTACATCATTTGCTTGAAGTTTAATGTTAAGTGTTTGATTATCAGTCCAATATAGTTGTGCATGCAATGCATACTCACTGGCTCTTTTATCACGAATCAAACTGCGGTTGATTTCTTTACCTTGCTTATAATAATCATCAGCTACCAAACCGTCGTCACTACTAACTGCTAAAACACCCATGACAATACCCATCATCACCGCACTGCCTGGAACTGCAATTAACAGCCAAACAATAGAATTTTTATACCATGGAGCTTGATTTAAATTTTTCATCTTAATCACCTAAACATTGGACCAATAAAACGCGCTTCTTCTTCGATACTTATATCACCTTTTTGGGCGCTCAGCATAAAAATAACATCACTACTGCGACTCTTTAAGTTTTCTGGGTCAACTTGCAAGCGTACGATAATTTCACTATTTTGACCGCTATCAATATATATATCCTGAATATCCATTTTAATCTGCAGTTCGTCAATACCGGAAGCTCGTAATTGATAATGATGTGCTTGTGTATCCTTATTTATTATTTGAATTTTATAAACATTTTCAATTAAACCTTTGTTGGTCTCACGGAACAAAGTATTTCTATCACGAGTAATATCTAATGAAAGCGGAGCGCGCGTTAACATACTATAAAAAATACCCGTTGTTAGCGCAATAAGCAATATAATATAAATCACAATACGCGGGCGTAAAATATGCGGTTTCTTACCCTCCAAGGTGTTTAAAGTCGTATAACTAATTAATCCCTTTGGATAATCCATTTTATCCATTACCTCATCGCAAACATCAATACATGCCGCACAGGCAATGCATTCATACTGTAAACCATCACGAATATCAATACCTGTAGGACAAACTTGCACACAAAGCGAGCAATCAGTGCAAGCACCAAGACCTTGTTCTTCATAATTAGCGCCTTTCTTACGCGAACCACGAGGGTCACCACGCTTTTCATTGTAAGAAATTATTAGCGTATCATCATCCACCATTGCACTTTGAAAGCGTGCATAAGGACACATATAAATACACACCTGTTCACGCAACCAACCTGCATTACCGTAAGTCGCAAATGAATAAAATAATATCCAAAACCACTCCCAAGGTCCCAATGATAATTGCAAAATCAAATCACCTAATTCACGAATAGGCGTAAAGTAGCCAACAAAGGTGATTCCTGTATAAAGTGAAAAAGTAATCCAAATAAAGTGTTTTATCGTCTTTACTCGTATTTTTTCTGCACTCCAGCCTTGTTCATCGCGTTTAATTTGCTGGTTACGAGTACCTTCAACCTTACGCTCAATCCACAAAAATACCTCTGTCCATACCGTTTGTGGACAGGCGTAACCACACCATAATCGCCCAGCTAAAGCTGTAAAAAAGAATAAGGATAAGGCCGCTAAAACAAGCAACAATGTAAGATAAATAAAATCTTGTGGCCAGAATACTAGCCCTAAAATATAAAATTTACGCGCAGGTATGTCAAATAAAATCGCCTGATGTCCATCCCATTGCATCCAAGGAATAAAGTAATATAAGCCCAATAAAGAAAGAACACCGATAACACGCAGTATGGCAAACATGCCATGCGCTTGGCGAGGATAAATCTTTTCATGTTCAGCGTATAAACTAATCTCTTCTAGCTCTTCAGAGTGTTTTTGTCCTGACATTTTAAAACCCTTTTATTAATATATAAATAACTAGCAAAACTAGCAATTTTACCGAAAATAGCATTTTATCAGCATACACCTTAACAAAAGTTAAACCAAGCCAGTCTTTAAGGCTTTTTATTAATCAAATGACAAGGTCTTAAGTAGTAGCATGTGGTTAGTGCAGTCAAAGCTGTTGTTATCCACAAAAATAAAAAACCCATACTATAAGCAGATATTGGTGAAAAATTAGCTAAAAAAAGTAAATCTTGTGGATCAAAAAACACAAAAAATAAGGCATTTGTAATCGCACTAATCAAAAATGACGGCCATAAAATAGCTGAAAATTTTTGGACTTTTTTAAAAACATATTCTGACATAAACTTTCTCCCCTAAAGTTTAAACCACTCCTTTTTTTTGAGCGTTTTATTTTTTCTCAGACAAACTTAAAACATAAGCTGCTAAAACATGTACACGGCTCTCACCAAGAAAATCCTTATGTGCTGGCATAGTACCTGTGCGCCCATGCGCAATTGAACGCTTAATTGACTTAGGAGAACCGCCATAGGTCCAAGATTTATTCGTTAAATTTGGCGCACCTAAAGCAACATTACCTTTTCCATCAACGCCATGACAGCCGACACACATAGCAAAACGTGCCTTACCTGCTGCTACCTTAGTTTTATCAACAGAGCGTCCTGAAAGACTCATAACATAAGCACCGACTTCTTCAACACCCTTGTCTCCAAGAACATCTCCCCATGCAGGCATCGTGCCATGACGACCATTTAAGATAGTGCTTTTGATTTGCTCAGGATTTCCACCCCATAACCATTCATCATCACGCAAGTTAGGAAAACCTTTTGCACCACGAGCATCAGAACCATGACACACTGAACAATAAGCACCAAATAAACGCCCTCCTGTTTTCATTGCTTCATCGTTTGTTGCCAACTCTTTTAGATCTGTATTACGATATTTCTCAAATAGAGGATTGTAGTTTTCCTCTGCATATTTAATCTCATCGCTATACTGTCCTATTTGTGTCCAGTTTAATACCCCCTTATAGGTGCCAAGACCAGGGTACAAAACAAGGTAAACAAGTGCAAAGATAATAGAGATGTAAAATAGATTTGACCACCATTTAGGTAGTGGCGTATTTAATTCCTCGATGTCGTCCCAAACATGGCCTGTTGCCTTCGCATTTTGACCTTTTTCTAGCTTAACTTTAGAATTACTATACAATACAAAAGTGACCAAAGAAATGCCACCAAGAGTGCCTATAACGATAAACCAATGCCAAAAATCACTCGTAAAATCAGACATACTAATCTCCTATTAAATAACTATTTTTTTTCAGATTCACCCATAGGCAAATCTAGCGCTATATTAGCGATTTCATCAAACTCTACTTTGCGATGGGCGCTCCACGCCCAAAAAATAAAAGCAACAAAAGAGATAAAAATTAAAACCGTCCAAACAATGTGAAATTCAATAATACTTGGCATAGTAGCTACCTCTTAGTTTTAATTGATGTGCCTAAATTTTGCAAATAAGCAATCACTGCATCAATTTCTTTTTTGCCTTTAAGTTTACTCGGTGCATTCTTTATTTGCTCATCAGTATAAGGTGAGCCCAGCGTTCTTAAGACTTGCATTTTTTTCTGAATCAAGGCATCATCTAAATCATTTGTAGCCAACCAATGATAAGACGGCATAATAGACTCAGGCACAACATCGCGTGGATTGATTAAATGCACGCGATGCCAATCATCTGTATAGCGACCACCAACACGATGTAAATCAGGACCTGTTCGCTTTGAACCCCATAAAAAAGGACGGTCATAAACAAATTCACCCGCTACTGAGTAATGTCCATAACGCTCTGTTTCTGCACGGAAAGGGCGAATCATCTGCGAGTGACAACCCACACAACCTTCACGAATATAAATATCACGACCTGCTAATTCTAACGCAGAATAAGGCTTTAGATTCTCCACAGGCTCTGTCAGTGACTTTTGGAAAAATAATGGCACAATTTGAACTATACCTCCGATACTTACTGCAAATAAAGTAAGTACAATTAATTTACCAACATGCTGTTCAATTTTCTCTTGGAATGTCATATTGCTGCCCCCTAATGCTGTATTGCTGCAGGGACTTTCACC
This sequence comes from thiotrophic endosymbiont of Bathymodiolus puteoserpentis (Logatchev), assembly GCF_900127505.1. Classification (NCBI taxonomy): domain Bacteria; kingdom Pseudomonadati; phylum Pseudomonadota; class Gammaproteobacteria; species thiotrophic endosymbiont of Bathymodiolus puteoserpentis (Logatchev). Next base: position 79,710 of record NZ_UEXF01000016.1, on the reverse strand, counting down.
TCAACGGCTTTTTGCCCTGCAATGGTTTTATATATATTGTAGGCCATAATAAACATACCAACCAAGAACATGGCACCACCTAAAAAACGAATAATGTAATAAGGATGCGTCGCCTGTACAGTTTGTACGAAACTATAAGTCAGTGTACCATCGTCATTAACAGCGCGCCACATTAGACCCTGCATAATACCTGATATCCACATAGAAGTAATATATAGAACCACACCGATTGTGGCAATCCAAAAATGCTTATTAATAAGGTCAACACTATAAATTTCACGACCAAATAACCTGGGAATCAAGTGATACATTGAACCAATTGTAATAAAAGCAACCCAACCTAATGCGCCTGAGTGGACATGTCCGATCGTCCAATCTGTGTAATGTGACAATGCATTAATAGTCTTAATTGCCATCATTGGACCTTCAAAAGTCGACATACCATAAAAAGAAACAGAAACCACTAAGAATTTCAAAACAGGGTCAGTACGCAGTTTTTCCCACGCACCAGATAAGGTCATCATGCCGTTAATCATACCGCCCCAAGAAGGCGCAAGAAGAATCAAAGAAAGTGCCATACCCAAGGATTGCGTCCAATCAGGTAGTGCCGTGTAATGCAAATGATGCGGCCCAACCCAAATATAAACAAAAATAATTGCCCAAAAATGCACCACAGAAAGGCGATAAGAATAAACAGGGCGTTCTGCTTGTTTAGGAAGGAAATAATACATCATACCAAGAAAGCCCGCTGTTAAAAAGAACCCTACTGCATTGTGTCCATACCACCACTGAATCATAGCATCTTGAACGCCTGCATAGGCTGAATAAGACTTAAGGAAAGAAACAGGTATTGCGGCACTATTAACAATATGTAGCATTGCTACGGCAATAATAAGCGCACCATAAAACCAATTTGCAACATAAATAGATTTAACTTTTCGCCGTGCAATTGTACCAAAAAAAACAACACCAAAAGAAATCCAAACAATGGCTATTAAAATATCAATTGGCCATTCCAACTCAGCATATTCTTTGGTAGAAGTAAAACCTAATGGTAGGGTAATAATAGCTGATAAGATAACGACCTGCCAACCCCAAAAAGTAAAAGCGGCTAATTTTGGTGCAAATAAAGTAGTGTGACAAGTTCGTTGTACTATATAGTATGCAGTTGCGAATAAAGCAGAACCACCGAAAGCAAAAATAACAGCATTGGTATGCAAAGGACGCAGGCGCCCAAATGATAACCACGCAGTATCAAAATTCATCGCTGGCCAGGCTAATTGACTGGCAATTAATACACCAACAAGCATACCAACAATACCCCAAACTATTGTCATAATGGAGAATTGTCGTACAACTTTATCGCTATAAGTCATTTGTTCTGACATCGTTACCTCTTTTTTTGAATTAAAAAAATCTCGGTGTGAATTATATACCACACTGTTAGTAATGTCATTGTTATTCTTAAAAAAAATAAATAATTGAAATAAGTTGGTGGCTGTTTATATGGCTACTTTGATGATGTTTAAGCGGTGGATACAATGGCTTGATAAAATAAAAAAACACCAAATAGAACAACCATACCACCTGCTAATTGTCGAATAATAGATTTTTTTATCCAGCCACTAAATCGTGTTGCGAAAATACCGACCAGTAACATAGAGGGTAAAGTTCCAATACCAAAACTCAACATAATCAACCCACCTTGAAACACACTACCACTTGATAGCGCACCCACGAGTAAACTGTACACCATCCCACAAGGTAACCATCCCCAAAAAAGTCCAAGAATAAAAGCGTGATGACTTGTTTTAACAGGGATGAGTTTATTAGCAATAGGACTGATACGCTTCCACAAGTGGACACCTAATTTTTCAACTTTGCTTAAACCTGCCCACCAATCTGACAAATAAAGCCCCAATGCAATAAAAAATAATGCGGAAATAATTTTTAATATTTGACGAAATTGCTCAAAAGAAGATTGGCTAACTAAAAACGCACTTAAACCACCTAACAATGCACCAGCAACTACATAGCTACTAATTCGCCCAACATTATATGACAATAGCATTGAAAATCGAGTGGCTTGTGTGGCTTGCTTATCTATACCAAAACTTAAAGCACTAACAACGCCACCACACATACCCACGCAATGTAGTGAACCCAATAAACCAGCTAAAAAAGCACTAATAATCGTAAATTCCATACTTATTTACCTTGGGCTACTTAATCAATCTTTCTTAATCTCATCATCTTTTAAAATTTGATAGGCGGGCCCATCCATATCGTCAAACTGACCTGATTTGATTGCCCATAAGAAAATAGCAATAATAAGCACGATCAATACCAGAGTAATGGGGATTAATAAGTAGATACTTTCCATATTTAAACCTCTATTTAGCACGCCTTAAACGCAATGCATTTAACACAACAAACAAAGAACTTAACGACATCCCAATCGCCGCTAACCAAGGCTGAACATAGCCCATAACAGCAAGTGGCACTGCAAACATATTATACACCAGCGCCCATATTAGATTTTGTCTAATAATACGCATCGTTTTTTGCGCAATACTAATACCTTGCTTGAGTTGTTTTAAATCACTATTTAATAACACCATGTCAGCACTGGTTGCGGCAAGTTGTGTGCCATTCCCCATAGCAATAGAAACCTGTGCACCAGCAAGCACAGGGGCGTCATTTATCCCATCACCTATCATTGCCACAATCGAGCCTTGTTGTTGCAATGTTTTAAGATACGATAATTTATCTTCTGGCTTTAACTCTGCATGAACCTGTTGCTTTGCAATACCCAATTGCTTTGCAATCAGTTGTGCAGATATGTTATGGTCGCCACTCAGTAGCACTATCTGTTTACCCATTGATTGTAAACTCTCGATCAGTACTTTTGCACCTGTGCGTATCTTATCTTGCAAGATAAATACTGCATAAGCCTTTTGCATATTCGCTAAACAAATAATAGTTGCTGCTTGCAAATTATTATTTTCTAATAATTCAGACACTTTGCTTGATAACACTAAACCTGTTTGCTTAGCAATATAATCAGCATTACCCAAATACCAACATTGCCCATCAATCTCTCCTGATAATCCTGCGCCTACTTGATTTTCAATATGTGCAACAGACATTAATTCACCTATATCATCTGGATTATTTAAGAATGCTTGAGCAATTGGATGCTCAGAAGATTTCTCTAATGCAGTGGCAATAGCCAAAGCCTGTTCTTTTTCAATATTTTGACATTCTACAACACACTCAAATTGCAATCGACCTTGTGTTAATGTACCTGTCTTATCAAAGGCAAAATAATCAGCTCGCTCCAATGTTTCTAAGGCTTGTTTAGTGCGAATAAGTAAGCCTATTTGGCTTAAACGCCCAATAGCAATCGTCATGGCAGCAGGCGTTGCCAAAGACAAGGCACAAGGGCAAGTTACCACCAAAACTGCCACCACAATACCAATCCAATTTGTGCTTGCAAAGCCATCAATATAAATGCCATAATACAAGCCTACTGCTATAGCTAAAAACACAATAACAGAAACAAATCGCGTTGCAATTCTATCAGCCAATTGCGAGATTTTTGGTTTCTCACTCTGGGCGCGTTCTAATAAATTCAATATTGTAGAAAGTATCGTATCTTGTCCAATGTGGGTAACTCGCATCTGTAGTGGGCTATCAAGGTTCATACTGCCACCAACCAGTACATCGCTTATATTTTTAGATAATGCTCGGCTTTCACCCGTTAATAACGATTCGTCAACTCTTGATTTTCCCTCAATAATAACACCATCTGTGGGGACAGCTTCACCCGCCAAAATCAACACTTTATCATCAACTTTTAACTCTACCACGGGAACCACTTCTTCCCCTTGAGGTGTCATTCTTGTTGCCATATTCGGTCGTAAATTCAACAAAGCTTCGGTTGATTCTGCTGTTTTTTTACGCGCCATTAACTCAAAATAACGCACTGCCAAAATAAAAGTAACAAACATACTGATAGAGTCAAAATACACCGCACCCTGTCCTTTCCAAACACTATAGACACTACCCAAGAATGACACAATCAGACCTAAACTAATTGGCACATCCATGCCCAGTTGACGATGCTTAATATCTCGCCATGCACTCTGCCAAAAAGGCGTTGCACAAAATAACAAAATTGGTACCGTTAAAGCAAGACTACTTGTATGTAAAATTTGTTTGATTGATGGTTCAATCCCCCACCAGTCTCCCGTATATAAGGCAAGTGCAAATACCATTATTTGCATACCTAAAGCAACAGACAAACCTAAACGACGCAAACTTTGCTTACGCTCTTTTTCGAATAATTCCTGTTGTTGCGCTGCGTCGTAGGGATGGGCTTTATAGCCAATATGGCTAATCGCTTCTAAAATCTGACTGAGTTTTATCTCTGAATCATTCCAACGCACAATCGCACGATGCGTGCTGTAATTGATACACACTTCTCGTACACCTGGCAAAGCAGCAATATATTGTTCATTAAGCCAGATGCAAGCAGCACAAACAATACCTTCTAAAATTAACGAGGCCTCTTTATCGTGTTCACCCGTTTGTACGACAAATTGTTTTTGTATATCAGGGTGGTCATAAGCATGTAGTTGTTTAACAAACTCAGGCACAACATCTTGTCCAGTTTCTGAAAAAGTATCGCGTTGTTGATAAAAATCAGCACGCCCCGCATCAACAATTGCTTGTGCAACCGCCTGACAACCTACACAACACATTGGGCGTTGCTGATTGTCAATGTTTACTGATAAATTAATGCCTGTAGGCGCATCTAAGCCACAATGAAAGCATGTAGATTTGGCTGATATTGTCATAAATTAAGAAGCCTTAAAGCGCTTTATATAAATAGAAATGATTATACAAAAGTCTCAGGCTATTAACTCAGCATTAAAATACTGAATTAATAATTTAATTCTTAGTGTTTTTAATCCACAGTCTAATTGCGATAAAACTCAATATAAAAGCCATCAAAAACCACTGTAGGGCATAACCTAAATGCTTATCAACACTGCCATAAAATGGCTGCCATTGTCGATAAAATCCATTGTCTGATTTAACATCTAATTGTGCCAACATCGCAATGAGTTGGTAGTCCAATAAATGTGAGAGTCGTTCTATATTTAAAGATTGAATCAACATTGGAAAAGTTGTGCTATTGTTTTGTTTAAACTTAATACGCTCTTTGGGCTTAATTAACCTTACCTGAATACTAACTTTAGCTTCACTAACAGCAATATCGACCAATTTTTCACGACTACCATACCATGGCACAAAGCCACGATTAACCAAAATTACAGTTTTATTGTCTAATATAAAAGGTGTTAAGACATAATATCCAGCATTGCCATTAACAATTTGATTGTCGTAGATAAACTGCTTGTCGTTATCATAGCGCCCTTCAAGTAAAACTTGATAGTATTCTTTTTGTATCAAAGTATCAGCCTGAGTGACTAACTGAGCAGAGTTCAATGATGCCAAAACAATAGCATGTTCAATCGCACGTTTTTCATCAGCACGCTCTAGTTGCCAAAACCCTAATAACAATAACCCCACTATTGTAAGAACGATTAATAAACCTGGTAGAACAAATGTGCGTTTAATCATTTTTGTACGGGCGTTTGCTTGGTTGGCGCATCAAGCATAACTATATTGGATTGAATCCAACCCATATAACCTGAAAACATCACAAATAAAAATAAGGCAATAGACAAACTAACGCGTATCACTAACGACTTGAACATTCTATCTGAGCCTGCCTTGCCGCCTTTAAGCAAACCAAGAAGCCCAAAACCTAATGCTACCATAATAGCAAGGATAACCAAAACCACCAATACTTCTGTCATAAAAACTCCCATAAAAAAAACTCCAAACAAGGAGTCTTTTGATTTTCATCCCTTTATTTAACTATAAGGGATAAATTTTTTAAGATTTAAAAGGCAATGATTCCTCGCTAACATCCCTAACCGCTCTTACAACCAGTAAACGAATATGAAAAGCCCTAACCATACCACATCTACAAAATGCCAATACCAAGCCACACCCTCAAAGCCAAAATGGTTATCAGCAGTGAAGTGCCCTTTTTGAATACGATATAAAATCACAGTTAACATAATCACGCCAACAGTTACATGGAAGCCATGAAAGCCTGTTAGCAGGTAGAAAGTTGAACCGTAAATACCTGAAGTTAACTTCAAGCCATCATGGTATGCATGACCGTATTCCATAATCTGAAAGCCCAAGAAGGCAACACCTAGCGCAATAGTTGCCACTAACCAACCAATGATTTGGTTACGATGACCAGCACGCAATGCGTGATGAGCAAAGGTTAAAGTAACACCTGATAATAATAGTAGCAATGTATTAAGTGCTGGCAAGCCCCAAGTGTTGACCAATTGCGTTGGCACTGACATCTCAACACCTGATTGTAAAGTTGTGCCTGGCGTTGTGAAAGCAACTGCATCCCACCCTGTTTTAAAGCCATTCCATAATTCTGGCGTATAGATATTATTATCTGCACCACCCAGCCACGGCACTGAAAGTTGCCTTGCATAGAACAACGCCCCAAAGAAAGCCGCAAAAAACATCACTTCAGAGAAGATAAACCAACTCATCCCCCAACGAAATGAACGATCAACTTGGCTATTGTAAATGCCACTAACACTCTCGTTAACCACCTGACCAAACCAGCCAAACATCATAAACACTGTAATCGCAAAACCCAATACCATCACTGATCCGCCCCATTCTACCCCATGCATTTGATTGGCAAAACCAACAAATAACATTGCAATACCAATTGACCCAATAATTGGCCAGTATGTGCCATGTGGCACATAATACGCTTGCTCTTTACTCATATCCCCTCTCCTCATTTTTTTCTATTTTTCAAGTTTAAAAAAATTGTAAGACAAACTAATGTCTTTTATTCGTTTATCCAACTCTGGTTCAACTACAAATCGGAGTGTCATCTCAACCTCCTCATGCGGTTTGAATATCTGCCTATTAAAACAAAAACATTCTAGCTTCTTAAAATATAGCGCCGCATCTGTTGGTGCTACACTTGGAATCGCCTGACCAATAACAGTTTCATCAGTATTATTCTTAGCAATATAACTGGTGGTATAAAACTTACCAGGCACGATTGTCATCGAATTTACCTTAGGTCCAAACTGCACTGGGAAGCCACCCATCGTCATCGCAAAAAAACTAACCTCAATTTTGCGTTGCTCATCTACTTCATATTGCTGCTCCGTTTCTACCCTGCCTGTTGTGCCGTTAAATCCAGTAATCTCACAAAAAACAGTATAGATAGGCACCATTGCATAAGCAAAGGCAAACATCAATATTGGCGCTGAAACTAACTTAATCCAGAACTTTTTTGTTATCTTTTTTTGTTCCATATTAGCCAGTCGGGTTATATAACACGATAGTGGCTACAAATACTCCTATTGCTATAGTGCCGACAATGACCGCAGTCTTAACAACGCCTTTTCTTCTATCTTTCATTAAGAATTCTGAGACTCAGCCTCAATCAACTTTCTTGATGGTGGCGTGTTAAAACTGTGATATTGCGCTTTTGGCTCTAATGTCCACTCCAAGCCTTTAGCGCCTTCCCAAGGTCGTGCGCTGGCTGGTTTACCATTGCGAATACAATCAATCACAATGTAAGTTAATAAAATAAACGATGCACCAAATGCAAAACCACCAATGGAAGAAATAAAGTTAAAGTCTGCAAACTGCAATGAATAATCAGGAATACGGCGTGGCATACCCGCAAGACCTAAGAAATGCTGAGGAAAGAACAATACATTGACTGAAATAACTGCCCACCAAAAGTGTACTTTTGCCAATTTTTCGTTATACATCTTACCCGTCCATTTAGGTAACCAGTAGAAGGTTGCTGCAATGATTGACCATAGAGCACCTGTTACTAATACATAGTGGAAATGTGCGACCACGAAGTAAGTATCATGGTATTGAATATCTGCTGGTGCAATACCTAGCATTAGGCCAGAGAAACCACCAATCGTGAATAAGAATACAAAGGATATCGCCCACAACATTGGCGCTTCAAATGTCATTGAACCTCGCCACATTGTAGAAACCCAGTTAAACACCTTGACCCCTGTTGGTACCGCAATTAACATGGTGGCATACATAAAGTACAACTCACCCGCTACTGGCATACCTGTTAAAAACATATGGTGTGCCCATACAATATACGACAAGAATGCAATTGATGCTGTTGCATATACCATTGACGAGTAACCAAATAATGGCTTGCGTGCAAAGGTTGGGATAATATGAGAAACCACACCAAATGCTGGCAAAATCATAATGTAAACTTCAGGATGCCCAAAGAACCAAAAAATATGTTGGAACATGACTGGGTCACCGCCACCAGTTGCATCAAAGAATGCTGTACCGAAGTTACGGTCCGTTAACATCATAGTTACCGCGCCTGCTAATACTGGCATCGCACCAATTAGCAGGAACGAAGTAATCAACCAAGTCCATACAAACAATGGCATATCCATTAGCTTCATCTCAGGTGCACGCATGTTAAGCACTGTTGCGATAATGTTAATCGCACCCATAATTGATGAGAAACCCAATAAGTGAACTGCAAAAATAAAAAAGTCTGTGCTATCTGGTGCAAATGTTGTTGACAATGGCGCATAGAATGTCCAACCAAATGCTGGCGCACCGCCTTCCATGAAGAATGTGCTTAAAAGAATTCCACCAGCGAATGGTAAGATCCAAAAAGACCAATTATTCATACGAGGTAGCGCCATATCAGGCGCACCTACCATCATTGGAATAAGCCAATTTCCCAAGCCAACAAAGGCAGGCATAATCGCACCAAAAACCATAATTAAGCCATGCATGGTCGTTAGTTGATTAAAGAACTGTGGCTCCATCAATTGTAGCCCCGGCTGTAATAATTCAGCACGAATGCCCATTGCAAATGCGCCGCCTACTAATAACATCGTAAAGGCAAACCACATGTAAAGAGAGCCAATATCCTTATGGTTCGTTGTCTTAATCCACCTCATCAAACCTTTTTCAGGTCCGTGATGATGGTCGTCATGTGCAGTTGCTGATGTGTCTGTTGCTGTTGTCATAATATTCTCCTTAATACTTTAATTATCGTGCAGATTTAACATCTGACGGTTGCACAACACTACCTGTGTTGCCAAAGGCATTTCTTTCATAAGTCATTACCGCGGCAAGGTCGCTATCGCCTAACATCTTAAATGTTGGCATGGCGCCTTTACCGTGTAGAACAATATTAATATGCTTCGCTGCTGGACCATTTACAATAACCGAGCCTTTCATTGCTGGAAACACTGGTGGCATCCCTGAGCCATTTGCTTTATGGCAAGCCGCACAATTGGCGTTGTAAATTGTTTTACCTTTTGCCATTAAGTCTGCCTTAGACCAAGTTTCATTGGCACTCGCTACTGCTGCGGCTGCAGCAGCTTGTTGCTTAGATACCCATTTTTTATAATCTGCCTTAGAAACCACATCCACCACAATTGGCATAAAACCATGATCTTTGCCACATAATTCAGCACATTGCCCACGGTAGGTGCCAATTTTGTCAATCTTAGCCCATGCGTCATTGATAAAACCTGGATTGGCATCTTGTTTAACGCCAAAATCACTAACCCACCAATTGTGAATAACATCATTAGAAGTAATTAAAAAACGAATTGAGGTGTCTACAGGCAAAACTAAACGCTTATCAACATTCAATAAATAGTTATCGGCATTTTCACGGTCTGCATCTGTGCCATTAGCCGCATCCCTAGAGTCCTGTGATAAATTTGAGATAAAACTAATGCCTTCTTTGGGGTAATCATATTGCCACTTCCATTGATGACCCGTAATCTTAATCGTCATCTCAGCTTTGGTTGTGTCTTCTAAATCAATCAATACTTTTGATGCGGGAACCGCCATACCAATCAAAATAATAATTGGAACGATTGTCCAGACCAATTCTGCTTTAGTGCTTTCATGAAAATTAGCTGCCACTGCACCTTTTGATTGTCTGTGCATATACAATGAATAAAACATTGCACCAAACACCACAATCGCAATAACGACTGATACCCAAAAAACCATCATATGTAGACCATAAATATCATGGCTGAGCGAAGTTACACCTTCAGTCATATTTAGCCCGTATTCAGCAAATACATTAAAATTCAATAACAGTCCAAATGCCACTACTAGTTTTTTCATTATTTCCCCCGAAACTTTTATTTAATAAATGCATTATTCACAATAAACAATAATTTGCAAGTCCATAATAACTGAGTAATATATTAATGTAATAATATAGTAATGTATTATTATGACGGTAAAAAATAAGTATATTATCTATCCTACTTTTCTAATTCTACTTAATTTAAATGTTTAAAAAATTACTAAGAATCTCAATTATCCTTGCACTCATCGTTGTTATTTTAGGTGCTTATACACGCCTTGGTGATGCAGGACTAGGCTGCCCAGATTGGCCAACTTGCTATGGGCAGTTAGTCGTTCCAGATGTGGCAGATGGCACAAAATTTGAAGGCTATGATCGACCCCTTGAAGCTGCGAAAGGTTGGAAGGAAATGCTACATCGCTACGCCGCCTCCTTACTAGGATTGACTATCTTTGTGTTGTTTTTCTTAGCAATCAAGGGACAAACAAAACGCCCACAATCGCTTGGACTACCTGCATTTACCGCTTTTTTTGTGATATTACAAGGCGCTTTTGGCATGTGGACAGTTACTCTGTTGGTGCACCCTGGTATTGTTACCACGCATCTTATTGGTGGCTTTATTACCACAGCTTTGCTGACATGGTTATTGCTCAATCAAGGGGGGTCCTCTATTGCCTATAGGCACATTTTAAAAAGACACAAATTCTTATTACTCATAACTTTGGTTGTTTTAAGTGTGCAAATTGCGCTTGGCGGTTGGACCTCTACCCACTATGCCGCTTTGTCTTGTGGTGAAGAATTCCCAAAATGCTTAGGATCTTGGTGGCCGACAATGGATTTTACCAATGCATTATATTGGGGTCCAGTTGGCGTAGAACATAATTATGAATATGGTATATTAGAAAATCCAGCCCGTGCCGCCATTCAAATGATGCACCGCATTGGCGCGTTAATCACCACACTATTCACTATTGCCTTAATTTATTCGTTTAAAGTTTATCCACACCTGAGGGGGAACCTAACGATGATTGGTAACTTATTAGCAATACAAGTAACCTTGGGCATTTTAAATGTGGTGTTATCAATACCAATGACAATTGCCACTTTACACAATGCAGTGGCACTATTATTATTACTCAGTATTATCGCACTAATACACAAAGTGTTTAAAACGCCATTAGGACAATACTAGTTTGACAACAGCAATCACCGCACCAATAAAGCCGATGGTCATAATTAAGCCAACAATAATATAAGGCCATGGCCCTTGTTTTTCTGTGCGTTCAAAGTCCTTGATAAGGTCTTCTCTTTTACCCACACCAATCATGGCTGAAGTTACTGCTTTAAATACCTGTCCCAATCCTTTCATCATTCTATCCCAATGTAATTAACCAATAATGGTCAATAAGTAATGCCACAAATAACAACATTAAATAATTAACCGAAAACATAAAGGTGCGCCAAGCAATTCTATTATCACCTGGATTTTTATAAATTCTAATCGCATATGCCAAAAATATAAAGCCCAAAATTAAAGCTGAAGCAAGATAAATCAACCCCGACATACCAGACAAATAAGGCAATAAGGTAACCAATATTAACAATATCGTATAAAACAAAATTTGCACCCTAGTATAAGCCAAACCATGGGTTACTGGCAACATCGGCACATCAACCTTCCGATACTCTTCCACCCGAAAAATTGCCAATGCCCAAAAATGTGGTGGCGTCCAAACAAATACAATCAAAAATAACAACAAAGCATACTCAATATTCTGTGTACCTGCGATTGAAGTCCAACCTAAAATCGGTGGTGCCGCCCCTGCCGCACCGCCAATCACAATATTTTGTGGTGTAGCTCGTTTGAGATACATCGTATAAATCACGGCGTAGCCAATCAAAGAAATAAAAGTCAATATCATAGTAATAGTGTTCACAAATAACTGCAAAATACCCAAACCAATCACGCCTAAAAACACACCCCATACCAACGCCTGATTACGACTCACTTTACCTTGTGGCAAAGGTCGCTGGTTGGTGCGAGACATTTCAATATCAATTTGCTCATCAACGATATGATTAAACACCGCTGCTGATGCTGATGCCAAACCAATACCAAGAGAGGCAAGCACAACCAATATTAAGTCAGGAAAATACGGCGCAGGCACTGCCAAAAACATACCAACAACCGCCGTTAGCAATATCAGTGCCACTACTTTAAGTTTGCAAAGTCCGAGTAAGTCGTTAAGTGATGGCATAAGTTTTTCTCTATTGATTAACCAATACGCGAATATTTAAACAAACGCTGAAGGTCTTTAATCACCCGTCTAATCTCTAAAGATTGCGGATTGTAACGCAACATTACATTGCCCAATGGGTCAATCAAAAACAAACTATTATCTGGGAATTTTCTTAATTTCTGCTGCAATTTATTGCTTGGCTTGGCAATTAATAAACCTGTTTCTTGTAAATTGCTAGCACCACTAATCAATAATAATCTTTGCACACGACGCATATTGTCATTCATTAAGGTACGGATAGTTTCCATATCTTTTAGGGTTTTTTCGCAAGCATTATCACAAGCATTTGTTACATAAGCCAGCGTCCACAGTCCTTGCAAATCGCCTTGAATATTCTCAGCAAACACCACATCTTGTTTTTGCGTGGTAATAATAGGATTAACAAACTCACCATAATTAACCGTATTACCCGTAAAGGCGGCCGGATTCCAATAGAAAAATGCTGTGCCCAGTGCAATTGGCAACACAAACGAAGCCAACAACACCCATAATTCTTTTTTAGAATTCATAAAAAACCTTGTTTTCAAAGCACAAAATGATACGCTAAAGCCTGACTTATATGCTATTTTATGCATTGTCAACTTAATGTCAGAATACTGTGTAATCAAAATGAAAAAACACTTTCATTATTGGTTCGCTTACGCTCTCAGTGTATAATTGCGCTCTTTCCATATTTATCAACAACTATGTCTGACACCCAAGAAAACAACAAACCACAAGCAAAATTTAGTGATTTAGGTCTATCTGATGCTATTTTAAAAGTATTAGATTCCATTGGCTACGAGACTCCTTCACCGATTCAAGAGCAATGTATCGCTTACCTGCTCAATGGTGAGGATGTTATTGGTCAGGCGCAAACAGGTACAGGAAAAACGGCAGCCTTTACCTTGCCGTTGATTGACCAGATTGATATAAAACTCAACGCACCACAACTGCTTATCTTGGCGCCCACACGCGAATTGGCAATTCAAGTCTCAGAAGCGGTGCAAACTTATGCACGAGGCATGAAAGGCTTCCATGTGTTGCCTATTTATGGCGGACAATCCTACGATGTGCAGCTGCGCCCGCTCAAGCGTGGCGTTCATGCAGTCGTTGGCACACCAGGTCGTGTGATGGACCATATCAAACGCGGCACTTTAAAACTGGATAATTTAAAATCATTCGTCTTAGATGAAGCCGACGAAATGCTAAAGATGGGTTTTATCGATGATATTAAATGGGTAATGGAGCGCATCCCAGAAGAGCGTCAAATCGCCCTATTCTCAGCAACGATGCCATCTGTTATCAAGAAAGTAGCAGAAAAATTCCTCAACCAGCCAAAAATTGTTAAGGTTAAAACCAAAACAGAAACAGCAACAACGATTACACAAAAATATTGCATGGTAGGTGGTTTATCACAAAAATTAGAGGCCTTAACTCGCATCCTTGAAGTTATCACTTTTGATGCAATGATTATTTTCACGAAAACCAAAACAATGACCATTGAATTGGCAGAAAAACTTTCTGCGCGTGGCTTTTCAGCAGAAGCAATTAATGGTGATATTCAACAAAGTCAGCGTGAACGCATTATTAATAATTATAAAAAAGGTAAGATTGACATTCTTATCGCTACTGATGTGGCAGCGCGAGGCCTAGATGTTGAGCGTATCTCACATGTGGTTAATTACGACATTCCCCATGACCCTGAATCTTATGTGCATCGTATTGGTAGAACGGGTCGTGCAGGTCGAACAGGTGAGGCGATTTTATTTGTATCAAATCGTGAAAGACGCATGTTAAGCACCATTGAACGGGTTACGCGTCAGAAGATTGCCCCCCTTGAATTGCCAACAGCTAAGATTATTAATGCCAAGCGTGTTGAAACATTCAAACAAAACATAGCACAAACCATTAACAACCAAAACTTAGAGATATTTGAAAAGCTAGTCGCTGAATTCCAAGCAGAAAATCCAGAAATTGAATCATCAAAAATTGCTTCTGCATTGGCATTTATCGCACAAGGTAGCGAGCCATTACTCATCTCAGACAAAGTGCAAAGTTTTGGCAGGGAGCAAATGCAAGGCGAGGCAAAAACACTCTCAACCAAAGCAACACCTCTAAAAGACCATCCACAAATTCCAATGTGTCGCTATCGTATTGAAGTGGGTAATAACAACAATGTGAAACCTGGAAATATTTTAGGCGCAATTGCAAATGAGGCTGACATGGACAGTGAATATATTGGTTCAATTCAGATTTTTGACGATTGCTCAACCATTGATTTACCTGATGAAATGCCTAACGAAGTATTAGAAATGTTGCAAAAAACTGTGGTTTGTGGCAAACGCCTAAATATGACAGAACTCACTGAAAAGAATAATAAAACAACAACTGGCGGAAATAGACCAAGCAATAAGAAACGCACAACTGGGCGCAAAAAATTCTCCAAAAACCATAAACGAGGCGATGAAAAAAATAACAGACGCGGGAAAAAACCTAAATTTTCACGATAATTTGAAATTTCTTTACACAAACGCTCAACTATCATTAAAATAATAGGCGCTGGTAAGAATACAGCTGCTGTTTATTGTTATGTGTATTGATGTTCTATATCAACTACAAGTTATAAAGGTGGTGATTTTTTTTCGGTGATTTTTTTTATAATTTATAGGAGACAAAATGTCTACAACAGGAACAGTCAAATGGTTTGACGCAAAAAAAGGTTTTGGTTTTATTGAGCAAGAAAATGGTGACGATGTATTCGTTCACTTCCGTGCTATTCAAGGTGACGGTTACAAATCACTAGACGAAGGTCAAGAAGTAGAATTCGATTTAGAAGATGGTGACAAAGGTCCACAAGCAGCAAACGTTTTTCCAAAATAATACAATTGTTTGTGCATTTAAAAACCCAGCTATATGCTGGGTTTTTTATTAATAAACAAATGAATACCTACATTTTTTTAAACAAATGCAAGTAATTACGACTAATAGGAAGTGCTTGAGCATTAGACAAATAAACCATTAATTTATCCTGTTCATTTTTAGAAACTTGACTGATAAAACTTATATTAACAATACTACCACGATGAATTTGCCAAAAATAATTAGCATCTAACTGCGTAATTAAAGTTTTAATACCAGTGGTAATTAAATATTCTCTACCTTTGCTATAAACACAAGTGTATTTTTGTTGTGCTTGAAAATATTCAATCTCTTTTACATTCAGCAAAAATACATTGCCTTTGCTATCAGCTGTTTTAATCCAGTGCAATTTTTTATGACCAGCACTTAATTTTCTTTTAATTTTATCTAGTGCTTCTTGATTGTCTAAACGACTGAAATACAACCAAGAAATCAAAACAGCAACTATACTAAAAAATAAAGCAGGATAAATGATTGAATAAGTTAAGTCAATGCCAAAAATAAGGCGATGACCAATAAATGCAATCATTAAACCAAGCAACAAGCCTGTCAAAGAGTGCAAAATAATTTGAGCAATATTATTTGAATACTGTTCAAATGATATCAAAAAATTAGCCCCTAAAACGCTAAGCCCAATACTATGTGAAATAAATAATAACGAACTAAAGTCAACATCCCCAAGCAATAAAAATAATAATACTGCAACTAATGTATTAAAGATAAGCGTAATAAACAGTGGTATTAAAAATTTCTTTTGCATAGACAGATGATAATAAATATCGTATTTTTAGGCGTTAACAAATTTCCCATGAAATCCCAAAGGCAAAACATAAGGTAATTTTGCCACAGCAACAGGACCATCGTTTAATTTTTTAGCGTTAAAAATATTGACTTTAGTGCATTTTTCCCCATAATCCAGAGTTGTGCCTACCACCCAATCATTACCGCGTGAATCTTTAATTAACAAATGTTCTTCCGCTAACTGTTTAGCATAAGAAAAATGTTGTGCTTCTCCTGTTTGATAATTATTGATTGCTACAGAATTTAAAAAAAGCTCACCTCGTTGCTGCAATGAAACTACTTGTGTGTGTACTAACCCTGTCTCATTGATATCAATACTTGGAAACTCGTTGTAAATATTGCTGAGTTTTTCTTCAACCACTGTGTTTTTTTCTAAATTAAGTCGTACCCGATATGGATATGCTTCCGTAAATTTCTTGCTTCTGCCACGCATTACCTCGGTAAAAACATTAAAAATATCAGCATTAGGATAACGCATAGATTCAAAAACCACTTCGTTGCCTTGCTCATAAGCATTGACAAAATGAAAAACAAATTGGGCGGGTAATTCAAAAGTTTTCTGGATATTTAAAGTGTCTTTATCAATTAACCAAACAATTGTCGCTTGATCCTTGTCAAAATAATGAGCATCTAGAAAACTATGCTTATTCATAAATTTAGCCTTATCAAAACGAAAGGACGGTAGCAATAAAACCAAATATTTTTCAGTAATCATAAAATCATGTACCATCGGCACATTTTCAATAGGGAGGATTTTAAATTGCTTGAGTTTGCCACGATTATCAAGATGCCATAACACAATAGCATCATTTAAACTGGCATAACCAATATTCCAAATTGAGCCATCTGAATCTTGATGATAATGCGCCCCAAATGGCAAGCCTTTGGTTTGTGGCGACCACGATTGAATGCCGATAGTTTTTAAAGTTTCAGGGTCGATTTCATAAGCACTGCCACCCTCCCACAAAGCAAACAAACGCTTATTTAATGGCAATAAACTAATATTCGCGGTGTTGATTCTATCGACATTAGCAATGCGCCTTGGTAAATAAGTGCCAAATGCCCGAAACAACATTTTTTGTTGCTGTTTTTCAGTCAAATATTTATGCGTATCAACCATTTTGCCAAAATGTGAAATTTTCCCATTGGCAATGTGAAATTTTTGCACCATTCCATCGCCATCAAACCAATGGTGATAGCGTTTGCCATGGACTTCATTTTGTGCAGGGCCATTACGATAAAAATAACCGTTTAAATCTTGTGGAATTTTCCCTTTAATTTCAAGTTCTTTAGTTTGTAGAGTTTCTTGATTTGTACCTTGCCAACCGATAAGCCATGGTTTAATTTTAAGGTTTTGATTAAAAGTCGCTATCCATTCGTCTTGTTCAGCGAATGACAAATGTGGAAACACCAAACTGCCGAATGCAAGACCTGCAGTTGACTGTATAAATTCCCTTCTATTCATCGAACCAACTCCACATTAAGATTAATAGTTTCTTGCTCACCATTAACAATAAAACTAGCCTCTTTAAAGGTTGGTTTGCCGAAATTACCCACCACATTATTTGAAAACCCGTAACCTTCACTTGGAACACTCAGAAAATTGGTGCTGAGTTTATTGTTATTATCCACATCATGAAAGACAGAAAATGCATAGGTGTCAGAACTGACATCATCAATGGTAATTTTATGTCCAGATTTAGATATTTTTTTTATAGCACTAAAAACACTATTTGACTTGTCTTCTTTGTCATAGGTATCTTTAGTATCAAGCGTGACGAACAATTTACCAGTAATTGGTTTGATATTGCTAATATTTACTTCAATATTTGTCGCATAAGACAAACTTGAAATCAACGATAAAGAGAGTATTATTTTTTTCATTTTAATTATCCTTAAAATTATAGAAATTCCTATTGTAGATAAAATCAACTTTTTTATTCTACAAATAGACAAACCGTCATTTTTCCAGATGAAATGGCAAAAATAAAGGTTGGATTATTTGTTTTTTGAAAATAATATTATTTTCTAACAGTCAAATAAGCCTTGTAAAATAAAACCTAATATTACCAACAGAGGCTTTATAAATAATGAAAACATTTTATTGGTATGATTTTGAAACTTTTGACATTAGTCCAAAAACTGGGCGTATTGCTCAATTCGCCGGTATTCGCACAGATGAAGCTCTTAACATTTTAGATGAACAAATGTTTTACTGTAGGCCAACTAACGATTGTCTGCCATCACCTGAGGCCTGTGCAGTAACCAATATTAGCCCACAACTTTGTGCAGAAAAAGGTTTAATAGAACACCAATTTATTCAGAAAATCAATGCTGAATTTACCACCCCAAATACTTGCACAGTGGGTTATAACTCTATTCGTTTTGACGATGAATTTACACGCTATACTTTATATCGTAATTTTATCGACCCGTATGCTTGGCATTGGAAAAATGGCAATACCCGTTGGGATATTTTAGATGTGGTGCGTCTATGTTATGCTCTGAAAAGAGATTCGAGCCTAAAATGGGTACATAATGAAGAAGGCAAGCCTATATTCAAACTTGACCAACTTGCGCCTGCCAATGGTATTAAGCATAATGATGCACACGATGCCCTAGCAGATGTGCGTGCCACAATTGCCATTGCAAAAATTATTAAGAATACACAACCACAGTTATTTGATTATGCCTTTAGCCTAAGAGAAAAGAAAACAGTTGAAGGTAAAATAAAACCCTTTGAGCCAATGTTGCACACCTCAGGTATGTATCCTGCCACACTCTCTTGCACACGCCTGTGTACTGTATTAGCATACCATCCAGAGTATAACGATCGTGCTATTGTCTTTAATCTGGACCAAGACCCATCACTCTTATTAGAACTTAATATTGATGAATTAAAAAAACTCATGTTTACCAAACAATCAGAACTACCAAAAGGGGTGGAAAGGTTGCAAATTAAAGATTTGATTTTCAATAAAAGCCCAATGTTTGTACCAAATATTTATAAACTTGAACCAAAAATTGTCAAGCAATTACAAATTGATATGAATGTTTGTCTACAACGATTAGAATTTATTAAAAATAATCAAAACCGAATTGCCAAAATAGCACAAGATTTATATCGCAATGACCAAGAACGAGCGCCAACTCCTGATGTTGACCAGTCGCTGTATGATGGCTTTATGGATAATGCTGATAGGCGCATCAGTGAACAGATTCAAACACTTGATGCAGAAGGATTAAAGAATTTTCATCCGCAATTTAAAGACGCAAAGCTCAACCAACTACTGATGCGTTTTAAGGCTAGAAATTACCCTGAATCCTTAACCCAAGACGAGCAAGAAGACTGGTTTGAGCTTGTGCAAAGTCGCGTGCAAACGGGGGAGGATGGTTACCTATCAATTGACGAGTATTCTGAACGCATAAATGCTATGCGCCAAGCTCATCCCGATAAAGAAAACCTTTGGCAACAACTAGAAAAATACGCAGAATCGTTTTTTTAAAAGTTAGATAATCACTCATAGTAACCATTGTAGCGTCATTTTGCTATTAATCTGATAATCAGGTATAATGTTGCGCTGAGTTAGGAAGAGTACAAAAAAATGAACGCCGAAACACGCAGTGAAATATTTGGTAGGTTATTGAAAAAGATACCTGAACCAACAACAGAATTAAATTATTCAACTCCTTTTGAATTATTAGTGGCAGTGACTTTGTCGGCCCAAGCGACTGACAAAAGTGTCAACAAAGTAACTGACGAACTATTCCCCCTTGCTAATACGCCTGAGACGATTTACGAATTAGGCGAAGATGTTGTTAGAGACACTATTAGAACAATTGGCTTATTCAACTCAAAGGCAAAGCATATCGTTCAAGCTTGTAAGATTTTGATTGATAAGTATGATTCTAAAGTGCCTGAAACACGCAAAGAATTAGAAGCCTTGCCTGGTGTAGGTCGCAAAACAGCCAATGTAGTCCTCAACACAGCATTCGGACACCCAACGATTGCGGTTGATACACATATTTATCGTGTTGCCAATCGCACGGCAATTGCCAGCGGTAAAACGGTATTAGAAGTAGAGAAAAAATTAGTGAAATTTATCCCTGACGAGTATCGTGTACCAGCACATCACTTGATGATTTTGCATGGTCGCTATACTTGTAAAGCGCGTTCTCCATTATGCCCTGAGTGTATTTTGCTTGATTTGTGCGAATACGAAGAGAAAAATTTATAAGTGTTTTACACTCAAGATAGAACACAGCAGCGCCAATTCCTTGCCAACGCTTGGCAAAAATTCTTAGATAAAGAGGTACTTGACCCCCTAGAAACTCAACTCACGCAAGTGATTGAAATGCACCCTGAATACCACGCGCTTATTAATAATATAGAATTGAATTATTTTCCAGAACAAGGTGAAGTTAATCCATTTTTACACATCAACCTACATTTGTCACTTAAAGAACAATTGTCTATTAATCAACCCTTAGGTATTCAACAATATTATCAAAAAATATTAAACAAGGTTAAAGACCCACACGAAGTAGAGCACAGAATGATGGATTGCATCGCTGAAATGATTTTTTCTTCACAAAAAAACAACACACCAATGGACCATCAAGCTTATATTCGTTGTTTGCAAGCACAATCTAACTAACCAGTATGTTCGTTGAATCGCACATTGAAAAACACCTAAGACAACAAGTAACCCACAAACAATCGATCAGCACAGGCTTATTTGAAGCCTATCAAATAATATTAGACAGTGGTGAAAGAGTCTTTATTAAAGTACAAACAAAAGCCAATCAACAACTCATCTCTGAAGGTAAGGAATTGGCTTTATTGGGGAAAACCATTCACACGCCAAAAGTCTTAGGTGGTTGTGAATATTGCTTAATACTTGAATGGATTGACAATAAAGACAATCCAAAACTACAAATACAAATGGGGATTGAACTTGCCAAACTACACCAAAATACCGAGCAATATTTTGGCTTTGAGTTTGATAATAAGATTGGACAAACACCACAACCAAACGGGGTTAATCAAAATATCAGCAACTGGTCAGAATTTTATTGGCAATATCGCTTATTACATCAAATTGAATTAGCCAAACAAAATAAATTAATTAATCAGAATGAATATCAACAATTACTAGCGGTAAGAACTATTTTGCCTGACTTGCTTAATGACAACATTAAGCCTGTATTATTACATGGCGATTTATGGTCGGGCAATATCATAAGTGGAGAAAACCATCCTTATTTTATTGACAGCGCTAGTTATTATGGGCATCGAGAGATTGATTTCGCCCTAACCTTTATGTTTGGTGGATTTTCTGATGCGTTCTATCAGAGTTATCATAATACTTATCCATTTGATGCAGGTTTTGATAGGCGTAAACCCTTATATATGCTATACCATTACTTAAATCATTTGAATATCTTTGGCGGTGGCTATCACGCTAATGTAATGAATTGCTATAATGCATTATATGGGTGAAATTTCACAACTAAAAGGTCTAGGGGCTACCAGCGAACAACAATTAAATGCTATTGGAGTGTACACGAAAAAAGATCTGGAAAAGATTGGTGCTCTAGAAGCTTATATTAGAATGAAAGAGCCGCATTTGTGTTTTTTGTACGCTTTAGTTGGTGCACTGGAGAATCGTTCTTGGTTAGATGTTGCACATCATGATAAAACACGCTTACTTATTGAATTAGACAATCTTAAATATCCCAATTAACAAAATTTTTAAGTAATTGCAAACCGTCATGCTGAGATTTTTCAGGGTGGAATTGCACCGCAAATAGATTATCTTTGGCAACCGCACAAGTAAAGTCCATACCATAATCACTTGACCCAGCAACCACTGATGCATCATCCTGCTTAACATAATAACTGTGCACACTATAAAAACGCGCATTATCTTCAATATCGTGCCAAAGTGGATGTTGTTGCGTTTGCTTGACCTTATTCCAGCCCATATGTGGGATTTTTAAAGTTGAATTAGTTGGTGTTTTTTCCGTTACGACAAAACTTGCGCCCTGTGAATGCAATTCATTTTTTGGAAAATGCACAATCTCGCCTGCAAGAATAGACAGCCCTTGGACACCACCATTTTCCTGTGAATGGTCAAATAACAGTTGCAAACCTAAGCAAATACCCAAAAAAGGTTTTTTATCTGCAGCTTGTTTAATCACATCAACTAATTGGCGCTCATTTAACTTTTGCATGCACGCACCGATTGCGCCCTGCCCTGGAAATACAAGTCGGTCTGCATCATTAATTAAATCTGCATTATCGGTAAGAAAGATTTTATCATTCGGCGCCACATGCTCTAATGCCTTTTGTACACTACGAACATTACCCATACCGTAATCAACAATTGCAATACTCTGGGACATTGTCTTTTACAGCGTGCCTTTAGTTGATGGAATAACGCCTGCCTGACGCTCATCTGGTGTAACTGCCATTCTAAGCGCTCTACCAAACGCCTTAAAAATCGTTTCTGCTTGATGGTGAGCATTGACTCCACGCAAATTATCAATATGCAAAGTAATTAAGGCGTGATTAACAAAACCTCGGAAAAATTCTGAAATTAAATCCACATCAAAAGTACCAATCATCGCACGGGTAAAATTCACATTAAGCTCTAAACCTGGGCGACCCGATAAGTCTAACACCACGCGTGATAATGCCTCATCTAATGGCACATAAGCATGCCCATAACGAGTCAAACCTGCCTTATCACCTGCTGCTTTTGCAAATGCCTGACCCAGCGTAATACCAATATCTTCAACGCTGTGATGATCATCAATCTGCGTATCGCCATCACATTTAATGGTTAAATCCATCAAACCATGGCGTGCAATTTGGTCCAACATATGATCTAAAAATGCCACGCCAGTGTCAATATTTGCCTGGCCTGTGCCATATAAATTTAACTCTACAACAATGTCGGTTTCGTTGGTTTTTCTAGATACTTTAATCATATTCATTTTGCAATCTCAATTGTCTTATTATTATAACTATTAATGGCAATAAAGCCCTTAGTCGGCAGTCCTTATGACATGGTTTACAAATATTCCTGAATCAAAATCTCAGCGATCTGAATACTGTTCAATGCTGCTCCCTTGCGAATATTATCAGAAACTACCCATAAGTTTAAACCTTTCTCATGAGAAATATCTTCACGAATGCGGCTCACAAATGTGTCATTGTGGTTAGTTGCTTCTACAAATGGTGTGGCATAACCACCATCTTCACGCTTATCCATCACCGTCACACCACTCGCTTTGGATAAAATCTTAGTTGCTTCAACAGCAGTAATCTTTTTCTTAGTTTCAATGTTAATCGCTTCAGAATGTCCATAAATTACTGGCACACGAACTGCAGTAGGATTAACCAAAATATCATCATCTTCAAAAATCTTTTGCGTCTCCCACACCATTTTCATCTCTTCTTTAGTGTAGCCATTCTCTTGAAACACATCAATATGCGGAACCACATTAAACGCAATCTGTTTTGGGTAAACCTTAACATCAACCTCAGTATTGCCACTTAATAATTTAGTGGTTTGGTCAATTAATTCACTAATCGCCTCCTTACCAGAGCCTGATACCGCCTGATAAGTCGCTACATTGATTCGTTCAATACCCACCGCATCATAAATCGGCTTGAGTGCCACCAACATTTGAATGGTGGAACAATTTGGATTGGCAATAATATTTCGTTGTGTATAACCTGCAATCGCATGTGGGTTAACCTCAGGTACTACCAGAGGGACATCTTTATCACGACGAAAATGTGCCGTATTATCAATCACTATACAGCCCGCCTCAGCTGCAATCGGTGCATATTTTTCAGAAATGCTACCACCTGCTGAAAATAAACCCACTTGCGCCTGAGAGAAATCAAAGGTGTCTAAGTCCTGCACTGTCCAGCTTTTTCCCTGACAAAATACCCTCTTACCCGCTGAATTTTTACTGGCTAATGGATATAAATTATTAATCGGGAAATCTCGCTCATCTAAAATAGAAAGAATGGTCTCGCCCACCGCACCAGTTGCGCCCACAACACAAACATCATATTTCTCACTCATTTTCATTATCTTTTCCTTTTTTCTTTTTCACTTAGTATTTGATATAAAACATTAGTATCATCAATACTTTTTATACGCATTTCACTTTCTGAGGTAATGATTTTTAAACATTTCTTTTTATTTCGCACGACCCATAATAAACTTAAAAATGCAACGATATAAATACTAATCGAAACTAAATTTATAAATAGAATACATTTTACAGGGATAGAAAGATCAAATACTCCACTAAGCAGTGTTAAAAATATAGAAACAGCAGAGAAGAATATAACTAAATATAGTGCTAGATATGCCTTACCAGTGTTTGTTGAAATGCCTTGATATTTAGATAATAATACCTCAGTATTATGTCCCAAAGTAATTAAAATTTCCTTATCACACGCCTCTTCTTTACTATTTAATTCATTAATTGAATCTTTACATAACTTGGCACTAGATTGAATAGAACTTACTAACTGTTGGGAAACAACCAAAGTTACAGAAGTTAGTACAACTAGTGTCGTTGTGGTAATCCCATAAAAAATATCAACATTAGGCACAGTATTGACTTACTTATGCAAGGTTTCCTATATTTTTTTTAATCGCATCAAAAAAAACCGACAAAAAACTGCCTCTCATATACCCATTAAATGAGGCGGAAGCCGTTTTCAAAGCATCGCTTTTCTCATCACGATAGGCAGATTCGCCTGCCAAAATAAAATGAGAAACGCCAAGGCTTTCCTGTGCGTTGATATCTGAAATATTGCCATTTTCACTTCTCTTAATCAGCTTTTGAAAATCACTTGCTTCACATTTTTTTTCACAGATAATTGAGATTTTTTGTGTACTTAATAAAGTCTTGGCTTGTTGCAGAAATTTGTTATAAAAACTTGCCTTAAGTGTGCCTGCAAAAATTTTCATATCTTCTTTATTTTCAATAGCATACCTAAACAAATACTCAACAACAACTTCAGCATGTGCAGTTGAAGAATTACCAAATTCAATAATTTCTTTTTTTTTATAGTGTTTTTCTATCTTTTCTCTGTATGCTTTTATTTCAGTTAATTGCTTGTCTTTATTTGTCATGATGAAATTGTAACATAAATTAAAGGCTGGGGATTATACCCTGTAGTTTTATACCTGATTATTAATATCAATAAATTGGCACTTAAGGTTAAATTTCTGACTCAAATGTTGGCAAAGGGCTTGCACACCATAACGCTCAGTAGCATGGTGTCCAGCGGAAACAAAGGCAATATTATTTTCAAGGGCAATGGCGGGTATCTGCTCAGAGACTTCACCAGTAATAAAACAATCGGCGTTAATATTAATAGCGTGTTCAATATAGCTTTGTGCACCACCTGTACACCAAGCAATGCGCTTTAATGATTTATCATCATCACCAAAGACTAAAGGTACTCGGTTAAGCGCTTGTTCAATGGTATTGGAGAGTTTAGATAATGTCGTTTCAACTTCTCCTTGCCAAACTAAGGTATCGCCAATTGGCTCGGGATTTTTTATATTGAGGCGTTGTGCAAGTTGGATATTGTTGCCCACTGTTGTATGTGCATCAAGTGGCAAATGGTAGGCATATAAATTAATGTCATTGTCTAAAAGTGCTTTAATACGATTTTTTTTGATACCGATAATCTCAGATGCTTCATTCTTCCAAAAAAACCCATGATGCACAAATAATGCATCGGCTTTTTCATCAATCGCTGCATCAATCAAGTCTTGGTTGGCACTTACACCTGAGATGATTTTCTTAATATCGGGTTTGCCTTGTATTTGTAAGCCATTTGGGCAATAATCATCAAATTTATCAACCCTTAAATACTGCTGGCAATAGCCTGCCAATATTTCTTGATTAACCATAAAATGCCTCCACAATATTGATAAATTGTTGATTTTGCTCACCACTACCTACTGTTACACGCAAGCAATCAGTAAGTTTGGGTGCGCTACTAAGGTTTTTAATCAACACGCCTTTTTGCTTGAGTACTTTAAACAGTTCGTTGGCATTGGGGGCTTTAAATAAAATAAAATTGGCTTGTGATGGATAGACTTTCAGCACATTAATGGCACTCAGTGTGGCGGATAATTGAGTGCGCTCACTAAGGATGATTTGGGCATTTTTGTTAATTTCATCTTTTTCTCGTAATAGAAAATTAGCACTCACTTGCGTTAGCGTATTGATATTGTAAGGCAGTCTTAATTTATCTAACTGCGCTACTGTATCCTGTGCGCCAATTAACAAGCCTAGACGCAGACCAGCAAAGCCAATTTTTGAGACTGTTCTGAGTAATACTAAATTGGGATATTTTTTAATATCATCTAAGAAACTGTCATTAGCATAAGCGTAATAAGCCTCATCTAACACAACTAAAGCTTGGGTTGAGGTAATGATTTTTTCGATGACAATTCTATCAAATGTATTGCCCGTTGGGTTGTTTGGATAGGCGATAAAAATTAATTTTGGTTGATGCGTTTCAATTGAGCGCAACATTACATTCAAGTCAATTTCAAAATCATCATTCAAATCAACCCCTTGATAATTCAAGCGGGTGAATTTTGCAATCATCCCATACATCACAAAACTTGGTTCAACACTTAAAATAGTATCATTCGTGTCGCACGCTAAGGCCAATAATTGAATAAGTTCATCAGAACCGTTGCCTAGCAGCACACCAAGATCGTCAGGTATATCCATCAACTTGCGCAAAGTTTGCTGCAATTCTATGGCACTAGGGTTGGGATAACGATTTAGCTCGCTATCTGCCAAATAGGCTAAATATTGCCCGATTAACTCATCAGGCAAAGGAAATGGGGATTCCATCGCATCCAGTTTGATCATATCATCAGACGCAGGCACATGATAAGCATTGATTGCTTGAATATCAGGGCGAAGCCAACTGTTGATAAAATTATTCATAATTTATGAAAGGTCTCACTTAAGTACAACAATAATACTGATAATAATCGTACCAATTAAAACGATTTTTGTTTTTTAGATCTTGATCGTCCTTGTCTTGTTGTTTTTTGGCAATAAGTGGCGCTGATTGTTCAAAAATAACAACAATCTGAGATAATTTAATCAAACAAGGGCTTAATTTTTGATAAAACTGCTCTCTATCTTGATAATTATTATTGTTTTCGCGCAATTGTTGTATGCTTTTATTAGCCTCATCTAGCGTTGCCAATTTTTCAGGATAATCTGTTACTACTTCAGTAACAAAGCCACTGTCATTATATTTTTCTTTAAAATCTACTGCGCTCTCTATATAGTAAATCAATAGCGATTCATCTATATCGTAAATGGCTCTTTTAACATGATTAATTGCCTTAACTCTTTCTGCTTGAGGCTCTTTCGCATCATCGCTCAGTAAAGAGCGAACAATATGATGACCTGCATACCTAAGTTGGTTGATAGAGGGAATAAGCACCCCTTCCGAGGTAATTTGTTCAACATTTTTTATCTTGGTTTCTGCTTGTTCAAATAAATTCAATAGTATATCGAATTCATTTATGCCCTTAGTCGGCATATTTTTTGCCGAAATTATAGTGCTTCAAGCGTTTGACTTTTTCGGTGATGTCTTGAGCGGTTTGATAGCGACCGCGTTGTAGGCTTATACTGCCTTTTGACAATTTGTCAACCAATTTTCTTTCAGATTTTTTGTTAAAAAGTGAGGTTATTTTCATTACTGATAAATAAGTGATTATTGTATTTTAAATATACACAATAGCTAAATTTAAAACTGTATTTTAACATAAATTTTAATAGGGCCTCTAAATGATGTGTTACACCTAACTCACCCTATCGTTAATATTTTTCACAGGCATGCGATTAGGATGAAACTGCATTTTACCGATATTCTTAGCATTTAACAAAGTTTGATAAGTGTAATCTAATGCCTTTTTACAAGCAATTTCAATATCGACACCTGAGGCGATTAAAGCACTGATTGCACTTGAAAGAGTGCAGCCGGAGCCATGATAATTACCCGATAATTTATCGTAAGTATAGCTTTTCACTAACTTAGCTTGTTGATACAAGCGATGCTCAATACTAGCATCCGACACATCAGTGGTGGTGAGCAGCACCCACTCACACGCTAGTTTTTCTATGGCTTTTTGCTCGTCTTTTTCGCCAGATAAGGCGTGTAATTCTGCCATATTTGGGGTGATGATTTTTACCCAAGGCAATAAGTCTTGTCTTAGTGTGTCTATTGCCTGCGTTTGCAATAAAATTTCTTCACTGCTCGCTTTGATAATCGGGTCAAGCACAATGATTTTATCTCGTACTAAATCGGCAATTACCCTAATTTGTTCGCTAGAGCAAAGCAGCCCAATCTTAACAACCTTAAAATCAATATCTGCTTGCAGATGATGGAATTGTTTGGTAATTAACCCAATATCCACTACTTGAACTTCAGCAATTGATTGGGTGTTTTGCACTGTCATCGTCGTTACAATCGGCAATGGCGTTAGTCCAAGTTGATTAATGGTTTCAATATCAGCACTGATACCAGCGCCACCACAAGGGTCAAGCCCAGATAAAACTAAAACTGACTCATTCAACCTTGCTTTCTTTTTTGATTAAGAAATCTACTACTTTTAACATTTCATGATGTGAGCCAGCACGAGTAGCATCTGTCCAATATTTACCATTTACTACAATAACAGGCACACCTTTCATTTTATATTTAAACGTATTTAACTTGGATTTATTAACTTTAATCTTGACACCAAATGAATTAAACGCTTTAGCAACCTTATCTTTGTCAATGCCAAAATTCGCAACCCAATTGACAAATTCATCTTCGGAATTAAAATTTTTATTTTTATTGTGAATGGCATTAAACAGTGGCCCGTGAAGCTTATCCAATAAATCAAGACTCTCTAATACATAATAGAAAATCGCACCTTCTACCCATCTATCTGGAAGCACAGCTGGCTGGCGTAGAAACACAGCTGGCTGGCGTATAAATTCAGCATTATTTGGTAATTTTTTTAACCAAGCGTTAAGTGTTGGCTCTAAATTATAACAATGCGGGCAGTAATACCAAAATAACTCACGCACTTCAACTTTATCACCCGTAACAGTCTGAACGGGTTTTTCTAATACTATGTAATCCATTCCCGCCTCATAATCAGCATATGCAGCAGCATTAAATACAAACAATAAGATAATTAATATTTTTTTCATGATTTATCCCTTCCATATTCTAAGATTTGAATATTATACGATTTTAATGGTGTTGTAGTTGCAAATAATTGCTGATAAGTTCTCTTTTCAAGCGGATGCACACTCTCTGGATTAAGTTGCGCCAATGGTGCTAGTACAAAATTGTATTGCAAGATATCATCTCTAGGTAAATTATTTGTCTTATCAATCACTTCATCATATAACACCAAATCCAGGTCAATTTCCCTAGAAGAAAATTTTGGTTGAGACCTGTCCCTGCCTTGGTTATTCTCAATTGTATGCAGTACGCTAAGCACATCAACAACACTTAAATCTGTTGTCGCATTTACCCCCATATTGTAAAAATCAGCGCCTTCAAACCCTATCGCATTACTTTCAAAAATATCGGAACATACTACATCAAAAAAATTAAGCCGTAAGGCATCTAGCGCTTGAAAAATATTTTTCCTGCGGTTTTGGTTTGAGCCAATATTAATGTGGATATGGGCCATTTGTATGATTATGAATAATTAGCGTGACTACGCTCAATAATCACACCCACGCCATTAGCACCAGTCACTGCTTCGCCTTTGTTGAGTGTGAGTTTTACTTTTTCCACGCCAAATTCTTTGATGATAATTTGCGTGATTTTCTCTGCCAAAGTTTCTACTAATTGAAATTCACTACCCTGAACAAATTCAATGAGTCGTTTAGACACTGCCTTGTAATCAAGTGTCTGATCAATATGATCAGTCTCACTAGCAACTTTAATATCGGTAGACATCTCAATATCCAAGGTGATATCTTGACGGATTTTTCGCTCCCAATCGTAAATTCCAATTACGCAATCAATTTTTAATCCTTGAATAAAAACAATATCCATAGTATCATCAGAGTCCTAATATTTTTTACAATAAGTTTGCTATGTTACCTATTTTGATTATCGCTGGCTATCTAATCGGCTCACTCTCTAGTGCTATTTTAGTTTGTAAGTCCTTTGGTTTACCCGACCCACGCACCGAAGGCTCTAACAATCCAGGTGCAACTAATGTTCTGCGTATTGGCGGTAAAAAAGCTGCTGCTATCACACTTATTGGTGATGGGCTTAAGGGTGTTATTCCAATATTGATTGCACGATATTTAGGGGCTGATTTATTAACAATGACGCTAATTGCATTGGCGACTTTCTTGGGTCATGTTTACCCAGTTTTCTTTGGTTTTAAAGGTGGCAAAGGTGTGGCAACCTTCTTAGGTGGCTTATTTGCCTTAAACTATTTAATTGGTTTAAGTTTTGCGCTGATTTGGCTTTTTGTTGCCAAAGTGCTAAAAATTTCTTCATTATCTGCATTAATCGCTACTCTACTAACGCCTGTAATTTTTTACTTTTCAAGCGCCAAAGACCTAGAGTCCACTTATGTTGTTACTTTAATATGTGTTTGGATATTTTATACTCACAGAAGTAACATTACCCGTATGCTATCAGGTGATGAAGGTAAGATTAAGCCCTGATATTAACGCCCTTCTTAAGCAAGTAAAGCGACATCGTAACCAATATAACGATCATTGCCAGTAACATTGAAAGTGATATTGTAAAATCAACAGTGCTCACACCTAAAAGCCCCAATCTAAAGCTATCAACCATATAATAAATGGGATTAAACTGACTGACAATTTGCCAAGATTCTGGCAGAATTTCAACGCTATAAAACATCCCACCAAGATAAATCATCGGCATCAAAATAAAGGTTGGAACAATGGATATATCATCAAATGATTGCGCAAATACCGCATTAATAAAACCCGCCAAAGAAAACAAAATAGCCGTTAATAAAAAAATCATTAAAGTAATTGAAATTGAGTAAATCTCAAAATCAACAAAGAGCAAAACTGTAAAAAACACCCCCATACCAACCACAGAACCACGCGCAACACCGCCAGAAACATAGCCCAGCAAAATTACCCAATAGGGCACTGGCGAGACCAATATTTCTTCAATACTGCGGTTAAACTTCGCCAAAAAAAACGAAGCTACCGTATTTGCATATGAGTTCTGAATAACCGTCATCAAAATAACGCCCGGAATAATAAAATGCAAATAATCCACGCCTTGCATCAGTCCAATGCGTTGCCCCATCAAGCCACCAAAAATCAACAAATAAAGTAATGTCGTAATAATCGGTGGGAAAATCGTTTGCACCCAGATGCGTGAAAATCGTAAAATTTCTTTAATAACAATGGTTTTATAAGCAATCCACATATCTTATACCGCCTTGTTTGTTAGATTCAAAAACAGTGTTTCCAAACGATTCTGTGTGCTACGAATATGCTCAACACTAATGCCTTGCTTAGATAGGCTTTGCAAAACATCAGTAATATTTATGCTAACTTCTAATGTCACTTGTAAAGAATAATCATCCAATCTTTCACAGCTAAATTGCGCTTGCTCAATATTGTCTGGCAACACACTTAAACTTTCTAAAATCAAAACTTGATGCGATACCTTGGCTAACAATTTTTTCATACTGGTTTGCTCAACCACCTTACCTTCATTAAGAATTGCGATATTGCGACACAAGGACTCTGCCTCTTCTAAATAATGTGTCGTTAGAATAATGGTCACACCCGAGCGATTAAGCTCTTTTAAATATGACCACATAGAGCGACGAATCTCAACATCAACACCTGCAGTCGGTTCATCCAAAATCAATATTTTTGGCTGGTGAACGAGCGCCCTTGCTAACATTAAACGACGCTTCATGCCACCTGATAAAGATTTAGCCATATCTGTGCGTTTATCCCAAAGTTGCATTTTTTTGAGCAAAATCTCTGTTTGGACTTTAGCATCTGTACGCGAGATACCGTAGTAACCTGCTTGATTAATCAGTATTTCTTCAATAGGTTCAAACAGATTAAAATTAAATTCTTGCGGCATCAAACCAATCAAACGTTTAATATCATTTACATGGGTATTTTGATTGAGTCCTAATATTTGAATATCGCCCTGAGTTTTATTTAACAAGCCACAAATAATGCCAATAGCTGTCGTTTTACCCGCACCATTACTACCCAAAAGTGCAAAAAAATCGCCTTGCTCTACCGACAAATCAATACCTTTTAAGGCATAAAAATTATTGGCATAAATTTTGCTAAGTGATTTAATGGTAAGTGCAGCTGACATAGGCAAACATTATCCGTTAGTTTTGATGATTTATGCGATAATTACACACTTTAAAAAAGTGCACATTTGCTTATGTCTGAAATTAAAAATATACAATTACCCGATATTGGTGACTTTGACGAAGTTGAAATTATTGAGATTTTAGTATCTGTTGGCGATACAATTGAAGCAGAAGATAGCATAATCACTTTGGAAAGTGACAAGGCATCAATGGAAATCCCAACCCCTTGGGCGGGTGTAGTCACTGAAATAAACATTGCCCTAGGCGATAAAATCAAACAAGGCGATGTGCTTTTAGCACTTCAAACTGAGCAAGACAATGCTGATACAAGTGAAGAATCAGTCGCAGAAGTAATAGATATTGAACCAAAAATCATCCCTGTAGTTGTACCCGATATTGGTGACTTTGATAAAGTTGAAGTGATTGAAATTCTTGTCAATGCAGGCGATGAACTATCAGCAGAAGATAGCATAATCACTTTGGAAAGTGACAAGGCATCAATGGAAATCCCAACCCCTGTCACAGGTAAAGTGATTGATATTAATGTCACATTAGGCGACAAAATTAAACTAGGTGATTTAATCCTTAACATTGAAAGTACAGGCGTTGAAATAGTAGCAACAAAAGACACCGCGCCAGAGCCAGTCTCTGCACCTGCGTCCGCTCCTGCGCCAAAACCTGCAAGCGCAACACCACCACAAACCTTAGATCAATCAGTATCAACAATACCTAAGGGAGCCTCTCATGCCTCCCCCTCTATTCGCAAATTGGCACGAGAATTAGGTGTGGATTTGTCCAATGTCACTGGCACAGGGCAAAAAGGCAGAGTACTAGACGCTGACCTTAAGGGTTATGTAAAACAAATTATGGCATCAGGTGGTATGGGTAGTGCGCTACCTAAAACGCCACACATTGACTTCTCTAAATTTGGTGAAACACAGACATTAGCATTATCCAGAATTAACAAACTCTCAGGTAAACATCTAACTGCCTGCTGGCTCAATATTCCACATGTGACACAGTTTGATGAAGTCAATATTGACAAAATGGAGGCCTACCGACAAGCGCAAAAAGCACAAGATATTAAACTAACGCCATTGGTATTTATTATGAAGGCGGTGATTCAAGCACTTCAATCTCATCCACGCTTTAACGCCTCATTGGATGAATCTGGTGAAAACTTAATCATCAAAAAATATTTTAATTTAGGCATCGCTATGGATACGCCAAATGGCTTAGTAGTACCCGTGATTAAAAATGTTGAACAAAAATCTTTGCTTGAACTTGCCACAGAGTTGGGAGAGACTTCTGCCAAAGCGCGTGAGGGGAAACTCAGTCCTAAAGATATGCAGGGCGCAGGTTTTACCATCTCCAGTCTTGGTGGTATTGGCGGTACGCAATTTACACCGATTGTCAACGCACCAGAAGTTGCTATTTTGGGCGTGTCTCGCTCAGTCAATAAACCCATTTGGAATGGCAAAGAATTCACGCCAGAATTAACACTACCACTAGCCTTGTCTTATGACCATCGAGTTATTGACGGCGCACAAGGTGGTCGCTTTATGGCAGAACTTAACAACATCTTAAGCGAGGCAAATTATGATTAAAACCCAAGTTGTTGTTATCGGCTCTGGCCCTGGTGGTTATACAGCTGCCTTTCGTGCTGCTGATTTAGGCAAAAAAGTAGTGCTTGTCGAACGCTATGAAAACTTAGGTGGTGTATGCCTAAATGTAGGTTGCATTCCTTCAAAGGCACTATTACATACTGCAGAAATTATCAACGAAGCTAAAGAGGCTAAGCACCTTGGCGTTACCTTTAACAAGCCAAAGATTGATATTGACGCTGTACGCAAAAATAAAGACGATATAGTTAGTAAGTTAACGGGCGGTATCAAAGCCCTAGCAAAAGCAAGAGGTGTGCAAGTCGTTACTGGCTATGGTAGGTTTATCTCCAATACTCAAATCAAAATTGACGCTACTAACGAGGTTATTGAATTTGAACAGGCTATCATCGCTGCTGGCTCGCGTGTTACTAAAATACCCGCCTTCCCGTTTGATGACCCGCGCGTCATGGACTCAACCGATGCGCTGGATTTAGAGAATGCGCCAAAACGCTTGCTCATTGTTGGTGGTGGTATTATCGGTTTAGAAATGGCAACTGTTTATGAAGCACTTGGTAGTGAAATCACTGTGGTTGAGCTCTCAGACCAACTCATCGCAGCAGCAGATAAAGACATTGTTAACCCACTATTCAAACGCATTAAAAAACAATATGCCAATATTTTCTTAAGCACCGAAGTTACCAGTATGAAAGCACAAAAAGATGGTATTCAAGTCGGCTTTAAAGGCAAAAATGTCCCAGAGTTTGATAGCTTTGATAAAGTCTTGGTCTCTATCGGGCGCACGCCTAATGGCAAACTCATTGACTGCGAAAAAGCAGGTGTGCATGTTGATGATTGGGGTTTTATCAATGTTGACAAGCAAATGAAAACCAACATCTCAAATATCTATGCCATCGGTGATATTGTTGGCCAACCAATGCTCGCCCACAAAGCCGTTCATGAAGCCAAAGTTGCTGCTGAAGTTATCTGTGGACACAAGTCAGGTTTTGATGCACTCGCCATTCCATCTGTCGCCTACACCGACCCAGAAGTCGCCTGGACAGGGAAAACTGAAAAAGAACTAAAGAACGAAGGTGTGGAATATGAAGTCGGTAAATTCCCTTGGGCAGCCTCAGGTAGAAGCCTCAGCATCGGTAGGAGTGAAGGCGTATCAAAAGCCATATTCGACAAACACACCCACCGCATCCTAGGCATGGGCATCTGTGGCACCAATGCAGGTGAGCTCATCGCCGAACCCACCCTTGCCATTGAAATGGGCTGTGATATGAGTGACATTGCACTCACCATCCACGCCCACCCAACACTGAGCGAAACCACTGCTTTCGCTGTTGAGATGGTAGAAGGTACGATTACGGATTTATTACCACCAAAGAAAAAGTGATTTATTTTTGAATATGCCAAAAATAAAAGACATTCCTAAAGTTGACCGCCCTAGAGAAAAATTACTCAAAAAAGGCTCTAATGCCTTATCTAAGACAGACCTTCTAGCCATCTTACTTGGTAGTGGCATCAAAGGTATCAATGTCCAAACCTTAGCCAAAACTATTATTACCAAATTTAATAAGGATTTTCTCAATATCACCATTGATGATTTGTTAACAGTTAAAGGCATTGGACAAGCCAAAGCCTTACAAGTTTATAGCGCAGTTGCCCTAATAAAGCGTTTTTACCAAGAGCAAAATAGCACTGATTTAATAATCAAGAATGTACAAAATGTATTGACACTTGCTTTTAATATTAGAGACAAGAAAAAAGAGCATTTAATTTGCCTACACCTTGACAGCCGTAATGCACTAATTAAAAAAGAAACTTTAAGCATTGGATTGTTGGATAAAAGTCTTATTCATCCACGAGAGATTTTTTCCAGCGCTTTGGAAAATAAAGCCGCCAATATAATTCTTATTCATAACCATCCAAGTGGCGACCCAACTCCTAGTAGACAAGATAAACAAGTTGCCAAAAATATCGGCAAAGCAGGGCAAATAATGGGTATTGCATTATTAGATTTTGTCATCATAGCCAAAAACGGGCATAATAGTTTTTACCAAGAATTAAAACATAATAAAACCATTGATTATGTGGGGGATGGCTTTCAAATGGGAATATTTGATCAGTTTGAGACAAAGAAGTCTATTTATAAAAATGAACCAAAATTTACCTTTATTGATTTATTCGCAGGTATTGGCGGCTTTCATTTAGCCGCTTCAAATTTAGGAGGAAAATGCGTTTTTGCCTCAGAATTTGATGAAAATGCTCGTAAAACTTATCAAGCAAATTTTTTAAAACATAATAAAGATTTATTTTATTCAGGGAATTTTGCAGGCGATATTACCAAAGTAGATGAAAAAGATATCCCTAATTTTGACTTTTTATTTGCAGGTTTTCCTTGTCAACCTTTTTCTGTTGCTGGATATAGGCAAGGCTTTAAAGACAAAGGCGGTAGGGGTAATTTATTTTTTGATATTGTTAGAATTTTAAAAGAAAAAAAACCAAAAGCATTTATTTTGGAAAATGTAAAAAATTTAAAAACTCATGACAAGGGCAAGACAATTAAAGTTATTTATGATGAATTACAAAAACTAGGTTACAAAATTACTGACAATGTCTTAAACGCCATGGAATATGGCAATACGCCTCAGAATAGAGAACGAATTTTTATTGTTGGTTTTCTAGAGCAAAAAGCATTTAATAAGTTTTCTTTTCCAAACAAAACAAAACTTAAAAAAACTATCCATAGTTGCCTAGATAAAATAGTTGATGAAAAATATTACTACAATAACAAACCCTTATATAAAAAGTTAAAAAATGATGTGGTAAAAAAAGATACCATTTATCAATGGCGTAGAAAATATGTGCGAGAAAATAAAAGCAATGTTTGTCCAACATTGACAGCAAATATGGGGATGGGTGGACACAATGTTCCAATTATTTTAGATGATCAGGGAATTCGGAAATTAACACCTAAAGAATGTGCAAATTTTCAAGGTTATCCAAAAAAATACATTTTGCCAAATATAACAGATTCTAATTTATATAAACAATTTGGTAATTCTATCTGCATTCCTTTGGTTGAAAGAGTTACAAATAATATAATTTTAGCCTTAGAGATCTAATCAAATGTTTTTAAAAAATCAACCACAAGATCAACAGCATCAATATCAACATTTTTTAAAAATAGTTGGCTCTTTATCAAATTTATACTCAGATTCAAAAACACCGTATCTTTATTATAGGATTGCTGAAAAATTATTTTGTAGAGCATTTAAAGCAGATGACTTATCTAGGGGAGATGTATCAGCAGATGCTAAAAAAGACAATATTGGCATAGGTTTAAAAACATTCTTAGCAAAGAATAATAAAACCTTTCAAAAGGTTGCAGAGTTTAATGGCGATAGAAATTCGTATGTAGATTTAGGCAACACAAAACTTATTAGAAAAATTGCAGAATTAAGAAATACTAGAATTAGTTTCACCGAACACATCCACCAGATACAGAGCTCTATTTATCATTGTATCCTACGGGAAGAAGGAAAATTTAAAATATTTGAAAGCAATATGGATAAAATAGATATTGACAATATTCAAGATATTAAGAAAAACCCAAATACAATCACATTTAATGATGATATCAATGATTACTCTTTTTCACTCTCAAAAAGTACATTATTAAAAAGGTTTGATAGTACTAATTTTGATTTAGTTCTTGATGAATTTGATATTAATGTCTTGAAAGACCCTTTATTAACTTTGCAAGAATGCTTCACTCAAAATGAACGAGAGTCAATATTTTTAACTGACGCTCAGATTGAGCAAACTATTTATTTGCCTTTGTATGGTAGGGGCATGAAAGTATTTGAGAAGAGTGGCCTTAATCAGTGGAATGCAGGAGGTAGAACGAGAAATAAAAGTGAAGTTTATATACCAATCCCTAATGCAATTCATAATAATTTTCCTAATTTTTTCCCAAGCAGGAATCAGTCTTTTTTATTAAAGCTTCCGAATGGAGGGAAAATGAAGAGCAAAATTTGCCAAGATGGCGGAAAAGCTTTAATGTCTCATTCCAATAAAGAGTTAGGAAAATGGATATTAAGAGATATTCTTGATTTACAAGAGGGAGAACTTTTGACTTATGAGAAACTAGCGTTATTAGGTATTGATTCTGTCAGAATTGATAAAATTTCTAATTCAGAATTTGAAATAAATTTTTCCAGAATTGGTAGTTATGAAAACTTTAAAGAGTCATATTTAGATAATTAAAATAAAAAATCAACAGAACTATTACCTAAAAATGAGTTACAAACCTCCTTATAAAATCACCCCTGCCATTGTTTCACTGATTTCAATTATCAATAGTGGGATAAGTACAAAAGAATCAATGATTGTCTTATCGTTAAAAAATGCGAAAAATTTCTGTCAACACCATTTATTACCTGCAATAACTAATAACTTAATTAAAATGATGCAACTAGATAAACCCAATAGCCCAACACAAAAATATCAATTGGTTTAATAGCTATGAAAACAATAATTAAAATATTATGTTTGTTGTGTCTACCAAGTTTGCTGTTAGCAGTAAATAAGCCAGATTTATTTCTACTCAAAACCTATGACGATAAAAAGTCTGTTGTGGGTTGGATGATGAGTGAGAAGTTTGATGGTATTCGAGGTTTTTGGAATGGCAAGCAGTTGTTAACTCGAGGTGGTCAACAAATTATAGCGCCTGATTGGTTTGTTGAAAATTATCCGCCATTTGCTATTGATGGTGAATTATGGACAAAGCGTGCGGATTTTGAAGAAATTAGTAGTATTGTTAGACGCAAAAATCCTGATGAACGCTGGCACAAAATCACTCATCAAATTTTTGAAGTGCCAAATCAAGATGGGGGATTGTTGGATAGATTGAAAGTTTTACACAATTATTTAAAAAATCAAGCGAATACGCCGATTAAAATTATCAAACAATATCCGATTGCCCATCAAAATCAAGTGAAGAAATTCTTGCGTGATATTGTACATAAAGATGGTGAAGGCGTGGTGGTGAGAAACCCTACTACGGCATATCAAACAGGTAGATTGAGCTCAGCACTTAAAGTGAAAAAATATCTAGATACAGAGTGTGTGATTGAAAAAATCTTGCCTGGAAAAGGAAAGTATGCGGGGAAGATGGGTTCGTTATTATGTAAAACTAAAGGCGGTGCAATGGTTAAGATTGGGTCGGGCTTTACAGATGTTCAGCGTAAAAACCCACCTGCTATTGGCACTAGCGTTACTTTTAAATATTATGGTTTGACGAAAAAAGGAAAATTTAAATATCCTGTGTTTTTACGCATTAGGACTCAATGAGACCTTTGCATAAATAGGTATGATTGGCAAAATCCAATTTTTGCCCAATTGGTGATTTCTTTAAACCTTGTCCTAGCAGGACTAAGACTGGGTTTAAAAAATCTCCAAGTGGGTGAAAAGTGGGTTTCTGATGATTATTCTTATTTATACAAAGGTCTCTCAATAAATATATTAAAATTACAAGCATTGTTTTTAACAAAAAAAATTAATATGGACAATACACAACAAGCAAGACAAAATTCTATTGACTCACAAATTCGCCCTTGGGGTGGACTCAACTATATTGCCAATAATGCGCTGAGAGATATTCCTAGAGAGGTTTTTGTACCTGAGGCATATAGGAACCTTGCATTTGCCGATATTGAAATCCCACTAAACAAGCAAGCAAAAATGTTCAGCCCTAAGATTGAAGGTAGATTGCTTAATGCACTTAATATTAAATCACATGAGACAGTACTAGAAATTGGCACAGGTAGTGGTTATTTAACAGCAGTGGTTGCAAAGCTTTGTAAATCTATCACCAGTGTTGAAATCGATGAGGCGCTTAGCAATGGTGCAAAGGAAAAACTTAATGAGCTTAATATCAATAATGCACAACTTACAGCAGGTGATGCCTCTCAAGGTTGGCAATCAAATGATTTTTTTGATGTGGTGATTGTTGGTAGCGCAGTACCAGAGATCACGGGGCGTTATTTTCATTTGCTCAATGTGGGTGGCCGTATTTTTGTGGTTGAAGGCAAGGGTAATGCGATGACTGCAAAACTCATTACCCGCATTAGCGAGCACGAATGGGAAACTGAAGCATTGTTTGAAACACATCTAAGTACAATGCAAGGTTTGGAAGCAATAAAAAGCTTTGAATTTTAGCGGTCTAAGTCTATGAAACATTTTTATAATGCTGTTATCAAAAAACCTGGCAATAGTATTGTATTGCTGTTGTTGTTTGTTGTTTTTTTTATCGCGCAAATTCCTAATTTTCAATTAGACGCTTCAAGTGATTCATTGGTTTTAGAAGGTGATAATAATCTTCGTTATTACCAAAGTGTTAGAAAAAATTATGGCTCTGATGATTACCTAGTCATTAGTTACCAAGTTAAAGACAATTTACTCGCCCCAAAACAACTCAAGCATTTAGCAAGTCTTAAAAAAGACCTGCAAACTATCGAACAAATTAAATCGGTCACTACGATTTTAGATGTACCTTTGTTCCAATCACCGCCACTATCACTCACCGATTTAGCCTCTAAAAATATCTCTATTGAGAATGGTAACGCTAATCTTGCGCTTGCGAGTAAAGAATTTAGAACATCCTCTCTATACGGGGATAATTTAGTCAGTAAAGATGGCAAAACCAGTGCAGTTTTGGTGGCATTAAAGGGTAACGAGCAATTCGAAAAACGACGCCAAACACGCAATGAAATGCGTATAAAAAAGCAAAACAACAAACTCTCTAAAGAAGAATTAACGAAATTAAAAAACATTGAAAAGCAAGTCATACAAGATGCAATAGTACAAAACAATTTGCAAGATAAAACTATTACTCAAATCCGTACAACAATTGACAAATATCGCGATCAAGCAAATCTATTCCTAGGTGGGCTACCGATGATTACTACCGATATTATTGGCTATATCAGTAGTGATTTAATTGTTTTTAGTTTGGCGGTTATTACCTTGATGTCACTCATTTTGGCACTTATCTTTAAAGGTATTCGCTGGGTGCTAATGCCAATTGGTATTAGCATTACCGGTGCACTGACAATGACGGGTATCTTGGCATTTTTAGGATGGAAAGTTACCGTTATTTCTTCTAATTTCTTCTCACTACTATTAGTGATGACGCTCTCAGTGACTATTCATTTGGTGGTACGCTATCGAGAATTGGCACAGAATAATCCTGATTTAGATTATTACACACTGATTCAAAATACCTTGGAGCAAATGCTTAAACCTTGTTTGTTCACCACACTAACGACTATTGTTGCTTTTGGCTCATTGCTAATTAGTGGCATTAGACCTGTGATTGACTTTGGTTGGATGATGTCCATTGGTGTCACAATTGCCTTAGTGCTATCGTTTATTGCCTTTCCGATTATTATGCGTTTTTTGCCAAAAGCACAAGTGCCAAAATTCAACACTGAATTAGGATTTACCCATAGTTTGGCTAAATTTAGCGAAAAATTTGGTACTTACTTACTGGTTGTTTTGGTGTTATGTATTGGGCTTTCAGTCGTAGGTATTAACAAGCTCAGTGTTGAAAATCGCTTTATTGATTACTTTAAAGAAAGTACTGAAATTAATCAAGGTCTAACACTGATTGACGAAAAACTCGGTGGCACAATCCCGCTAGAAATTATCTTTGATGACTTAGCACAAGATTATTGGTATGACGAAGACTTGCGTGCTGATATACACAAAATTCATCAGTATTTAGACAGTCTAGATGAAACAGGGAAGGTGCTTTCAATTGACACGCTCATGCAAATACTAACGCGTGCCAATGATGATAAAGCACCTAATGGTTTCTTTTTAAATATCATTAAAAGTCAAATTCCAGAAAATGCCAAAACGCAAGTATTAGACCCTTACATATCCGAAGATAGTGGGCAATTGCGTATGGTTATTCGTATTCGTGAGACTAATAAAAACCTCAAACGCGCTGTATTAATTGAAAAAATTGAGAACTATATTGCAAAAGATATTGGCTTTAAAAAGGACAGTTTCCACACAACGGGCATGTTGGTATTATATAACAATATGCTACAAAGCCTGTTTGACTCGCAGATTAAAACCATTATTGCGGTATTTATAATGATTTTTATTATGTTTTTGTTTATTTTTAGGTCGTTCAGTTTGTCGATTCTAGCGATTATTCCTAACACATTGCCCTCAATTTTTATTTTGGGCATTATGGGTTTAATGAATATTCCACTAGATTTAATGACCATCACTATCTCAGCCATTGCGATCGGCATCGGTGTTGATAATGCCATTCACTATATTCATCGTTTTAAAGCTGAATTTACAAAAGACCATGACTACTTGGCCACGATGTATCGTTCACACAATTCAATTGGCTTGGCAATGTTTTACACCTCAATCACCGTCACATTGGGCTTCTTAATCTTAGCTTTGTCTAATTTCATTCCAAGTATTTATTTTGGTGTCTTTACTGCTATTGCTATGCTGAGCGCGTTACTGGCAAATCTAACTTTACTACCCAAATTGATTTTAATCTTTAAACCAAAAATCTAAACATACAAGTATTTGCTCTAACAATGTCAACACAATACCACTTTGATGTTTTAATTATTGGTACAGGCAGTGCGGGATTGATGAATGCTTTGCAACTGTCTGAGGATTTATCTGTTGCGCTGATTGCTAAAGACAAACTCTTAGAGGGCAGCTCTTACTACGCCCAAGGCGGTATTTCAGCAGTGCTTGATAGTGCGGATAATTTTAAGTCGCATATCAAAGATACCTTATCAACAGGCAGTAATTTAGGCGATGAAAAAGCCGTTCGTTTTATGGTTGAGAACGCACCTGAGGCTATTGCATCTTTAGAGGCAGCAGGTGTGTTATTTACCCAAGAAAACGAACAATACCATCTTACCACTGAAGGTGGACATAGTAATAGGCGTGTGGCACATGTGGCTGATAAAACAGGGCAATCTATCCAGTCCAATTTATTAGATAGCGTTAAATCAAAGAAAAATATTTGTCTCTTTGAAAACTTTATTGCCATTGATTTACTAATAAAAGATAAACAATGTTATGGTGCTTATATTCTAAACAAATCCAGTAATAAGGTTGAAAGTTTTATTGCTCACCAAACCATTATTGCCACAGGTGGCGCTTCCAAGACCTATCTTTATACTTCTAATCCAGACACTTCAACAGGTGATGGTATTGCGATGACATATCGCGCATATTGCGATATTGTTAATATGGAATTTACTCAGTTTCATCCAACTTGTCTATATCACCCGCACGCAAAATCGTTCCTAATTTCTGAGGCTTTGCGTGGTGAGGGTGCAAAACTCATCTTGCCAAATGGTGAGGCATTTATGCATAAATACGACAAACAAGCTGAACTTGCCCCGCGCGATATTGTCGCCAGAGCGATTGACTCAGAAATGAAAATCAATGGTTTTGACTGTGTGTATTTAGACATTTCTTTTAAGGATAAAGATT
The DNA here is from genome assembly GCF_900127505.1 of thiotrophic endosymbiont of Bathymodiolus puteoserpentis (Logatchev). NCBI lineage: Bacteria > Pseudomonadati > Pseudomonadota > Gammaproteobacteria > thiotrophic endosymbiont of Bathymodiolus puteoserpentis (Logatchev). The sequence goes on along the minus strand of NZ_UEXF01000016.1, from coordinate 35,840 downwards.
GGATACAAGCACACTTCCCAACCATTGATAAAAAATGCACCTCTTTTGGTATTGATATCTCTCAACAGCCTGTCCCTGTTGTACCTGCTGCTCACTATACTTGTGGTGGTGTACAAACCAATCTTGATGCCCAAACCAATGTGAGCAATCTATATGCTGTTGGTGAAGTCGCACACACAGGAGTACACGGCGCCAATCGTATGGCAAGCAACTCACTATTAGAATGTGTGGTATTCGCCAAAGCTTGTGCCAATCATATCAATACACAAATATTTGAACAAGATTATCCAAACTTTAATGATTGGGATGCATCCAGAGCCAGTCCATCTAAAGAAAAAGTGATGGTCTCGCATTTATGGGATGAAGTTAGGCGCATTATGTGGAATTTTGTCGGCATTGTGCGTAGCAATAAACGCTTGCGCGCTGCACAAATGCGCTTAACGCAAATACAAAATGAAGTGGATGAATACTATCGTCTTTACTTAGTTTCAAGCGATTTAATCGAATTAAGAAATCTCATCACCACTGCAAAAATTACGGTTAAATCCGCAATTTCAAGAACAGAAAGTCGTGGTTTGCATTACAATGAAGACTATCCGAATACCTCTGATACCATTAAAAACACCTTAGTAAAGTTATGAATCTTCCTATTTTAAAATTCCCAGACGATAAACTTCGCACCAAAGCCAGCAAAGTTGAGACAGTAGATGACACGATTAAAGCCTTAGTCAAAGACATGTTTGAGACTATGTACAACTCAGATGGTATTGGCTTAGCAGCTACTCAGGTTAATCAGCATTTGCAAGTAGTAGTGATGGATGTGCCAGATTCAGGTGAAGACTACCAATTAATATTAGAAAATCGCAACACCGAAAACAAAAAACTCCTCATCGAAAAACACCCTTTATGCTTTATCAATCCAACAATTACTAAAAAGGAAGAAAAAGAAATACATGCCGAAGGGTGCTTATCTGTGCCTGGTTATTATGCAGAAGTTGAACGCTTTAACCATATTGTAGTTGAAGCACTGGATGAAAATGGCAAGCCATTTACCTTAGAAGCACGCAATTTGCTGGCAGTTTGCATTCAGCACGAACTTGATCATTTGAAAGGCATCTTATTTATAGATTACCTTTCCAAACTCAAACAAAAACGCTTATTAGAACGCATTAAAAAACAATCACACTAACTAAAAAAAACTTAAAATGCATATTAAAAATTAGTATAATAATTTGCTGTTTTTACTTATCATTATCTTTAGAAAAAAAATGACATTTAACATGAAAAAAATCACAATCACACTCATTGGAATTACTTTATTAAGTGCAGCTTCTTACGCTGATCATCACGAAACAGTGGATATCCCCTTATTAAAAAGCGAAGCAATAAGTATTATCAAAAAATTTGGTGGCACATTAAAGCCACAGTTAAAAAGTGCTTTAAAATCAGGTGGCGCCGTTAATGCTGTCAGTGTTTGTGCTGTCGTGGCACCGAAAATAGCCAAGCAAATTAACAATGAAAATAAAGACTGGAGTGTAAGACGCATTAGTTTGAAAAATCGTAACCCCAACATGGTTTTAGACGCTTGGGAGAGCGCAAAATTAAAAGAATTTGACCAGCGTGTTGCCGATGGTGAAAAAACAAATAAGATGTTTGCTGCCGAGGTGGTTGATGGCAAATTTAGATTTTTAAAAGCACAAGGCACCGCTAAAGTTTGCTTGGCGTGTCATGGTAAAAACATTAGTGCTGAAGTTAAGAAAAAAATACAAATGCATTATCCACATGACAAAGCAACTGGCTATAGTTTGGGACAAGTTCGTGGTGCATTTAGTTTAAGCAAAACTTTAAAATAAAATCTATGTTGCCAAAACCCCTTATACAAGTCTATTAAATGCAAGGGGTGTGATTTATAGAATCGTTTTTCCCCTATAAAATAGGGATAATGATACTATTTTGACGAGTTTTTAAAGACACCCTGAACAACACAGAAGTGTTGCATTTATAGGTTAAATTTACTAAGGTTTTAGTGTTCATGAAAATTGGTCAATATCAATTAAAATCTCAAGTGTTGTTGGCGCCAATGGCAGGTACTAGCGATAAGCCTTTTAGAATGCTATGCAAAGCACAAGGTGCAGCGCTCACTACTTCTGAAATGGTAGTGATACAACAACATTTACTGAATACCAATAAATCTAAATATCGCCTAGACTTTAAAGGGGAATCAGCACCGATTAGCATTCAAATTGCCGGATCAGAGGCAGATGAATTGGCGTTTTCTGCACAAAAAGCAGTAGAATTTGGCGCCGATATTATTGATATTAATATGGGATGCCCTGCCAAAAAAGTTTGTAGCAAAGCCGCAGGTTCAGCACTCATGCAAGATGAGATTTTAGTTAGGGATATTCTTAATGCTGTGACAAGCAGTGTTGATGTGCCTGTCACTTTAAAAATGCGCACAGGCTGGAACCACACCAATAAAAATGCACCTACTATTGCAAAAATCGCTCAAGATGCTGGTATCCAAATGCTTAGCGTACATGGCAGAACCAAAGAAGACAAATACAATGGTAAAGCAGAATACGACACCATTGCTAGCGTGGTGTCACAAGTTGAAATACCTGTGATTGCTAACGGTGATATCACTTCTGCTAAAAAAGCCAAACAGGTGTTGGACGATACAGGCGCAAGTGGTGTGATGGTTGGTAGAGCCACTCAGGGCAACCCTTGGATTATTGGTGAGATTGCTCACTATTTAAAAACTGGCATACACACCAAAACACCCTCATCTGAGTTAAAAAAACAAACCGCACTCAACCATATTCAACAAATTCACGAATTTTATGGTGAAGGACTTGGTGTGCGTATCGCTAGAAAACATATTCTTTGGTATTTGCAACATTTTAAGAATAAACCTCAAACTTGCTTTGCAAAAATTAGTAAAATTGACGCTTCTAAAAAACAATATCAATACTTCAAAAATTGCATCAATGAGCTTAACTAACCTACCAGACTGTATCAATACAAAACTAAATCGCTATTTTAAGCAATTAGATGGTGAAAAAACTTCTGGTGTACTTAAAATGGTTGTGCAAGAAAGTGAAGCCATTACGATTAAATTTATCTTGGATAGGGTTGAGCAAAATCAAAGTGAGGCAGCCAAAATTCTAGGTATGAATCGTGGTACTTTAAAGAAAAAAATTGAACTTTACAAACTTAAATAAAAAAATACAAAAAAACCATGCAATGTGTATAATTTCGCATAACTAGCGCCGGCGGGTATAATGTGTATTAAGAAACCATGCAATGTGTATAATTTCGCATAGTAGATATTTTTTAACAAATAAGAGAATTTAGGATGAATTATCGAACAGAATATGGGTTATCAAATGATGATATAGCATTCATTGATAAAAAAATACAAGAAGCTAATGTTATTTTTGAAAGAATATCGAAAAAAGAGAGTTATATCAAAGAAAATTGCGAAAGTGAGGCTATCAGAGAATATTTAGATAATCTTTGAATGTTTTAAAAAAATATTTAAACACGCAATAACGCCTAGTGATTTATCCTAGGCGTTTTTTATTCAGGTTCAATATCAAATTACAACAACATGAAAATAGAAAGAGATGAATTATTAAAACACACTAAAAAAATAGTTAAACATTTGCGCTCTTCTGGCGGAATTTTTGGTGACAGTAGCATTCCTAATGAAGAAAATATTCATCTCGCTATGGCTGATGCTCTGATCGATATTGGTGAGTATTGTGAAAAATATGAAATAAATGTTTCTACTTTTGATAGCATCAAACTACTAGCATTTTCCCTGCCTCATATAAAAATAAGAGATCCTTCTATAAATTCTGAGCGCTATATTTTTAGCATTTTTCAAATGCTTGAGGAGTCTTACAAAAAGAAAATAAATTTTGATAAAAAAATAAACGATTCTATCAAGGTATCTGATAAGCTTTTTCATGATAATAATTGTTTAGTTATGTATGGTTATATTAAAGGTTTTCAAGAAGCCTTAGAGTACACAAAAGATAAATGATAAAACGCGCACTCATCAGTGTTTCTGACAAAACTGGCATTCTTGAATTGGCACAATCTTTAGCCAGCAAAGATATTGAAATTCTTTCCACAGGTGGTACAGCCAAACTTCTGGCTGATAACAATATCCCCGTGATTGAGGTGTCGAATTACACAGGATTTCCTGAGATGATGGCAGGTCGTGTTAAAACACTTAATCCAAAAATTCATGGTGGTATTCTTGCACGCCGAGGACTTGATGAAGATGTAATGGCACAAAATGATATTAACCCAATTGATTTAGTTGTGGTTAACCTCTACCCTTTTCAAGCAACGATTGCCAATCCTGATTGCACCTTAGAAGATGCGATTGAAAACATTGACATTGGCGGTCCTGCAATGTTGCGTTCAAGTGCTAAAAACCACGCCTCAGTAACGGTGGTGGTAGATAGTACAGACTACCAAAGCGTGATTGATGAAATCAATACAAATGGCAATACCATGCTAAATACTCGCATTAAATTGGCACTGAAAGCTTTTGAACACACCGCGCAATACGATGGTGCGATTGCCAATTATTTAGGCAAAGAAGAGGATGGTTTTTCGCATACCATGAACTTACAATTTCACAAAACTCAGTCAATGCGTTATGGGGAAAACCCACATCAATCAGCTGCTTTCTATGTTGAAAAAAACATTACTGAGGCTTGCGTGGCGTCATCCACTCAATGTCAAGGCAAAGAAATGTCGTATAACAATATGGCAGATGCTGACGCCGCACTTGAATGTGTACGCAGTTTTAACGAGCCTGCTTGTGTGATTGTCAAACACGCCAACCCATGCGGTGTTGCTGTGCGCTCTAAAATTTTTGATGCTTATAATGATGCCTTTAAAACCGACCCAACTTCAGCATTTGGTGGCATTATTGCCTTTAATCGCGACTTAGATGCAAAAACAGCACAAGCCATTATTGAGCGTCAATTTGTTGAAGTTATCATTGCACCAAATATTGATGACAAGGCTAAAAAAATCCTATCAAATAAACAAAATGTTCGTGTTTTAGAATGTGGAGACTTGAACGCAGCACAGCCATCACTGGACTACAAGCGTGTCACTGGTGGCTTATTGGTGCAAGACAAAGACTTAGGTGTTATCAATGAAAACAATATTAAATGCGTTAGCAACACGCAACCAACCAACGAGCAAATCAAAGACTTACTATTCGCTTGGAAAGTGGCCAAAGCCGTTAAATCAAATGCCATTGTTTATGTTAAAAATCAGATGACAATTGGTGTAGGTGCGGGGCAAATGTCTCGTGTTTATTCAGCAAAAATCGCTGGCATTAAAGCCACTGATGAGGGGCTAAAAGTTAAAGGTTCGGTAATGGCATCAGATGCTTTCTTCCCATTCAGAGACGGTATTGATGCCGCAGCGAAAGATGGTATCAAAGCTATTATCCAACCGGGTGGATCAATGCGTGATAAAGAAGTGATCGAGGCGGCAAACGAACATGGTATCGCCATGGTGTTCACGGATATGCGCCATTTCAAACACTAGTTTGTAGCGATGCTCTTTACGCCTGTTTTTGTTATCAACCAAAAGCACCCACTATAAATTAATTAAAATTAGAATAAAAACATGAGTATCGAAAAAATCACAGCCTTTCCAGAGATTACAGATGTTGTTATTGAAGACAACAATATTGTCTCTCTAACTCAAGGATATTACGATATTGACAAAGTCACCGTGCACATACAAAAATGTATTGAGATGGTTAGAAAATATGAAAAAATGGGGTATTACAACTTAGCCAAGCCTGAATTTATCAGCGAGGTAATCACCACTTTCACCAATTTAGAGTTGAGCAAAAAAGAGGTTATTCGTGCCAATAATTTTATGAATATTACAGGCTTTCAAGAATGCAATCGTGTTTGGCAACTGCCCGATGAACTAAAAGTACAAGCATCTCAGATGTTGCACGGTTTTTATATCACTTTTGATACTGTAAACTGGGAAGATTTTAGCGTTATTCCAATTAAGAATTAATGTCTTAAAATTACTTCTATTTTTTATGCTTATTAAGCAAAACAAAAATAATATTCGATGCGTTTAATTAAAAAAAGAAAAGCATGGGTTGTAGGACTTGTATCGCTAATCATACCTGGGCTTGGGCACCTTTATGTGGGTAACTTAAAAAAAGCCCTGCTAATATTACCTACCTTTATAAGTATTTGTTTTTTGTTAGGGTTATTTAATTGGTTGTCTACATTCTACGGAATCATTATCTATTCAATAACCTTCATAGGGTTGCTTATTTTTACAGTGATTGACCCTATAAAAATAGCAAGACATCAAGGTGAATATCAATTGAAATCTTACAATCGTTGGTATGTATATGTTCTCTACTACATTACAATTATCATCATGCTTATGCTTGCTTCTGAAAATGGAATTTTTGGTTATAAATATAAGATAGCATCTAAATCAATGCTACCAACGCTAGAAAATGGAGATCTTATTTTGTCTGATAACGACTCTTCAGATTTAAAGTTTGGAGATGTGGTTATATTTAAATATCCAAATTTTGAAAAAAACCCAGCATATGTCAATGTTGCATATGTTAAGCGTATTATTGCTGTACCTGGAGACACAATTAACTACAATAATGACCAATTAACAATAAATGGCGTTAAAGCAAAATATAAGAAACTCAATTTATATCAAAACAATTCAAATAATTTAGAATACAAAACAGAAAAGATTAACAACAAAAGTTATGGAATATTGTTACATAAAAATCTATCTTCAACAGTTAACACCACCGTCCCAGATGATCAATATTTTGTAATGGGCGACAATCGTGCTAAAAGTTTTGATAGTAGGTCATGGGGTTTTCTTCCAAAGGAAAATATTCTCGGAAAAGCAACTTATATTTGGTTCTCTAATGATACCAAACGCATTGGAGAGAAAATAAACCAATAGAGCTTATTTTATCACCCCAAAACCTCTGACAACTTTTTAAAATTTCTTATATAGAACATCCTAAGAAGCCTTCTTCTTATTCTGGTTCAATTTTATACTTTCTTGGTACACATCCATTGGTTTTTTGTAATCTAATGTCTGATGGAATCTTCTGTTGTTGTAAAACTCAATATAGTCATCCACATCAGTGGTTAGTTCGTTTATGGTCTGGTATGCGTTCAAATAGATTCTTTCGACTTTGGCGCTTCGCCAGAAGCGCTCAATGCAGATATTATCGGTTGCTCTGCCTTTGCCATCCATTGATATAGTAATACCCAATTTTTTGAGTCTTTGAGTGTGCACTTCACTGGTGTACTGGCTACCCTGATCGGTATTAAATATCTCTGGATGTGGATACTTCTCTAAAGCTTCGTTAAGCACACTCATTACCAGCTGAGAATCCATGGTGTTGGATATCTTGTACGATAGCACAGCTTTGCTGTGCCAATCAATAATAGCAGCCATATAAACCATACCGCCTGCAATCTTGATGTAGGTGATGTCGGTGCTCCATACGTGATTAGCATGGCTGATATTCAATCCTCGCAACTTGTAACTATACTTCTTATGCGCTTTGATTGGTGTTGTCGTGTTAATAGGTTTAACCGCTAGTACGGCTTGCAAGCCTAGTTCTTGACGGTAGCGTACTACCGTATTTAAGCTTACCTTGTAACCATCTTCCAGAAGCTGCTTATGCACCTTCTTCTCACCGTAGATGGGTATTTCTTCAAATACTTTGGTGATGTGATTTTTAATGGTTTGCTTGGTGTGATTAACGCGTGGCTTATAATATAAGCCACTGCGGTTAATGCCAAGTAGTTGACATTGTTGATTAATGGATAAAGAAGAGGATGAAGAATGGACTGTAGTAGGCTTGAGATCAATCAACTGCTTTAGTTTAGATGAGCCCAAGCTTTTTAGCTTTTTTGCTAACCACTCCTTCTCAACAGTTACCTTGCCCACTAGCGTGGTTAAATGTTCGTTTTGCTCTTGTGATTTAATAAGCTCTTCCTTGTATTCTTTAACTGCTTTAGATGGCTCCATAGCAATCTCAGCGTTAGCAAGGAAGATCTTCTTCCAGTTCACTAGGTTTTGTGGCAAGATGTTATGCTTGCTGGCAATCTGCGCCAAAGTGCTTTCATTTTGCAGCAGCTCAAGAACTAATTTAGTCTTGAATGCTGATGAATAGTTTGTTCGTTTTTTACTCATAATTTTTTACTCCGAATTGTTGGGTTAAGTTTAACTCGTTCGAAATAAGAAATCTTAATTTGTTGTCTTAAATTGTTGGGGTTTTATACTCCGTGACATTTACTACTTGAAATTGATCAATGATATCTTGCTTTATTTTAGTAGACGAATTTCTTGGATTATATTTAATTTGAACTACTTTTTTTCCTTGTGCATTAAAATAGTTTTCCACATCTTGATTATGAGGTTTTCTACCCCAATCTTCTCCGATAACAAACAAATCTGCTTTAACATCTTTGCAAATACTAAGATAGTCTAACTCATGATACGGGATTACAATATTCACACAGCGTAACGCTTGAAGCATTTCAATGCGCTGCTCAAGTGGAATAATAGGAATATTGGGTTTATACAACCTAACCACTTCATCAGAAGCAATGCCAACAACAACCGTATCACCCAGTGAGGCACAATATTCCAATAATGCCAGATGACCAACATGCAACAAATCGAATGTACCTACTGTATATACAACCATTGTTCTGTTTAACTCCTAAATTAAAGTAATTTTCATTATTTTCTATAGAAGTTTCCAACTATAGATGCTTGTTGTTCCAATTGTATAAATAGCAAGAATGTACACATTGACTGAATTGCCAGAGAGTTTTGGCGTTTTAATTTGCGATACATTTAAAGCAGCAAGTCCTAAACCACTAACATAAAGAATGGTAGAAAAGACTCCATGACTAAAAACACCTTCAAATAAAAAGATAAAAACAAGTATTATATTGTTGTTATCAAGCGCCAGTCCTGTGTATTTCGCCCCACCAGCAAGACCGAAAACGCTAAAATAACTCAATCTTATTGCACTGGCAGCGAGCATTATAAAAGCCCCAAATAAAAACACAGGCTCAAATTCCCCATAACTCAGTAAAAGAATAGCTGGAGCAACGCCATAACTTACAATATCAATTAATACATCAAGCTGACCACCAAATGCTCGGTCGTTACCTGTTCGCCCTTTCATTGTTCTTGCGATGAGACCATCTGCCCAATCAAATGCAACAGCCCAAATCATGCCAATCATTGCAGCGTAATAGACGCCTAATATACTGAAATAAATGGAAAATATTGTACAAGCTAACCCTGAAAGGGAACACAGGTTGGGAATGTCTTTCACATAAGAAAGAATGGTAGGTTGTAATTCTTGAGACTCTATTTTATCTGTCGTCATATCAGCCCTAAAACTCTTGATTATACGCCTATTAAAAATAACAGCAAGAAATCCTTGTATCAGTAGGATTGATTAACAAAATTCAATTTTTACCCAATGGGGATTTCTTCAAATCTTGTTCTATCAAGACTAAGGTTGGGTTTATCCTCCTAAAGGGCTATTGGGTATCATTGGAAAAATCGCCAAGTAAGCGAAAAGTAAATTTATGATGATTCCTATTTACCCACAAGGGGAGGCTAAACATTGAAAAGGTTTCAACTAATATGATTATTTTTTAACACTAATATTAGGCGCGATACTTTCTTCAGGTGGTTCATAATTTGGGTCATTTGGATTCATAAAAATAAACCCGTAACCACCTTCGGTATCAATCTCATCAAAGTCAACCACCATACCCTCTAACAATTCTTTCTGTGCGTAGGTGAGTACATATTCAACACCGTTTGATTCTAAATGAATATCACCATCTGAGCGCTCATCAAAACCCATTAAATACTGGAAGCCATCATCGGTTTTATCAACCGCAAAACGCATCGATAAACCTTGTGCATCAGGGTTTTGTGTAGAGAGTCCGATTTCTTCAGCGGCACGCTTAGTAATTATAATCATAGTTTATTTTTCCTAACAAAGTTCACAAATTGCTCAACCCAACGATTGCCACCCACACTACGCAAGTGTGTATAAGTGGCTAATAGGTTGTGCGTTAAAATACCATCACGCTTATTATCCACACCCACGCCACGTAAAACCTTGTACGCATAACGGGTTTTAGGGTTTATATTTTTAAGTTTCGAATAATGAAATTCGTGTGCATAAATCTTGCCAGCAACATTTTCCCAAGGATGTTCGTTGCACGGCTCTAATTGCACATACCCTCTGCCAATTGGTTTGGACGTCATCACCGTGTTGGCCTGAATCACACCAACCATCTTGTGAGATTTTCCTTGATGGGTGATTTCTCGACTGAGATACATTAATCCACCGCATTCCGCATAAGTAGGCACCCCTTGTTCTATTTTTAATTTAATATCATCAAGCAAGGATTGATTGCCACTTAGTGATTCAAGTTGCATTTCTGGAAAACCCCCACCAATAAACAAACCATCACATTTTGGCAATTCACTGGCTTTCAATGTATCAAAATATTTGATTCTAACACCTAAAGATTTAAATATATCTAAGTCATCTTGATAGTAAAAACCAAAAGCTTGATCCTTAGCCACACTAATTGTTAGATTGCTAGAGGCAATAACTGACACTGACGTATTGAGCGATTTCTTCCCACCACCTAAAGACAAAATCTTGTCTAGGTCCACTTGGTCAGCGATTATCTTGCCAGCACTGTTAATAAATTGTTGAGATTGAGTCAACTCATTGGCTGGCATAAGCCCTAAGTGGCGCTCATCAATAATCAACTCCTTAGAACGACGAACAGCGCCTAAAACACGAATATCTGTGTAATGCTCAATGGCTTGGACAAGCTTTGATTCGTGACGCTCACCAGCAACCTTATTAAGGATAACGCCAACAATATTAACATCAGCATCAAAAGTTTGATAACCCATTAATAGCGGGGCAACACCACGGGTAATGCCGTTACTATCAATCACTAAAACAACATTTGCATCCAATAGTTTCGCCATATCCGCATTGGCATCACCCCCTGTAGTACTCATGCCATCATACAAACCTTTGTTACCTTCAATAATTGCGATATCACTTTGCTGTTGATGAAATAACTCGCTAATTTCATTTTCAGACATTGTATAAAAATCTAAATTGTAGCAAGGGTTGCCACTGGCTTGCGCCAACCAAATCGGGTCAATATAATCAGGTCCTTTTTTAAATGTTTGAACTTTGAGCGTGCGGGCTTTGAATGCGGCACACAAACCTAGACTGACAACGGTTTTACCTGAGGATTTATGTGCAGCGGATAGATAGATAGATGAGGGCATACCTCGTTATAGAGTATTTTTTACTTGGTTTTATAGTGAGGGTCTGAGATTTCATCTGCAAGACTTTCAGGCAAAAATGGCAGGAATTTCACTAAAAAAGTCACCGCAATGAGTGCCACAGCAACACCACCAATACCTAAAACGATTTCAGCAAGCGATGGTGAATAAGCAGCAATATCGCCATAACCTTCTAAGATTTCTTTACCTGGGAACATCTCCATTGGGTAAGCTTGACCACCAATGATAATCACATACAACTGAACAACACCACCAATCAATACTAAAAGTGAAGCCAAACCCAAAGTAGAACGATTGCCCCTAAGTGCTGGATGGTAAATTAATGCCATTGGAATTAATCCACCCAAAATAATCTGAGCGTACCAAAATAAAGGTGTATAAATATGCTCGCCAAATAAAATAAAGTTTTCAATACCAGCATTCTCAGCTAAATACATACTACCTAAGTGTTTAACTGCAACAAAATACATAACTGCCGCTACAAACACACCTAATAAATTACCCAGACGATTAACAATCGCATCACCCAATGGACGCTCACTCCATTTATAACTTGCCATTAAAATCAAGATAAAGAAAGCCAAACCAAAGGCAAATGACATAATAATAAACATTGGCGCCATAATCACCGCATCATACGCTTGACGCGCTACTAAAAAACCAAAGATAGAGCCTGTACCAGTGGTTAAAATCAAGCGCCAAGTAAATGCTATTAAACCTGCTTTGAAGGTAAATTTATTTAATCGGCGCTCAAACATCATCCACAAATACACCGCAACAACAACAAAGAAACCGTTGTATAAAATAATATTCCAAGCAAAAATTGACTTAAAGTTATATTCTGTCATAGCCACAATTAGGCGATCAGGACGACCCAAATCAAGCACCAAAACCATTAAACCACCCATTAATAACGCCAACGATACCAAGCCTGACAAACGAGACAAAGGTTTATAAAGTTTCTTCTGAAATACCGATGCAATTGAAGCAACATTAAGCGCCCCTGAGGCAGAAATAATTAAAAATAGAGCAAATACATGTGGCATACCCCATACAACACGGTTACTCATGCCAGTCACATAGTGTCCATGATGCTCTATAAAATATACACTACCCAATGCGGCTAAAATAAAAATGCCTAAGCCTGCAATAAGTGCATAAAAACCTAAACTCCTACCTTTTATTTGTTGATAACGAATATTCATAATTGCTCTTTAAACCTTTTAAATTCCGCTATAGCGAACACCAGTATTCAGATTTAAATCTGCTCTGATTTGTGTAGATTGAATTTTCTTGAGTGTTTGATTAATCTTACTATTAGCATCATATAAATCGCCAAAAATAACACCATCACTGCTTACCGCTTCAGCACAGGCTGGTATGCCACCTTTATCAACACGATGTACACAAAGTGTGCACGACTCAACTGTGCCTTTGCCGCGGGGCATATGTTCTTTTTGATTGCTTAAATCTTCATGCACAAATGAACGCGAACCATAAGGGCAAGCCATCATACAATAGCGACAACCAATACATAAGTGCTTATCCACCAACACAACGCCATCTTCGCGTTTCATTGAAGCATTAGTTGGGCAAACATCCACACAAGGTGGTTGTTCACAGTGCTGACACATCATTGGCAACATATCAATCTTACCAGTGGTTTTATCTCTCACTTTAACTTTTTTAATCCAATCTGGCTTTTGAGCGCCCATAGAATGCGTTTCACTGCCCCAGCCATTCTCTTCTTGACAAGCATTGACCATATCATCAATATTGGACTCAGTCAATTTGTTGGTATCAATTAACATCCCCCAACGCTTTTCGTTAGTCACCGGACTATCCTCAGCGGCAAAAGTTGTTAGCGTGATACCGCTGGAAATCATTGCTACACCTGCTGTAACAGCCGTTGTACTCTTAATAAAATCGCGACGATTTAGCTTTTTACTCATTATAAATCCTCTTTTGGTGTAGTGCGATGACAAGAAAAACAATCTAGACTCGTGCCTACTTTTTGATGGCAAGTTGAGCAAAATTGCTCAGGTGCATTAATTGGCACATACTCGTCATTCTTAGTGGTACTATGACAATCAACACATTCCTTTAACGAATCACGCCGAGTGCGGATACCTTGATGCACTGTCTTATCGCGTTTATGCAATAAAAATTCAGGGTGCATTTTTCTAATCTCAGAAAGACTGGGGTGAATATCTCTACTCTTACCTTCATTTTTTAACTCAGTAGCTCTATCACCAAGATTAATGTGTTTATCAACACCATATGCAAATACACTGGTAACTGTTAGGGCTAAAAAAACAATCAGTAAACGCTTCATAATCTCTCTCTATCTGGTTAATTATTCACCAAGTCCCATTTGAATGTAGCCTGTTGGGCATACATCGGCACAGATATGACAACCAATACATTTGTTGTAATCAGTGTCAACATAACGACCTAGTGTTGCCTGGTCTTTCTTAACCTTAAATACTGCATCTTGTGGGCAATACATCACACAGTTATCACATTCAAAACACAGGCCACAAGACATACAACGACCTGACTCAGCCTTTGCCTCTTCTTCACTATAACCAATTAAGCGTTCTTCGAAGTTACCAAGCACATTGTCAACATCAACCGTTTTATGGTTTCTTGCATTACGCTCTTCATTATCAAAGTGCCCTAAGAATAATTCTGTATGTGGAATGATTGACGCAAATGAACGGTCCTCATAGTTATGTACTGCATATTCTGCAGAGTCTGTTGCTTCACCAAATGCACCCTTCTCATACTCTGTAGGCGATAAATCCCACTCATTGAGTTTGTCCATTAAATCAAAGTAGTGCACATCAACTTTACTACGAGCTTTTTGGCTATTACCAGCAAGATAGTCATCAATACTATCAGCCGCAATACCCGCTTGACCAATCGCAGTGGTTAACAAGTGTGGACGAACCACATCACCACAAACAAAGAAGCCTGGCTTGTTTGGCACTTGAAAGTTCTTATCTGCATCAATAAAACCACGCTCATTAAAGAACGAATCATCCATGCCTTCAGCGTCAACGCCTTGACCAATCGCAGATACAATTAATTCGCACTCAATATCAAACTCAGAGCCTTCAATTGGTGTAGAGCCATCTTCTTCCAAGCGAACCATGCGTAATGCAACAGCACGACCATCGTTATCTGTTACTACCTCCACAGGTTGTAATTGCCCTTGAATTTCAACACCTTCACGGTTTGCATCATCAATTTCTTCTTGTGCTGCTGGCATATTTTCAATGGTTGAGCGTGTTGTTAGTAGTACATCTGCACCTAAGCGCTTAGAAGTATCAACTACATCGTGCGCTGTATCATCAAAAATAACACGCTCAGGACGGTCCTTTTCGGCAATATTTTCAATGTTACCCAAACGACGCGCAACAGAGACAACATCGATTGAAGTATCGCCACCACCAATACAAATCACTTTGCCTGTGATGTGCTTTAAGCGTCCTTGATTATAGGCTTCAAGAAATGCAACACCTGATACACAGTTACCTGCTTCACCACCTGGAATTGGCAGTGAACGACCACTCATTGCACCGATGGCAAATAATACTGCATCGTAATCTTTTTCTAATTTTTCCATAGAAACATCAACGCCAACTTTAGTGTTCATTTTGGTCTCAACGCCTGTTTCTATAATACGGTCAATTTCGTGCTTTAACACATCGCGTGGTACACGATAATCAGGAATACCATACATCATCATACCGCCCAACTGGTCATATTTTTCAAATACAGTCACACTGTGACCTTGTTTGCGTAATTGTAATGCTGCTGTTAAACCGCCACAACCGCCACCAATAATAGCAACTTTTTTGCCTGTATCTTTAGCATCAAATTCAAATTTATAACCTTTTTCTTTTGCAGTATCGCCAATAAATTGTTCTACCGCATTGATACCAACTGTGTCTTCAACTTCATTACGGTTACAGCCGTCTTCACAAGGCGCTGGACAAACACGCCCCATTACTGATGGAAATGGGTTTGCATCCGTTGAACGACGAAACGCATATTCCTGCCATGATAGATCGCCAGAAGGCTTTTCTATACCACGAACAATATCCAACCAACCACGAACATTGTGACCAGAAGGGCAAGAGCCTTGACAAGGCGGCGTTTGGCTCACATAAGTTGGACATTTATGCGATTCATCATTTTGAAAAATCTTTTGATTCCATGGCACGCTACCTTGGTCGTCACCCTCATCCTTAAACATTCTAAATGTGTGATTGTCGCCTTTATAAATTTGTCCGTATGGGTTTTTTTGCATATCAAATCTCCTTATTTATTCTGCAGTTTCTGTTTCTACTGATGCTTCTTCTACCTCTTCGGATGGAGAATCATCTGTTTGTGGTTTATCCATAATAATTGCCTCACTCACTAACTGATGAGCACTGACAATCATATAGGGATCAAAATCAAATTTTGGTAACACTTTGCTAAACTGTGATTTACAGATTGCACAAATGGCAACCAGTGTATTAACAGCGTCAGTTTTTTCTACTTCCTTCAATGCTTGCATTCTCGGCATAGCGCCTTTAATACGAATCTCCATTAAATCATCTGTTAATAAGCCACCACCGCCGCCACAACAAAATGTTGATTCCATAATCGTGCTTCGTTCCATATCCACATAGTTATTACAAACAGCTTTAATCACTTCACGAGGAAGGATAAATTGACCATTTGGAATACCGCCCATATTAGTCGCCCGAGCAACATTACAAGAGTCGTGGAAAGTAACTGTTCTATCGTCATTAGCGGATTTATCAAATTCTAACCTACCGCGTTGAATTAAGTCGTGTGTGTATTCAATAATGTGTTGTGGTTGTGGGTAGCGAGAATCCAATTGCTTTTGTAATTTTGCACCAAATTCATCACTTGCACTTGCACCAGCACCTACACCTGTTAAGGTATTCCAAAAACTATATGCCACACGCCAAGCGTGCCCACACTCACCCACCATAACACGAGAAACTTCTAAATCAAGCGCCGCTTTACGAATTCTCAAAGCCGCCTTACGCATAATATCGTAAGAACCAATAAACATACCAAAGTTCGCACCTTCAGATGCATAAGAACTCATGGTCCAACTAACACCATCTTGATGAAAAACTTTGCCATAACCGATCAAGCCATCAATATGCGGTTCAGCAAAGAAATCTGCTGATGGCGTGATGAGTAAAATCTCTGCACCTTTTTGGTCTAACGGGTATTTAACTGCAATGCCTGTTTCTTCTTCAATCTCTTCTTCAAGGTCAAGTAAAGTATCTCGCAAGGCTGGCTCAGGCAAACCTAGGTTGTTACCTACTGTGATTGCCTTACCTAAAATTTGGTTGCAATATTTTTGACCAACACCAACTGCATCTAATACTTCACGAGCCGCCATTGAAATCTCAGCAGTATCAATACCATATGGGCAAAATACACTGCAACGGCGACATTGTGAACACTGATGAAAGTAGTTATACCAATCATCCAACATAGCATCATCTAGCTCTTTAGCACCCACTAATTTAGGGAAATATTTACCCGCAAAAGTAAAGTGACGACGATATACACTTCTGAATAAATCTTGGCGCGCTACTGGCATATTTTTAGGATCAGAAGAACCCAAGAAATAATGACACTTATCAGTACAAGCACCACACTTTACGCAAGCATCTAAGAAAACTTGAACAGAGCGATATTTAGACTTAAGATCGCCCATTTTGTTAATTGCCACCTCTTGCCAATTCTCAACTTTCTCACCTGGGAAGCCTAAAGGTTTTTGAAATTCTTCAACGGATTTAAACGGGCCATCACCAGCCATAACACCTTCGTTAATCTCAGGAATTTCTAAATAAGTGGGTAATTTTGGTACTTCGAAATCTTTTGCCATGTTATTCGTCCTTACCTAATGTTTCATTTAACCTAACTTCCTGCTCTTGTTCTTGCTTTAGTGCCCATGGTGAAATGTGTCGTTTTTTGCGTGCATTATCAACTTGATTGCGTGTTGGGCTAAAGAAAATACCTGGCACATGTAATAATTTTGAAATTGGAAAAATTGCTAACAATGAAAATGCCAAGAAAATATGCACCAAAAAATGCACTTCTGTTGGCAAATTAGCCCAATCAAAACTCAACAACCCAGAAGCAAAGCCCTTTACCATAATAACATCCGTATGATTACTGGTAAATGTCATCACCACGCCACTCACACCAATCACTAACAATAAAAGCAACATTAAATAATCAGACGGTGCTGAGATATAACGAATACGCTCAACAGCAATACGACGACCCATCAAACCAATTAGCCCGATTACCATTGCAAATGCTGCATATTTAAATGGCTGAACCAATAAAAATATCTCAGGCAAATCACCTGGCCAGAAATAACGAGCATGACGGATTAAAACCAATAACAAACCTACATGGAACAACCAGCCAAACAACCAAGTCCATTTATTAGATTTAAATAAACTTTCAAATAACACGACTTCGCGTGCTAAACGCATAACCACACCTGTTTGTGTCAACGGCGTTGGTGCAGTTGGAATTTTAAGAGGGGCAGGCGTAATCCAATACTGATAAATTTTCCTTATCATTCCAACAAGAAATATCACCAAGGATATATAAAATAAAGCCGTAAAAAAAATACTTACTACAGACATATTGTTCTCAAAAAATTCAAATAATTAGGGAGGCGTCTATCTAAAAACAGACGCTTCTTTTAATATTCTTCCAAGAAGTCTAAAATGCGAAGCTTTGACTGAGAAACAGTATAACTAATACGGCAAAAGTCAATAACGAAGCAATTTAGATTTCTTAGAATGAATATTTAGATACAGCCAGTAGGCTTTGGTAACCCTGCAAAACGACAACCTTGCTTACCAGGACCGTATGGGAATAAAGAATAAAGATACTTAGAGTTGCCTTTTTCTTTACCAAATTGTTTACCAATTGCTTTTGTTAATACACGAACCGCTGGTGCAATCTGGTACTCTTCAAAATAATCACGCAAGAAATTAATAACATCCCAATGCTCTTCAGATAAATCAATATCGTCACCTTTTGCCATTTCTACAGCAATTTCTTTTGTCCAGTCTTTAAGGTCTACCAAGAAACCTTCTTCATCTACTTCTGCGCCTAAAATATCAGCCATTTTTTACTCCTTTGTAATCAGTTGAAAATTCAACTCTTTTTAAAAAATAATTCACCTTAAAGAATCAAACTAAGCAAAACTTCGACTTTGTATGAATACAAAAAACAAATCCAGAGCCTCAGCAATACTACTTATTTGCTTCTTTTAAACGAATTTAAACCCACGAAACCGTAGTCCCGTGCTCCTCAACTAAATCAACAAAACCTGCGTAATCAACTAATTTGATATTATCTGCAACTTTTGATGAAATTCCTCTTGCATCAACATCTTCTTGCAATGCAAAAACTCTACCCTCAGTAGCAAGACCAGCAAGCATAGATGAATTTTCGTTATTTGCAGCAGAAATCACACCGTCTTCAATCAACAAAATAACACTTGTGTCATCAATTGCATTCAAACAAGACTTTAGTGAGTTGCGCTCAAAAGATGATTTGTTTACTGTATGTAACATATTAAAACTCCTTAAAAACTTAGACATACGTCTTGTTCAGACAGTATTTTAGTAAGTTCAACATTAGAAACCACTTTAATACTTGGTTTTTCTACCCAATCATCATCTTCATCTTCCCAGACTAAAGGCATAAGGTCGTCTAAACTTAAACCCCTTTCCTCCAAAGATTCTGCCGATACATAAAACTGGTTAATGTCATAATCGCCAAGCGCATGAAAAGTCTTAGAAAAGTTTTTCATGCCAATACCTTCAGGGTTTTGACCTTCAACAAGTTGATACACACCATCATCAATAAATGATAAAGAGACATCTTGGTCAAAAGCAGCGGCAATCAATACCACTTCTAACGACTCTAATGCATACACACTACCATAAGGTGCCCTACGGTTTAAATACATAAATTTCTTTGTGCTCATACTAGTCTCCAAATACCACCAAACGATCAGACTGAATACCCGCTTCAATTAACTGACCTAAGCCTGAAATACGAAAAGCTGGATGGATATTATTACCATCAATACCATTCTTACCCGCTTCACCTTCATCTAACATGCCACGACGAAGCGCAGCAGCCACACAAACCACCAACTCAGGTTCGCCGTCAGCATTCTTAATGTCTAGGCTAGCCCAATTATTAACCACATTGCGATCGTCTTGTGGTGGGATGGTGAAGCGTGATGCGTTATCTACGCCATCGTGATAGAAAAACACACGGAAAATCTCGTGTCCTTTTGCAATCGCTGCTTTGGCAAATTGATATGCGGTATCAGACGCTTGGTGCTGATAAGGGCCTTCGTTAATTTGAATAGAAATCTTCATTTAAACGCTCCCTAGAAACGGATATAAGCAGATGAATTTAGCTGGTGACGCGTACCTTTCCAGTCAGAAACATGGAATTTAGTAAACGGTAGTCCAGTCTTTTCAAAAAATGCCGGCCAGCCGATACGATCAACCCATTCGCCAACTCTTTCCCAGTCACGAGCATCGCCTTTATAGACTGCTAAAATTTTCTTAACCACTGCACCAACTTCCGGCCATCTTGGCGGGTTGTTTGGCAGTCCTGCTGCTACTAACTTTTGGAATGAAGGTTTAGAGCGAGCATTTGAGTGCTTACCACCGATCCAGATAGCAATCTTAGAATGCTCAGGGTCATTAATTTGCATTGGCGGACATGGTGGGAAACATGCACCACAACAGATGCACTTCTTCTCATCAACTTCCAATGTTGGTTTGCCGTTAACCATCGCTGGACGAATCGCAGCAACTGGACAACGCGCAACAACCGTTGGGCGTTCACAAACATTAGCCACTAAATCGTGATTAATCTTAGGTGGCTTAGTATGCTGGATATTAATCGCAATGTCACCATGACCACCACAGTTAATCTGACAACATGAAGTAGTCATGTGTACACGGTTAGGCATTTCTTCTTTAATAAATTCACTATGCAAATCATCCATCAATGCTTTCACAACACCAGATGCATCAGTACCTGGAATATCGCAGTGTAACCAACCCTGTGTGTGTGAAATCATTGATACCGTCGGACCTGTGCCACCTACTGGGAAACCAGCAGATTCTAGCGCTTCAATCAAAGGATTGACCTTTGCTTCAGTGTCCACCATAAATTCAACATTTGAACGAATGGTAAAACGAATAAAACCATCGCCAAACTCATCAGCAATATCTGCTAATTTTTTGATCGTGTAAACATCCATTTGTCTTTGTGTACCACAACGAACAGTCCAAACTTCTTCATTGTGCTTTGAAGTATGGTGTAATACACCTGGACGAGGACGGTCATGAAAAGCCCACTGACCGTAGTTACGACGCATGGTTGGGTGCATGTATTGAATAGGATCAGGACAGCCTGATTCGATAGGCATTCTTACTGGTTCAGCCATAATAGTTTCTCCTTAATAGTTTGTGTAATTAAAAATTATGCGTTTGCTTCGGCTTTATTCTCAAACCACTTAACCGCTTCTTCGTCCCACTTGTCCATACGAACATAAGACATATAGCGTGGTGAATCAACCATATTTGGATTAACATCTAAGCCAATACCTTCCATAAAGTTAACAATACCAATACGCTCAATCATTTCACCAGTACGCTCGTGTTCTAGCGCATTCTCAGCAAAGAAGTCAATAACTTCACCTGCTAATTCTTCAATTGCTTCGTAGTCTTCTTCAGTTTCAAGTTTCATAAATGGAACAACAACTGTACCGAATAAATCACCGATTTTCAGTGTGCGCTTACCACCCATACAAATTGTTACACCTTTGTCATCACCTGTTGCTAAGATTGCACCTTCTGATGCGTCTTTAATATAGTGATGCGTTAACGGTGAAGTTACATTTAAACAATGCATACACTTAACACAATTTTTATTATCAATTGTCAATGAAGTGTCGGCTTCAACTTTCATACATTGTGTCGGACAACGAGAAGTAATGTTGTCAACAACATAATCCATACCTTTATCAGCAACCATGGCTTTCCATGCGTCTTGGTTAATTTTAATATCATCTCTCCAAGTACCAATAGTTGCAAAGTCTGAACGCTCAATAGAGTTCATACAGTCATTAGCACAACCTGAAACTTTAAATTTCATTTTATATGGTAATGCTGGACGGTGCATATCATCAAGGAATGCATTGACTAATGTTCTAAGTGCTGCCTGCTCATTAGTGTTTGACATTTCACAACGCGCTGCGCCCACACATGACATACCCGTACGAACCGCAGGACCCGCACCACCCATATCAAAGCCAATGTCGTTAAGCCCGTTAAAAATAGTTTGTGTGGTTTTTTCAGTTGCGCCTTGGAACATAATATCGCCTGACTGACCGTGAAAAGCAATCAAACCAGAACCGCCATTATCAACAAAAGTATCACACATATCTCTTAATAACTTAGATGTGTAGTGCATACCTGCTGGTGGTTGAATTCTTAAAGTGTGAAATTCACCTGCATCTTTAAATTTAAATTCACCATTCTCGTCTTTAAGCTCGTTAAAACGTGGGATTACACCACCACCGTACCCGATAACACCAACAGTACCACCTTTCCAGTAACCTTTTTTAGTTACATACGATGTTTCTAATGTTGCCAGTACATCACGAACCATGCTTGCACCATCATGATCATCTTGTGCTAAACGCTTAAGACCTGTTACAAACGAAGGCCAAGGACCATTTTCCAACTCATCAAGGTTGGGTGTGTTATATAACTCTTTTGCCATTTTATTTCTCCAATAGTTTTAATAAATTTCCTTGTCCTCAAGAAAAGGAAATGTGAACGGAATAAATTATACGCAAGATGTAAGAAAATCCGCTATTTATTGGTGATTTATTAGTGGTATTGGTGACTATCCCTTAGGGGGTATAAAGTAACAAGAAGTTGCACTTATTTTTTCAAAATCAGTGCAATAATAATAAAGCCAACGCCAGTTAGTATAGGGGCAATAATGGCATTAGTCATACCAACAACGATCATGCTAATTGCAATTATTAGGAGCGATATTAACAAGTATTTCATGCTAAATATTCATTAACTTTAGTGGCAACACCGCGTCCTTCATTGATTGCCCACACGACTAATGATTGACCACGACGGCAATCACCTGCGGTAAAGATACCTGTTTGAGAAGTAGCATACTCACCATAGTTGGCCTGGTAATTACCACGCTCATCAAGTGCGATATTAGCATCATTACTCAAATAGTGTTCAGGAGAAACAAAACCCATTGATAGCAACACTAGTTGTGTATCCCACCTTTTTTCACTGCCTATCTGTTCAATTAACTGTCCATCTTTGAAATTAACATTCACTGTATTAAGACCTATAACTTTGCCACTCTCATCTTTGACGAATGATTTAGTCATTAGATGATATTGCCTTGGGTCTTCACCAAATACTTTTTGGGCTTCAGCATGTCCATAGTCCACACGATAAATCAATGGCCATAGTGGCCAAGGGTTATTGTCTGCACGAGTTTCAGGTGGCTGACCCATAAGTTCAAAATTTACAATTGATTTGGCGCCCTGGCGTAATGCTGTACCAATGCAATCAGTGCCAGTATCGCCACCACCAATCACAATCACATCTTTGTCTTTGGCTGACAAATCAGAATTATCAGCGCTGCCAGTATTTAATAGGCTTTGTGTGCTCTTGGTTAAATACTCCATCGCCAAGTGCACACCATCTGCATCACGATTATCTACTGGTAAGTCACGAGCCTGCGTTGCACCTGTAGTAAAAACCAAGGCATCAAAATCATTTTGTAATTGTGTAACACTGACATCTTTACCTACATCCACATTAGTAATAAATTCAATACCCGATTGTTTAAGTAAATTCACACGACGATCAATTACATCTTTGCCAAGTTTCATATTAGGAATACCATACATAAGTAAACCACCAACGCGCTCAGCACGCTCAAACACGGTAACATTATAACCCAATTTATTAAGTTCTTCTGCTGCTGCCAAACCTGCAGGACCAGAACCAATCACTGCTACTTTCTTACCTGTGCGGTATTCAACCTTCGTTGGCTGAATCCAGCCCTCTTCAAAACCTTTGTCAACAATCGCCTGTTCAATATTCTTAATAGTAACAGCTGGGTTGTTCAACCCTAATACACAGGATCCTTCGCAAGGTGCAGGGCAAACTCTGCCTGTAAACTCTGGAAAATTATTGGTCTTGTGTAAGCGCGTTAATGCGGCCTGCCATTTATCATGATAAACCAAGTCATTCCATTCAGGAATTAAGTTATCAACAGGACAGCCGTTATCTGATTGACAAAACGGCACACCGCAATCCATACATCTTGCACCTTGTTCTTGCAAGTGTAGCGTATTATGCGCACCTGTGAAGATTTCACCATAATCTTTAAGTCGCAATTCAACAGGACGATAATCCTCTGTTTTTCTGTCAAATTCCTTAAAGCCAGTTACTTTTCCCATCGCTCTTAAACGCTTAAATACAAAGTGTGTAATTATGCCATAAATTCGCCTTGTCTAGTAAACATAATCACTGTATAATTGTTGCTTTTTACGACAGAGAAAGAAGGGGGAAATCCGATGAATTTAATCGACCAAATTGAAAAAGAACAACTAAGGGCAGATATTCCTGAATTTTCATCAGGTGATACTGTTGTTGTTCAAGTTAAAGTACGCGAAGGTGAACGCGAAAGATTACAGGCATTTGAGGGTGTTGTTATTGCGAAGAAAAATCGTGGTATTGGTTCAGCATTCACAGTAAGAAAAATTTCTCACGGTGAAGGTGTTGAGCGTATTTTCCAAACACATTCTAAAATGATTGACTCAGTTGAAGTCAAGCGTCGTGGTAAAGTTCGCCAAGCGAAACTTTATTATCTTCGTGGTCTTACGGGTAAAGCTGCAAGAATTAAAGAAAAGTTGGCAATTAAGAAATAAAAAATCACCATTCTTACAAAATACCGACAATCAGTCGGTATTTTTTTGTTTGTAATATTTTCAAAGTGAGGAAAGCCTTGCCTTCCTCACTTTGAAAATATTACTTTTACTTGGTATTTTTATCTAAAATTCAAGCATGAAAAACAATCCGATACTTGTTGATAAATTTCTTGACCATTACTGGCTCTCATCAGGCGTTAGTCAAAATACGCTATCGGCATATCGTTCTGACCTTAAATTATTCTCAAAATGGTTGGACGGTTCGTTAACAAAAATTAGCGATAAAGATATTAACGCCTACTTTAAGCATCGCAATCTCAACCCTGCAACACAAGCGCGTATCTTAACTTGCTTGCGAGTGTTTTATCAATATCTTGTTACTCAAAAAATAATGAGTAACAATCCATGTGAAAAATTACACCACCCGAAACAAATACAAAAATTACCTATTTTTTTAAACATTCAAGAAGTTGAACAACTGTTAGACACGCCTGATAAAAAAACCATTTTTGGACTGCGTGACCGAGCTATGTTAGAGTTACTGTATTCTTGTGGATTGCGTGTTTCTGAACTGATTAATCTAAGTTACCACAATATCAATCTGAATGAAGAATACATTCGACTTCACGGCAAAGGCAATAAAGAGCGTATGTTGCCGATGGGCGAAGTGGCAATAGATTATTTAGGTATTTATGAAAATAAATCCAGACCTTTTTTACTTAAAAATGGACAAACTGATGCTTATTTTTTAAGCAATCGTGGTGCGGGGATGAGTCGACAAAATTTCTTTTATATTATTAAGGCATATGCCATTAGAGCAGGTATCGACAAACCACTATCGCCCCACACTTTGCGTCATGCTTTTGCCACACATCTGATACAAAGCGGTGCAGACTTGCGTAGTGTGCAATTAATGTTGGGACACAGTGATATTTCCACGACACAAATATACACCCATATTCAAAATACTCAGCTTAAATCACAACATAGCAAGCACCATCCTCGCGGTTAGTTGATCATTTTGGCAATCCTAGCCAAGATATATGGGGTTATAAGTATATTTTTTCAATAGATTAAATATATTGAACTTCCAGTATTTCATAAACAATATCCCCTTTAGGGGCTTTCACTGTTACCTCATCGCCCTCTTCATTGCCCATTATGCTACTGGCAATTGGACTGTGACAAGAGATTTTGTTTTGGCTTATGTCAGCTTCATCTTCACCAACAATCTGATAGATTATTTCACACTCATCTGTAAGATTCATTAAAGTAACCGTGGTGCCAAATACACATCTTCCATCTTGATTGAGTTTACTCACATCAATGACTTGCATACATGAGAGTTTTGACTGAATCTCTTTAATACGCCCTTCAATAAAACCCTGCTCTTCTTTGGCGGCGTGATATTCAGCATTTTCTTTAAGATCACCATGTGCACGGGCTGTGGCAATTTCTTCAACAATGCGTGGACGCTCAATATCTTTCAGATTTAGCAATTCTGCCTCTAAAGCTTTGCTACCGGCAACAGTCATTGGGATAGTTTGCATAAAAATACCTCTAATTGTTTAATGATTGTATTGTTCTAACAGAAATTTCATTATGCGTTCTTAAGCCATCAAGTATAGCAAAAGCAGCGGCTACTGTCGTGGTACAAACAACTTTATGCACCAAAGCTTGTTGACGAATTTCTGCAGCATCTTCCACACCTTGCGTGTCTTCTGTAGAATTAATAATCAAATCAATCTCATCATTCTTAATCATATCAACAATATGTGGCGAACCTTCAGATACTTTATTAATCGTTTCGCATTCTAAGCCTGCATCAGTTAAGGCTTCTTTATTGCTACGCGTTGCAACCAAATTAAAACTTTGCGCTATCAAGCGCTTGCCCAGCTCAACCAAGTCATCACGGTCTAATTTACGCAAACTAATAAATACCTTGCCTTGTGTGGGTGCACGAGAACCTGCGGCAAGTTGCGCCTTATCAAAAGCAGAAGCAAAATCATCACCCACACCCATTACTTCGCCTGTTGAACGCATTTCAGGGCCTAAAATTGGGTCAACACCCAAAAACTTATTGAATGGAAATACGGCTTCTTTCACGCTAAAATGTTGTGGAATAATTTCTGTTGTAAAGTTTAATTCTTTTAATGTTTTACCTGCCATTACGCGTGCTGCAATATTAGCCAGTGGTGCGCCGATCGCCTTAGAGACAAATGGCACGGTGCGTGATGCACGAGGATTAACTTCAATAATATAAATTTCATCGTCTTGATAAGCAAGCTGTGTGTTCATCAAACCAATTACATTGAGTTTTTTTGCCATGGCAATTACTTGCTCACGCATCTCATCCAGCACATCATTTGGCAAAGAATAAGGTGGCAATGAACAAGCCGAATCACCTGAGTGAATACCTGCTTGCTCAATGTGTTGCATAATGCCACCAATCACCACATCCTCGCCATCAGAAATAACATCAATATCTACTTCAATCGCATGATCAAGGAATGAATCTAACAACACTGGTGAGTCGTTCGAAACTTTTACTGCGGTGTGCATATAATGCTCAAGATTGTCTTTGTCATAAACAATTTCCATTGCACGACCACCCAATACATAGGATGGACGAACCACCAACGGGAAACCAATACCATCAGCAATGTCTTGTGCTTGTTCTAATGAACGCGCCGTACCATTTAGGGGTTGTTTTAGCTCTAATTCTTGTAGCATCTTCGAAAAACGCTCACGGTCTTCTGCCAAATCAATAGCATCAGGGCTGGTACCGATAATTTTTGCACCGCTCTTTTCTAAGGCGCCAGCTAATTTAAGTGGCGTTTGTCCACCATAATGCACGATGATACCATCTGGGTTTTCAATATCAATCACTGCCAACACATCTTCAAGCGTTAATGGCTCAAAATATAAGCGGTCAGAAATATCATAATCGGTAGAAACCGTTTCAGGGTTGCAATTCACCATAATAGTTTCATAACCATCGCCACGCAATGCTAAAGATGCGTGTACACAACAGTAGTCGAATTCAATACCCTGTCCAATACGGTTCGGTCCACCACCCAATATCATAATCTTTTTCTTATCGGTCGGGTTGGCCTCACATTGTTGTTGGTAAGTAGAATATAAATATGCCGTTTGCGTATCGAACTCAGCGCCACAACTATCAACGCGCTTAAAAACAGGCTTTACATTGAGTGCTTTGCGACGCTCACGCACAGATGACTCACTGCAATTGCACAACTGCGCTAAGCGTGCATCAGAGAAACCTTTGCGTTTTAACAAAAATAATTCTCTAGCATCAATATCAATAATATTGCTACCATTAACTTGCATTTCACTGGAGACGATGTCTTGGATTTGTGCCAAAAACCATGGGTCAACTTTAGATAAGTCAAATACTTCGTCCAAGCTCATGCCTAATCTAAATGCATCGGCTAAATAGAAAATACGCTCGCCGCGTGCAGTGATACATTCTGACCTAATTTTATTTTTAGCGTCATCAGCACCCAAATCAACCATTGGGTCTAAGCCAACTTTGTCGGTCTCTAAACCGCGTAAAGCCTTTTGCAAAGACTCTTGGAAAGTTGATCCTATTGCCATTACCTCACCCACCGACTTCATTTGTGTGGTCAAGCGGTCATCGGCTTTAGGGAATTTTTCAAAGGCAAATCTTGGAATTTTGGTGACCACATAATCAATGCTTGGTTCAAATGAAGCGGGGGTTTTACCGCCAGTAATATCATTGTCAAGCTCATCTAAAGTATAGCCCACTGCAAGCTTTGCAGCCACTTTAGCAATAGGAAAACCTGTTGCTTTTGAGGCTAAGGCGGACGAACGAGACACGCGTGGATTCATCTCAATAATAGTCAGGCGACCGTCTTCGGGATTAAGTGCAAATTGCACATTCGAGCCACCTGTATCCACGCCAATTTCTCTAAGTACTGCCAGTGAGGCATTACGCATCACTTGGTATTCTTTATCTGTTAAAGTTTGTGCAGGTGCAACCGTAATTGAATCACCTGTATGAATACCCATTGGGTCAAAATTCTCAATTGAACAAATGATAATACAGTTGTCTTTGGTGTCACGCACCACCTCCATTTCGAATTCTTTCCAGCCCAAAATCGACTCTTCAACCAACAACTCATTCGTTGGTGATAAATCCAAACCACGCTCACAAATCTCAACAAATTCTTGTTTGTTATAGGCAATACCGCCACCTGAACCACCCATCGTAAAGGAGGGACGAATAACGGTTGGAAAGCCCACGGTTTCTTGGACAGCAAATGCTTCTTCCATATTATGTGCAACTGCTGCTTTAGGCATATCAAGACCAATTTTAAGCATTGCTTCACGGAACAAATCACGATCTTCTGCTTTATCAATGGCTTCTTTCTTAGCACCAATCATCTCAACGCCGTGCTTTTCTAATACACCATGACGCTCTAAATCTAGTGCACAATTTAGTGCAGTTTGTCCGCCCATAGTAGGTAACAAAGCATCGGGTTTTTCAATTTCAATGATTTTTTCTACCGTACGCCACTCAATCGGCTCAATATAAGTCGCATCTGCCATTTGCGGGTCGGTCATAATAGTAGCAGGATTAGAATTGACCAAAATAACACGATAGCCTTCTTCTCGTAATGCCGTACAAGCTTGCGCACCTGAATAATCAAATTCACACGCCTGCCCAATAACAATAGGACCTGCACCAATAATTAAAATACTTTTTATATCTTGTCTTTTAGGCATTATCTATTATTTAAAATTCATCATCTTCAGGAAGATTACCGTTATATATATCATGCTTACGCTTTTGCAAATAAGAAGAACGAACGGCAACATATGGGTCATCTGATTGTCTAATCAAATCAATTACTGGTAATAATTTAACACGCGTATCAACAGCCTGCAGCGCAATTACACCAGCCTCTTGTGCAGTCTTTAATTTTTCAGTTCGTTCCACCCTTTGAGCAACATCTACCACCTTGCCTGTTGCATCACGCAATGTTGAAGGACCTAATACCGGTAACACCACATAAGAGCCCTCCGGTGTACCCCAGACTGCCAGCGTTTGTCCAAAATCTTCCTCTGTTTTTTCTAGGCCCCAGTCACTTGCCACATCAAATAAACCAAACAATCCCACAGTGGAGTTAATCAAAACCCTACCCAATGTACTAGCACTATTAATTAGTTCAAACTGCGCAATCTCATTACCCAATGTGCCAATATCACCGATATTAGAAGAAAAATCACTCACTCGATTTTGCACTGGTTTAGCTACATTCTCTTGATAGGATTTAGCAACTGGTTCAAACAATGTCTCATCTAAATCTTGGTTGAATTCAAAGATTACTCTGTTGGTTTCTTCAAATGGGTCAAACTCTTCTTCAGCTATGACTATCATGCTAAATATTAAACACAAAGAACTTATTAATAAATTTTTCATTGACTAATCTCCTGTATAAATGTATCAAATAAATGGCTCATATCATGTGGTCCTGGCGATGCTTCGGGGTGTCCTTGAAAGCCAAATGCTTTCTTGCCGGTCACTCTGATACCTTGAATGGTATTGTCAAATAACGATTTGTGTGTTACCTCAAGATGGCTTGGCATATCATTGTACGATACAGAAAAACCGTGATTTTGTGAGGTAATCATCACCTGTTTAGAGCTTAAATCTTGTACAGGGTGGTTAGCGCCATGATGGCCAATCCCCATTTTCTCAGTAGTTGCACCATTTGCTAGCGACAACAATTGATGACCTAAACAAATGCCAAACATTGGCATATTTTTTTCCAATAAGGTCTGAATGTTTTTAATTGCGTAATCGCACGGCTCAGGGTCACCTGGACCATTAGATAAAAACACACCATCAGGATCCATTGCCAAAACATCCTTAACTGGCGTTTGAGCATTAACCACCGTTAAATCACAGCCACGGTCAACCAACATTCTTAAAATATTTTTCTTTACACCGTAATCATATACAACCACTTTAAATTTTGCATCAAGTGGGTTAAATTCACCCTTTTCAAGAGAGTAAGAACCCTCATTAAATCTATACTGCTTAGTGGTTGAGACTACCTTTGCCAAATCCATATTTTTAAGACCTGCGAATGCTTGCGCCTTAGAAACTGCTGTGGCTTCATCGATATCCTCACCTGCAATAATACAACCTTTAAGCGCGCCTTTCTCACGCAGATGCCGTGTTAGCGCACGAGTATCAATATCACTAATGGCAACAATATTGTTAGCAGATAGATATTCATCCAGTGGCATTTCGCTACGCCAGTTGCTATGTAGGAGTGGCAAATCACGAATGATTAAACCTGAGGCATAAATTTCTCCAGACTCTTCATCAACTAAGTTAGTGCCAGTATTGCCAATATGCGGATAAGTCAGTGCTACAATTTGCTTGGCATAAGAAGGGTCAGTTAGGATTTCTTGGTAGCCTGTCATTGAAGTATTAAACACCACCTCGCCAACTGTATTGCCATTAGCACCAATTGATTTTCCTTTGAAAATCTGACCATCTTCTAATGCTAATAAGGCAACTTGTGACACCAAAATACTCCTGAATAAAAACTTGAGAAATTTTACCACAACTGATGTGTAATCTGATGTCAAAATTGATATAATAACCTTAATTATTTTAAAGGAAAATGTTATGAATATCACGGTTGAAAACATTAAATGTGGCGGTTGTGCAGGCACAATTACCAAAAAACTTAACGCAGAATTTAACACCGATAGTGTTAAGGTTGAGGTGGAACAAGGCGTTGTCAATATCAATATTGAAGACAACAAACGCGATGAGGTAACTAAAGTTTTACTTGGCTTGGGCTATCCTGAAACCGATTCTGTACACGGCCTTAGCTCCGCAAAAGCAAAAGCAAAATCATTCGTTTCTTGTGCTATTGGCAAGATGGATAAATGATTTTGCAAGTCAATGGCTCACCATTAGAAATTGACGACAAATCAAGCGCTGCTGATTTAATTACAAAGCTTACACTCCAAAACCAACGCATTGCATTAGAAGTCAATAGAGCAATTATTCCTAAATCTAGGCATGCTAAATTCACCCTAAATGAGGGGGATATTTGTGAGATTATTAAAGCAGTTGGTGGCGGTTAAACCATCCACTCTTCTTTGATTTCATCATTAGAAAACGGCTTAACACTCAGTGTTTGCATAATACCAGAATCTAATCTTACTTCCACATCCACACTGTGCTCATCTCTACCTTGAGAATAGCGTGCTAATATTTTAGCGGCAATTTGCAAGTCTTCTTGATTTGGTTCACCATCAATCAATGCCAACGGACCATTACAACTAGTTGGATATAGATTTGCATATTGGTTGCGATAGCCTTCTAGGAATTTAACTTCACCTTCTTCTCTAGCAACAATCATTTTAAAACGAGGATTTGGACGAATGTGCCTACCCACTTTAAGCATCATTAAGTCATCAAGTTGATACTCGCGATTACCGCGTGATTGCCACATATCCACCAGTTTATCCGAATATTGTTTATCCGTTAAAAAACAACAACCTCCTGCTGGCGTGGCATAATCTTCAAAGCCGTACTGCTTAGCTAAAGCCATTTGTGGTTTGCGCGTCCTACCTGAGAAATCTAATAATTTCTCTCTATCCACCCAACCTTCAATTTCTGCTTTGGTTTCTGGCAGGTGCTTGGCACATAAAGGTCGCAATAACAAGTCATTAGCGCCTGACTCTGCTTGCACAATCGGCATGGTCTCTTTGCGTTGAGACATAGGGCGTTGTCCCATCACCTCACCAGTAATAATAAAATCAAAATCATGCTCAAGCATCCACTGCTTGGCTTTTTTCACCATAAACCCCTTACAATCAAGACAGGGATTCATATTCTTACCATAACCATGTTTAGGGTTTAGAAGAACATCACGATACTCTTCAATCACATCAATAATATGTAATTTAATACCTAATTGCTCTGCCACCCATAGCGCATTATTGCGTTTTGGTTTGTCTTTTTTTTGTTTGCGAATGGCGTGGGTATGTCCTTCCACACAAAAGCCTGTAAAAAAGTTAATACCTTCCACATGTATGCCTTGGTCAAGCAATAATTTAGTGCTTAAAAGTGAATCTAATCCTCCTGAGATTAACGATACTGCTTTTATTTGCTTACTCATTTTTTTATTTTCTAATTCCATTTACTCGACACCAATCCTCTTTTTGCACTACTTTTAACTTTGAAAAATACTCGCCATAGGCATCCAATATTGTCTCCAATTGCTCGTGCAAGATACCCGACAAAACAAGTTGCCCGCCCAGTTTAACCAACTTAGAAAAGTGTTCACACAAGCCCACTAAAGGTTTTGCCAAAATATTAGCAATCAATAAGTCCGCTTTTTCCAACTGCCCTTCATCATTAGTGTGTAGGGCAATAATTTTAGCCTCTTCTTGATTATTTTCAATATTACTGCGTGTAGCAAGAACCGCCTGCGGGTCATTATCCACACAAAAAGCTTGATTAGCGCCCAACTTAACAGCAGCAATTGCCAAAATTCCTGTGCCCGAACCATAGTCAATGACGCTTTGCCCTATAGGCGGGTTCTCATCCAAATACTGCAAACACAGATCCGTAGTTTGGTGTGTTCCAGTGCCAAATGCTAACCCTGGATCCATATTAATCACTACCGCGCCATCAGGCAATTGAGCGCTATCTTCCCACGATGGACAAATCCAAACACGCTTGCCAAATTGCATTGCATGGAAATCTTTTTTACACTCATTTTCCCAAACTCTGTCTTTCAATAAAGAAAAAGTTACTTTATCAATACCGCAAATTTGTTGCAAAGACTCTTTGATAGCGCCCTCATCAGTGCCAATAGTAAACAATGCAGTAACTGTTACATTCTGCCATAAGGGCGTTTCACCCACTGGTGGCTCAAAAATCTCATCGTCAAATGTATCACTAAAAGTAACCGAAACACACTCTAAACCCATTAAAACTTCACTGACGAAATCAGCCTGCTCCTTTGAAGTATTAAGTGTCAATTGCATCCAATCCATAGGCGTTAAATTATACCTATTTAAAAGCACTTATAAAAACCAAGTAAATGACCAAGGCAATGCCTATATAATATCGTTTGATTTAGAACATTTAAAAGGAATGAAAAATGGCATTAGAAAGAACTGGAAATGGATATTTAGTTGACCCAAGCATCTGGAGTGAAGAAGTAATGTTTGAAATGGCAAAAGAAGACGATATAGAGTTAACTGAAAGTATGGTGAATCAAATTATGGTAGCCAGAGAATATTTTGCTGAGAATTCATCAGTCCCGCCCATTAGAACCTTTGCTAAAGTTGTTGGCATTGACAAGAAAATCTTATTTAAAGAATGGTTGACTGGTCCAATGAAACCCATCACTAAATACGGTGGCATGCCACAACCAACTGGCTGCGTCTAACATATCAACAAAAACCCATAAAAATGGTTTTTATGCTTGCAATTTATAAATTTCTTGCATAAGAAAGAGAAGGCATTTTCAATGAGTGATTTACAAAAATATATTGATAAAAGAAAAAGCAAAGGTATAAAATTTTCTAAAAACTGACGCTTACTCAAGAGAATACATTGCCAAAAAATTAAGCACTAAAAAATCCTCAATCTCAAGAATTGAAAACCATGCTGTTGATATTAAAATTTCCGCTTTGTAAAACTTTGTTCATGCGATGAACAAGAAGCGGAGGCAGGGGTATTTATTTTGACATGATTTTAAAAAACTATTTTTAAATTTTATAAGGCTTAAAAACTATAGAATCCAATAAATCTTGACCCAGTTGCTTAAATAATTGATTTTTTTGATCAAGTGGTGCTTTTCTTGACAACTGAATAAAAAGACCAATA
Source organism: thiotrophic endosymbiont of Bathymodiolus puteoserpentis (Logatchev) (assembly GCF_900127505.1). Taxonomy (NCBI): domain Bacteria; kingdom Pseudomonadati; phylum Pseudomonadota; class Gammaproteobacteria; species thiotrophic endosymbiont of Bathymodiolus puteoserpentis (Logatchev). The sequence goes on along the minus strand of NZ_UEXF01000016.1, from coordinate 1,395 downwards.
TTATTATTGTTTGGGTGCATGCAATACATACCATAAACTTCAAATATTGTATATTGCCCATCTCTTTTTGCCCCATAATCTTTACTTGATGCAATATGTTTAACACATGTTGCGCCTTTATGATTATAAGAGTTTATAAACTCAGTAATGCGTTCAAATCTACCGGTCTTCAAGGCTTTTTTTTCTATATCTTTAGCAAAAGACAGAAATTTTTCCTTGTTTATTTCTTCAGGTAGGTTAAAAGTTTCAACAGTTGTGATTAATGTTTCATCTTTATTTCTATTGAATAACACTGCTTGATAAGTGTGCTGTCTTACTATATCCCATACTATATCCCCAGAAGGTATAAAAGTCATTCCCGCAATCGCAACATTTTGACCACTATTACCCCGAACTTTATCAAAGTTTGGGATTGATACACAAGATATAGTAAAAATACATAATACATAAATGATTATTTTCTTCATAGATACCCCCTCACAGTTTCTTTCATTAGTAATTTTTCCTTTTCGCCTGTTACATCAAATAGATAAAAAATTACAGTACTTGTAGTAATTGAAGATGTAGAAGTAATTTTGTACTTTTTCCCGGCTTCTAAGGTTATAAACATTTCATGTTTTGCGCTTAATGGGGAAAATATAGATAGCGATTTCGAATGCACTTTAACAAAATGCTCTCCTGGCGTTAAGTAGAATTTATTTGCGAATCCACCATTCACCACTACGGTTGTAAGAGAATTATTTGCGAGTGCTGAAAAAATATTAGGAGTGACTGTGCCTTGTAACACTGCATTATTAGTAGATTTTGTACCAATGTATTCAGGTATAGACGAACAACCAATTAAAAAGAATAAAATTGGTAATGTTCTAAATATCAATTTAATCATAAATTACATATTATACTTGAAACTTTTGCATAACTCATAATTCTCCACCCTAATTTTAATTTTTAGATTTTTTCAAAAATATTTTCAAAACTACCTTTATTTTTTCATAAAGTCCAAAAAAAACCTTATTTTCCCAGCTGTTTATTGCTTTATTTCCCTATTTTTAGTCCTCTCCCACTCATTGGGCGTAACAATCCCCTAGACTTCGCATTTGTTTAAAAATATTCATCCCAGTTTTAAGATTGTGACTCATAGCAATAAGTTGCGCTCTAGTTTTGTTTCTTTCTAATCCAAGGTATCTTGCCTTGGCTAATCGATGATGTTGTTTGAGTAAGCCAAAAGTGCGTTCAACAATATAGCGAATGGATGATCGCTGTTTATTCTCTTGTTTTTGCCTGTCTGTAAGTGGTGTATTTCTGTAAGCCCTGTGTAGAACTTTGTTATTTTGTTTACCAAGTTTTTCATCGTTTTTCTTGTTAGCATAAGCACTATCGGCATAAACTTCACCA